>CAZMVQ010000030.1:0-9482 GCA_964569865.1 uncultured Devosia sp.
TAGCCGGAAGAAAAACAAAACCGTTGGCGCTTAGGTCCCACCTAGGTCATGGACCCTGGAAATAACCTCAACGCATTCTATATATAATTGTACAGAACTGTTATCAGCAATTAATTTCAAAAACAGGAAATATCCATGACCGCTTTTTTTGTCTCCACTTCAAAAATCAAAGACCCGGAAAAATTACAGGAATATGTTGCAAAAGCCGGGCCAACTTTCGGCCCTTTTAAGGGCGAATTGCTAACCAAGGGAAAAGCCGGAGATACTCTGGTTGGCGCAAGCGATCATGATGTGGTTGCTGTTGCGCAATTTCCAGACATGGATACACTTAAAGCATGGTATAATTCGCCGGAATATCAGGCATTAATCGAGCTACGCGACCAGGCAGTTGACATGACTATGGTGACTTACGAGGTTTTTTAAAACAAGGCCACCTAAGGGCCAGTCATTACGCCATTGCGGGCCGTTATGTGAACTTTCGAAACAGGCGGGTGCGATCAAACAATTCTTCCAGAATTCGCATCCGCTCTTTGGTGCTTTCCCAATTTCTGCCCTGCACTTCGGCAATTATCGCCTCAAGCAGCAGCATGGTCACCACCGAACTATCCCAAGCCGAGGGAACTTCGATGTGACAACTGAATTTATGGGCAGCCAGTTTGGAAACAGGCGACCCCCACTGATCGGTAAACAGAATAATTTTTACCCCGCGCTCATGGGTCATTTCCGCCAGCCGCCTCAAATCATTTTCATATCGGCGCACATCAAATATCACCAACACGTCGCCTTCGCTCATATCCAAAATATAATGGGGCCAGGCATTTGAATTTGACGTCATATGAGTAACGCCAGAGCGAACCACCTGCATATGGGTGAAAAAATAGTCAGCCAATGAGCGCGAAATTCTTCCCCCCACGATATGCAGCGAACGATCATCATCAGCCAGCAAATCACAGACTTCGTCAAATTTTTCGCTACTGATGCGCGAAAATGTCTGACGCATATTCTGGGACACCGCTTCGGCAAAGCGATTTAGCATATGGGTTCCCGGAGCGTTTTGCGCCCAGTTTTCATGCTTGGAAATCGGGTTGGAAAGGGTTGCACTAACCTCGGCCCTAAGGGCCTGCTGAAACTGGGGAAACCCATCAAAGCCAAGTTTTTGCACCAGACGGGCAACGGTTGGGGTGGAAACTCCAGAACGCTGGGCAAGCTCGGTTATACTGCCAAGAGCGGAGGCAGGATAATTTTCCATCAAAACATGAGCCAATTGCTTTTCGGCCCGCGTCAGATCATCCAGACGCTTTTGAAGCTGACTTTGCACAGATCGAAATGAAGTTGGCACACCGGTAATCCTTTTTAATTTAGGGTATCAAAATTCAAGTCGTTCGACCCCAATCATAACTTATTTGAACAACTTATCCTAACTCAGTTGTTAAAAGTATGAAAATTTATTGACAGACCAGTCTCTTGTGAACAATAGTTTACATATGCAAACACCGACCGCCACCACTCCTGATGATTTCCCCCCTGAACTGTTAAGTTCGGGAGAAAAGTCGTGTGCAACAATCAACAGGGATGGAGCTGGCCAGATTGTTCTGGTGTGCGAGCATGCTTCGCGCCACATTCCGAAGTATTTTAACGGGTTAGGGCTGGCAGATGAAATTGAAAGTAGCCACATTGCATGGGATCCCGGCGCGCTTGATCTGGCAAAATGTCTAAGTTCCAAGTTTGATGCGCCGTTGGTTCATTCAAATATCTCGCGTCTGGTTTATGACTGCAATCGCGGTTTGGGCGAGGCCTCGGCAATGACGGCGCGCAGCGAATTGTTTGATGTTCCGGGCAATGTCAACATTAGCACTAGCGAGGCGCAGGCTAGAATCGAGCAGATATATAATCCTTTCTCCACTGCCCTGAATGAAGTGATCGCAGAAAAAAAGTCTCTGGCCAACGTCCCCCTGCTGGTTACTATCCATAGTTTTACGCCAGTTTATTTCGGACAAAAACGCGATGTGGAAATTGGTATTCTACATTCCAATGATAGCCGGTTAGCTGATGAAATGCTCTCGCTAGCGTCAATGTTTGGTGACATAAAAATCGAACGCAACCAGCCCTATGGCCCAGAGGACGGGGTTGCCCATACTCTTGAAGAACACGGGATAAAAAACAACCTGCCCAATGTGATGATTGAAGTGCGTAACGATCTGCTTGCTGACAGCGACGGGGTAAAAAGAATTTGTGATGTTCTTTTTCAGCTCATTTCGCAATCCCGGCCAAAAATCACATCTACAGCATCCGGGGAGCAATAAAAATGCTTACGGTTGTTAGAGCCTATGTGCGTGGCGTCAATTCAATGAACCGGTTTATCGGACGACTGGCCATGTATCTGATATTTGCCATGATGGCGGTTTTGATGTTTTCGGTAATTTCCAAAACCTTTTTTGTACCCTCGCAAATGACCCTTGAAATAGCCCAGTTTTTGATGGTGGCGTATTTTTTACTGGGTGGTCCCTATTCCATGCAGACCGGAGATCATGTGCGCATGGATCTGGTTTATGGAGGCTGGTCAGACACCACGAAAGCTGCCGTTGACAGTGTTATGGTGATTTTTCTTCTCATTTATTTGCTGGTTCTGCTTTATGGGGCGCTGGGATCAACCGCCTATTCTCTTGGATATTTCGGCTCCAATCCGTTTGAATTCTGGTGGGGTCTGGCGGTGGCTTTCTTCACCGGGGGCATTGAAGGGGCGGCCGAAAAAATCGGATTTTTAGAACGTACCCCCACTGCATGGCGTCCGTACATGTGGCCAATAAAATCCATCATGACCATTGGAATATTTTTAATGCTGTTGCAGGCAATTTCGGCCTGGTTGCAGGACATTGCCAAGCTGATGGGAATTGAACTGCTGGGAAGCAAACTCTCGGGAGTTGATCTGTAATGAGTTACGAAGTTATTGCCCTTTTGATGTTTTCATCAATGATGCTGATGCTAATGACCGGTCAACGGGTATTTGGCGCTATTGGAGCAGTTGCAGCCATTGCCTCGCTGACCCTTTGGGGCGTTGGCGGTTCTGAAATTTCATTTGGCGCCGCCATGAAATTGATGAAATGGTTTCCCCTGCTCACCCTGCCCCTGTTTATCTATATGGGCTATATTCTGGCCGAAAGCGGCATTGCCGACGATCTATATGAAATGTTCCACGTGTGGTTTGGCGGATTGCGCGGCGGTTTGGCGGTCGGCACGATTTTGCTGATGGTGGTGATATCCGCCATGAACGGCCTCAGCGTTGCCGGAATGGCCATCGGGACGACCATAGCTTTGCCCGAATTGTTGAAGCGGGGTTACGATAAAATTATGGTAACGGGTGTCATTCAGGCGGGCAGTTCGCTTGGAATATTGGTGCCGCCAAGTGTTGTTCTGGTGCTTTATGGCATGATTGCGCGCCAGCCGGTGGGGCAATTATGGCTGGCCGGAGCAATTCCGGGGCTGATGATGGCCTCGCTATTCATCATATATATCATTGTGCGCTGTCAGGCTCAGCCTGAACTTGGGCCCATATTACCGGCTGAAGAGCGCCAGATGCCCATGCGGGAAAAGCTCAAACTTTTGCGGGCTGGTCTATTACCACTGTTTATATTTGTCATGATGACGGGTTTGTTTTTGATGGGGGTTACCTCGTTGGTTGAAAGCTCGGCAGTTGGTGCACTGGCGGCAACATTTGCAGCTTTGGTCAAGGGGCGGCTGAATGGAAAAGTGATGGAAGCAACCATGCGCAAAACCCTTGGCATATCGTGCATGTTCATGTGGATTATTCTGGCAGCGCTGGCTTTTGGGGCAGTGTTTGATGGTTTGGGTGCTGTGAAAGCAATCGAGGGATTTTTCATCGGCCAACTGGCTCTTGGACCGTGGGAAGTTTTGATCCTGATGCAGCTTTCATTCCTTTTGATGGGCACGTTTTTGGACGATACGGCAATGCTGGTTATTGTTGCCCCGCTTTATATTCCACTGGTTGATCTGCTTGGATTTAATTTGATCTGGTACGGGGTTCTTTATACAATAACATCCCAGATTGCCTATATGACGCCCCCGTTCGGGTATAACCTGTTTTTAATGCGGGCAATGGCACCAAAAGAGGTGTCATTAATGGATATTTACCGCTCGATTATTCCGTTTGTCGGCGTAATGTTATTAGCATTGGTTCTGGTGATGGTATTTCCCCAGCTCGCCCTTTGGCTGCCGAATTTGGTTTATTCGAGATAATTCTAGACTACCAACAAGACTAATAAAAAAGGAGGAGTGACTATGACTAACAGACGTAGTTTTCTAAAAAAGGCCGGGGTGGCCGGAGCAACAGGTGCAGCAGCGCTTTCAGCTCCCGCAGTTCACGCCCAGTCGATGATCAAGTGGCGGATGCAGACCTATGCAGGTCCGGCCCTTGCCGCCCATGTTATCAAACCGGCAATTGATGCCTTTAACAAGGCAGCCAATGGCGAGATGGAAATCGAGCTGTTCTTTGCCGATCAGCTGGTGCCAACATCTGAACTGTTCCGGGCTGTACAGCGCGGCACACTAGATGCGGTGCAATCTGATGATGATTCCATGGCTTCACCAACCGAAGTGACCGTTTTTGGCGGTTATTTCCCCTTTGCCAGCCGTTATTCGCTGGATGTGCCTGTGCTGTTCAACCAGTATGGACTTGGTGAAATCTGGGAGGCAGAATACGCCAAAGTCGGCGTTAAGCACATTTCCGCCGGTTCGTGGGATCCGTGCCATTTTGCCACTGTCGACCCTATCCGTTCGCTGTCCGATCTTAGCGGCAAGCGGGTATTTACCTTCCCCACCGCCGGGCGCTTTTTGACCCAGTTTGGTGTGGTTCCTGTAACTCTGCCATGGGAAGACATTGAAGTTGCCGTACAGACCGGCGAACTTGATGGCATCGCATGGTCAGGCATCACCGAAGATTATACGGTGGGCTGGGCTGATGTGACCAACTACTTCCTGACCAATAATATTTCAGGAGCGTGGGCTGGTTCGTTCTTTGCCAATATGGATCGCTATAACGAGCTGCCTGCCCATTTGCAGACACTGCTCAAAATGGCAACCGACAGCTCTCACTATTATCGCCAGTGGTGGTATTGGGGTGGCGAAGCCGACCTTCGGGTTAACGGCACCAAGATGGAACTGACAACTGTGCCCGATGAAGAATGGGCAGAAGTTGAAGCTGCGGCTCTGGTTTTCTGGGATGAAATTGCTCAGGAAAGTGAAATCAAAGCCAAAGTGGTTCAGATCTTCAAAGACTATAACGACACCATGGTAAAAGCCGGACGGCCCTATCGCTACGGTTGATAAATAATCTCTTCCCGGGCGAAACTGTTCGGGAAGAACTTACAACAAAAAAACTGCCCGGGTAAAATCCGGGCAAAAACTTACAGCACTAAATCTGCCCGGGTTTTTTTCCGGGCAGAAATCTTGACAGGAAACAATCATCATGCCCGCAAACCTTTCTTTTGAAGACCTAAAAAAACAAGTTGCCAGCGCAGAAATCGACACCGTTCTGGTTTGCCTTGTGGATATGCAGGGACGATTGATGGGCAAGCGTTTTCACGCTCAACATTTTATTGATAGCGCGTGGGAGGAAACCCATTGCTGCAATTATCTGCTGGCGACCGATCTGGAAATGGCAACGCCCGATGGTTATGCTTCAACAAGCTGGCAGACGGGTTATGGCGACTATGTGATGAAGCCGGATTTAAGCACCCTTCGCCCGGTTCCATGGCTGCAAGGCACCGCGATGGTGCTGTGCGATGTGCTGGATCATACCACCCATGATGATGTCACCCATTCGCCCCGCGCTGTGCTTAAACGCCAGATTGCCCGATTGGAAAAAATGGGTCTTTCTGCGATGATGGCCACCGAGCTGGAATTTTTTCTGTTCGCGAAATCACTTGATGAAATACGGGCCGACGGCTTTCAGAATCTGGAGCCGATCAGCGCCTATAATGAAGATTATCATATTTTGCAGACCACCAAGGAAGAGGCGATTATGCGCCCGATCCGCAACCATTTATTTGCGGCAGGGATTCCGGTGGAAAATACCAAGGGTGAAGCCGAAGCGGGGCAGGAAGAGTTAAATATCCGCTATGGCGCACCGCTGAATTGCGCCGATTATCATACCATTGCCAAACATGCGGTAAAAGAAATTGCATGGCAGAACGGACACGCGGCGACATTTTTGCCAAAATGGCACAAGGACAGGGTTGGCAGCGCCTCCCACGTGCATCAGTCGCTCTGGAGGGGGGATGAGCCGGTTTTTTATGATGCGGACAAAGACCATTGCATGTCTGATACCATGCGTTCCTACGTGGCGGGAATGATTAAATATGCGCCGGATTACACTTGTTTTCTAGCCCCCTATATCAACTCCTATAAACGCTTTCAAAAGGGAACTTTTGCCCCCACGGGCACCGCCTGGTCGGTGGATAACCGCACGGCGGGTTTTCGGCTTTGTGGAGAAAACACCAAAGCTGTCCGGGTGGAATGCCGCATTGGCGGGTCGGACATGAACCCCTATCTGGCTATGGCCGCCCAACTGGCTGCCGGGTTAAAGGGAGTAGAGGAAAAACTAGAACTGGGTCCGCCTCTAACCGGGGATGCCTATAAAGCAAAAACAGTTGACCACATCCCTGCCAATCTGCGTGATGCAGCGGATGCCCTAAAGAGCTCAAAAATGCTGCGTGAAGCCATGGGAGATGATGTGGTTGAACATTATTATCGCTGTGCCACGTGGGAAATCGAAGAATTTGACAAAGTGGTTACGGATTATGAAATAGCCCGTGGTTTTGAACGCGCCTGAACGGAAATTACACAAAATGACAAAAACTCTTAAATGCATCTCACCCATTGACGGGTCAGTTTATGCTGAACGCCCTATTATCAGCCTTGATGACGCAAAAGCGGCAATTGAGCGCGCCAAAGATGCCCAAAAACAATGGAGCCAACTGCCCATTGAGAAGCGCATTGAACTGGTGATGGCCGGGGTCGCAAAAATCGGTGAAATGAACGACCAAATAGTTACCGAACTGGCATGGCAGATGGGCCGCCCCATAAGATATGGGGGCGAATTTAGCGGGTTTAATGAACGAGCCTCCTATATGGCTGAAATCGCCAAGGAGGCCTTAAAACCGATTGTCGTTGAAGAAAGCGACGGGTTTGAACGCCGTATTGAGCGCGAACCCCATGGGGTAGTGTTGGTAATTGCACCATGGAATTATCCATATATGACAGCCATCAACACCGTTGCACCGGCTTTAATTGCTGGCAATGCGGTGATTTTAAAACACGCCACCCAGACATTGTTAGTTGGGGAGCGCATGGAAAAAGCCTTTGTTGCGGCCGGAATTCCTGCCGATATTTTTCAGAACATGTTTTTGGACCATGGCACCACTTCAGATTTGATCGCGGCGAAGAGTTTTGGTTTTGTTAATTTCACCGGATCAGTAGGCGGCGGTGTCGCCATGGAACGCGCGGCCGCTGGCACATTTACATCGCTGGGATTAGAACTTGGCGGCAAAGATCCGGGCTATGTTATGGAAGATGCCGATCTTGATGGGGCCGTCGATACTTTGATTGACGGGGCGATGTTTAATTCCGGCCAATGCTGCTGCGGCATTGAGCGCATCTATGTAGCTGCCTCTCTCTACGATGAGTTTTTAGAAAAAGCGGTGAAAATCGTTTCAGCTTACAAGCTTGGCAATCCACTGGATAAAGAAACAACTCTTGGGCCAATGGCTTCTGTTCGCTTTGCTGATGAGGTGCGTGCGCAAATTTCAGAAGCTGTGGCCGATGGTGCAAAAACTCATATCCCCAAGTTTGATGAGGATGATGGGGGCACCTATCTGACGCCGCAGATATTGAGCAATGTCACCCATGATATGCGGGTAATGAAAGATGAAAGCTTTGGCCCGGTTGTAGGGATTATGAAAGTCAATTCCGACAAGGAGGCAATCGAGTTGATGAATGACAGCGAATTTGGCCTTACCGCATCGCTTTGGACCAGTGATGTTGAGCGGGCCGCTAAAATCGGTCGCCAAATCGAGACCGGCACCGTCTTTATGAACCGGGCCGATTATATTGACCCCGGCCTGTGCTGGAGCGGATGCAAAAACACCGGACGTGGCGGTGCAATGTCCCAAATCGGATATCACAATCTAACCCGCACCAAATCCTATCACTTGAAGAAAATTTGAATAGAAGGCGTTTAATAAAATGAAACTGACTGGCAATTGGTCCTACCCCACCGCAATAAAATTTGGCGCCGGGCGCATCAGCGAAATCGCTCAGGCATGTGCAGATTGCAACATCAAAAAACCCCTTTTGGTTACTGATCGAGGTCTGGCCGATCTGCCGATCACCAAAAATGCGCTGGCGCTTTTGAATAGAAACGGGCTTGGGGCTGCAATATTTAGCGAGGTTGATCCCAATCCCAACGAGTTAAATCTAGAAGCTGGCGTAAAGGCCTATAATGCCGGTGGCCATGACGGAGTGATTGCCTTTGGTGGTGGTTCCGGGCTTGATCTGGGCAAAATGGTGGCCTTTATGGCCGGACAAACCCGTCCGATCTGGGACTTTGAAGATGTTGACGACTGGTGGAGCAGGGCTGACGCTGATGCCATTGCTCCGATTATTGCAGTGCCAACCACTGCCGGCACCGGATCAGAAGTCGGGCGGGCCAGCGTTATTACCGATAGCGTTACCCATGTGAAAAAGATAATTTTTCATCCCAAAGTTTTGCCATCCATCGTGATTGCCGATCCTGAACTAACCGTTGGCATGCCACGAATTATAACAATTGGCACCGGCATGGATGCGTTCGCCCATTGTCTGGAGGCATTTTCATCCCCCCATTATCATCCCATGAGTCAGGGAATTGCCCTCGAAGGCATGCGGCTGGTAAAGGAATATTTGCCACGGGTCGCAAAAAACGCCGGAGATATTGAAGCGCGGGCGCATATGATGAGCGCGGCAATGATGGGGGCAACGGCTTTTCAAAAAGGCCTTGGGGCAGTGCACGCCCTCTCCCACCCCATCGGTGCTGTCTATAATACCCATCATGGCATGACCAATGCGGTGGTAATTCCGCCGGTTCTAAAGCTAAATCGACCAATGATTGAAAACCAAATTGGCGAAGCGGCCAACTATCTTGGCATTGATGGCGGCTTTGATGGTTTTTATGATTATGTGATGAATTTAAGGGCCGACCTTGGAGTACCGGACAGGTTATCCGGGCTTGGAGTCGATACAAATCGCATTGGCGAATTGACAGAAATGGCCTTAAAAGATCCCTCATGTGGTGGCAATCCGGTGGAACTTACAGTGGAAAATGTCACTCAATTATTTCAGGACAGTATTTAAGCCAATACCTACGAACTAAATCTTTGTTGGTCGCGCTTTCGTACCGGATAATCAGAACCGCTTATCCTGAAAACGCT
>CAZMVQ010000030.1:9582-26943 GCA_964569865.1 uncultured Devosia sp.
TTTGTTGGTCGCGCTTTCGTACCGGATAATCAGAACCGCTTATCCTGAAAACGCTCCATGAGCAGATATTTTTATTTGCCCCTTAAACGGATGTCTGGATCAAAAAAACCAACCTGAAACATTAGAATTTCATAATCCCTAGGCCTACTTCTAAACGTGAAACCATGCTCAAATTGATGCAATTTTCACCCAATATTTCGGTATTATAAAATAGAAAACAAAGCGCAACATGCTTGGTTTTACTGATAAAACTCACCAGAAACTATTGATACCAAAAGAGAATTCCCTCTACCAAGCTCATCATGAAAATTTCTTGACAGATCAATCAGACTTGTTCATTATTATTCATGCTCCCTGTCTTTAGATTGACAAAGGCGGGTTTGCGGGGGATGGTTTTTTCTGGAGGAAATTAAAAAACAAACTCCCGTGCCAGACGTTAAAATGACATCACGGTCAAATTTTCCGGTGGAAAATGACTTAAGTCCTAACAAGCAATGTGATCGTGGGAAACGGATTGTGATCCAATAAAATTCTACCCAGGCGTTGAACAACTTTAAATGAATGGCACAAAAAGACTAAACCGAAAAAAAACAGTGAGGAAATGTTATGAAACGAATACTTCTTTCAGGTGTCGCGCTACTGGCGCTAACCGGCTTTGCGCAGGCAGCGCAAAATGGCGGTTGCCCAGCAGTGACGGTCTCCGATATGGGTGGGGTTGCCGCTGGCGCCTTCCCACAACAGTATGAACTAGCCGAATTTCAGGAGCTTACGGGCTGTACTCTGGAATTTTCTGAGAACCCTGACATTGCGGCATTAAACGCAAGAATCCGTGGCAATGGCGAATTGCCACCACTTGCTGAACGCCTACCGTCTGAGCCATTGGTTGTTGCACCATATGATTCAATTGGCAAATATGGTGGTACGTTTGATATGATTTCAAACGCCACTGAAGCAGGAACTTCCGATCTGCTTTCAGTTCGCCACGTCAACTTCGTGCGCTATTCTGACGATTTGCAGACCATTGTACCAAATGTTGCAAAGAGCTGGGAATGGAACGATGATTTCACCCAACTTACCTTTTCCCTGCGCGCAGGGCATAAATGGTCAAATGGCACTCCTTTCACTGCCAATGACGTGAAATTCTGGTACGACAACCTGCTTATGGACACTAATGTAAAAGCTTCTCCTCCGGGATATGCTTTGGTTGCCGGTGAGAGAATGGAAGTTGTGGTCGTAGATGATCAAACTGTGCAGTTCAACCTGCCATCACCAAAACCGGGTCTTTTAAGCCAGTTTGCCACTAGTTTTGCCCAAGGGTTCCAGTCGAAAGAATTCCTTGGTCAATTCCACCCGGAATTAAATCCAAACGCCGATGAGTTGGCTCAATCGCTTGGCTTTGAAAACGGCTATGCTGCAATTGCTGCGTATTACGGCAATTCAGACTGGACGGATACACCAACGCCTCTATTGGCTCAGCCTGAATTGGTTGCAGGTCTGCCCGCAGACGTTATGCCAAGTCTTGAAGCATATATGACTGTTCGCGATACCACCGATGGGCGCACCTATGTGGCCAATCCATACTTCTTTCAGGTGGATACAGCGGGTAATCAATTGCCCTATATCAGCGAGCAAGACGAAACATATGTTTCTGAAAATGAAGTTCGCATCCTTAAGCTGATCAATGCAGAAGTAGACTATAAACTGCAATCCTTGGCTCTGCCTTCAGCGCCAATCCTGCTGGAAAATCAAGAAAAGGGTGATTACACGGTTGAACTCATTCCTTCAATCGGAATGGCCACTTTTGCGTTTAATATAACTGTCGAAGATCTTGGCAAACGCGAATTGTTTAGTAACATAAAATTCCGCGAAGCTATGTCCATCGCCATGGACCGCGATGAACTTAATGAAGTGGTGTTCTTTGGTCTTGGCGAAGCTCGTCAATATGTAGGCTTCTCTCCGGTACCTGATTTTGTTGATGCCAGCAGCAGTTCGTTTGCTATCGAATTTAATCCAGATGGAGCAAAATCTCTGTTGGATGAAATCGGCATGGTTGACACCGATGGCGATGGTTTCCGTGAATTACCAAATGGCGAAAAACTGGTGGTTAACCTACAATTCTCAACTCAGGGCGTTTCTGGCCAGGTGGTTGAACTTGTTGGTCAACAGTGGGCCAATGTTGGTGTTCAGAGTACGGTTAAAGAAGTAACCGATGATGAATATCGCTCAGCTCAATCTTCCAACCAGCTGGATATTGGCATCTGGGGCAAAGGCCAACCCCTAGCCGTGGTTCTTGGTAGCTCAACCTCCTGGACACCGCCATTTGCTGATTATTTTGGTGCACGCACTGGGATGCTTTGGGGCGAATGGGTTGAATCAAATGGTAGTGCTGGTGTTGAACCACCAGAATATGTTCAGCAGATCAGCGCTGACATTGATGCCTTCTTGGGACTTGCTCCTGGAACCGATGAATCCAACGCACTTGGTTCAAAACTGTCCAAAGCAATGGCAGAAAGCCTGCTGTTCATTGGTACAGTCAACGCTCCGGGACCAGTTTATAACCGTAACGCTCTGAAAAACTTCCCCGTATTCAAAACCTGGGGATTTGAGTTCTATCGGACATACCCATACCGCGGTCCACAGTGGTATTTGGACGAGTAATCAATCGTCTATAAAATAATCTTAAAACTAAAGTGGGCGGCTTCGGTCGCCCACTAACATAAAGACCGGGATTTTTTGCCGGCTTGCATAAAACCAAGTTCAAATGCATAGTTTATTAAGCTGACGTCAGTCTGGCAAAATTGGGCACCGATTTTTCAGGCAAGCAGAATAAAACAAAAAACAACGATTGTGCCGACAAAGGCATATGCGAAAAATAAGAATAAAAATCAAATACTGCGCACGTTCAAAAGAATAATGAGGGAAAAATGATGCAGAGAACAAATGTATAAGTTCGCTCAATTCACCATGGTTCGCGCCGGCATGGCAATGTTCACCATGATCTTTGTTTCATTCATTGTTTTTTCTTTGATGGAATTAGTCCCGGGGGATTGTGCAGAACGCTATCTGGCTTTCAAAAACACCCAAGGTAGCCCAATTTCAATTGCCGATATTGAAGGCGAAAGAGTACGTCTTGGCCTTGATCGGCCATATGTTGTGCGCTGGGTCGACTGGATATATAATGCCTTTCAGGGCAAGTTTGGCGATAGCTGCATATTGCGCATCGATATTTCCCAGCTTTTGGGCCAAAAATTCTGGCTAAGCCTTGGCATCACGCTTTCCGCATTGCTTTTAGCTTATTCCATCGCCATTCCGGTGGGCATAATTTCTGCCACATCAAACAACCCATACCTGAACAATTCTCTTCGTCTAATCAGCTATCTTGGTCTGGCACTGCCAAACTTTCTGCTCGCGCTGATGATCATGTTGTTCTCGACCATGGTGTTTGGTGAATCACTTACCGGGCTATTTTCCAAGGAGTTTCGAGATGCCGCCTGGTCCTTTGACAAACTGATGAATTTCTTGTCGAGAGCCTGGCTGCCAGTGATCATTCTTGGCTGGTCTGCAACAGCTTTTGCTATCCAGACCGTCAGAGCATTAATGTCTGATGAGATTGGAAAACTATATGTAACAGCCGCCGCAGCGCGCGGGGTTTCCGGCTCAAGATTATTACTGCGCTATCCTGCAAAACACGCTTTGACACCGATCATCAATTCCCTCGGGTTTGATATGAACCGGATTTTCAACGAATTGCCGATTATTGCGCTGATCCTGACCCTGACAGAAGCCGGATCACTCTTGATTGAGGCACTGGCCCGATCAAATGACCAGCAATTGGCAGGGGCTATTATTTTTCTGCTGACGGCAACCATCGTAACCATAAACTTCCTGACGGATATTGCGCTGGCGCTTACTGATCCACGCATTCGCCGAAGCATAATAGGGTAAGCGACATGTCAGAAACAAAAACCATAGACAACCAAAAAAAACAAAAGCTCAAGGAAGCGTATTTCACCGCTGGTCAAGGGCAATTGATCTGGACGCGCTTCAAAAAACAAAAAGCGGCAATGGTTGGTGCGTTCGTGTTGATTTTTTTAATTCTATCCGGAATTTTTGCTCCTTTCCTAACACCGTATGATCCAACAATTGCAGGCCGCAACGATGCATATCTGAACGGGGCTCCGCAAATTCCAAAATTTTGCGATGAAAATGGATGTTCGTTTCGACCGTTCATTTATTCGTTTGAGCGCAGTCGCTCCGTGGCGACCAATTTTCGCTGGATAACTGAAATTAACCGCAATGAGCGACGTTATGTGGAGTTTTTTGTTGAAGGTTCTAAATATAAATACTTTAACTTCAATGTGGATCTTCCGGGGGATAATTTTGATTTTAGAATACCGGGCTTTACATTTGATACCCACCTGTTTGGTGTCGATGAAGGCATGATCCACATCTTTGGAACCGATGCCACAGGCAAGGATATTTTCTCGCGAACCCTGCATGCCATCAATACTTCATTGGCCGTTGGTACAATCGGGGTGTTTATCGCCTTCGTGCTGGCATTAGCTATCGGGGGGCTTTCCGGGTATTATGGGGGCTGGATCGATTCATCACTGCAAATGCTCACAGATGCGGTACGAACGATACCTGGCATCCCTCTTTTTATGGCAATCGCTGCCTTTATCCCTGATACGTGGAGCGCAGAAATGCGATTCTTCGTTATTTCGATGATATTGGGCTTCATCGGCTGGCCAACCTTGGCCCGGCGGGTCAGAACCCATCTGCTGACCGAGCGCAATCAGGAATACGTGCTGGCGGCGCAATTGTGTGGGGCTTCTGCCGGACACGTAATCAGACGCCATCTGCTGCCAAGTTTCACCTCCTATATCATTGTCGATCTTATTATTACCTTCCCCTATATGGTGCTGTCTGAGACCGCGCTCAGCTTTATCGGACTTGGTCTGAAAGACCCGGTAAACTCGCTGGGAGTTATGCTTCAAAGCGTTACCAATGCCGATGTCATGCTCAATTATCAGTGGTATTTCATTCCGGTTGTGGTTTTCATAATGCTGGTACTGGCATTCGTATTTGTGGGTGATGGATTGCGCGATGCGGCCGACCCCTATGGAGATGCCGGCAAATGAGTTCTCTTATTGACGTTAAAAACCTGACACTGCAATTTGACACGGATGAGGGGCGCATTACCGCCGTTGATGACGTGTCCTTCTCCCTAAAAGCGGGCAAGGTGATGGGGCTGGTGGGAGAAAGCGGATCGGGCAAATCGGTTACTGCTAAAGCACTGATGAAGCTTAATCCCTCCAATGCCGTTTATGGGGACAAAACCAGCATTTCGCTACATCTGGAAAATGAAGAAATAGAAATTATGGACCTAAAATCCACCACCGAAATGAAAGTGGTGCGTGGCGGGGCCATATCAATGATTTTTCAGGAACCAATGGCCAGTTTCGCTCCAGCAATCTCTATTGGCGATCACATGACCGAGCAATTGCAAATCCACACTGATATGTCGATAAAAAAGGCGACCGAAGTTTCCATTGAAATGCTGGACAGGGTTGGTATTTCTGATGCTTCGACCCGTTTTAAACAATTTGCTTTTGAGCTTTCCGGGGGTATGCGCCAGCGGGCAATGATTGCCATGGCCTTGTCGACGAAACCAAAACTGTTGATTGCTGATGAGCCGACAACGGCGCTCGATGTAACCATTCAGGCTCAGGTTATCGACCTGATGAAAGATCTGGTGGATGATTTTGGCATGGGAATTATTTTCATTACCCATGATCTGGGGGTGATTGCCCAGACAGCTGATGATGTTGCTGTGATGTATCTGGGGCGGTTAGTGGAACAGGGGACGGTGCGCGAAGTTATTCGCACTCCCGCCCATCCCTATACTAAAGGGTTGATTGCAGCCCTGCCCCGAATGGATGATCTTGATGCTCCTTTGGAGCCAATCCCCGGGGATATTCCCTCCCCGCTGGAGAGGCCGCCCGGATGCGTATTCAACACAAGATGTTCTGTGGCTATTGAGGGCAAATGTACCGTTGAAATACCGCAATTTTTCGATGTGTCTGAAAACCACAGGGTCGCGTGCCATCTGGTGCAGCTGGAGGCACAAAAGAAATGAACGAAACGAACAGTGAAACACCTCTAATTTCAGTCAACGATCTTGCCGTGCATTTTGGCCTACGTGGCGGCGGATTTGGCAAACGCCCGGTTGTTCGAGCCGTTGAAGGCGTTAACCTTGACATAGCACCGGGCAGTTTTTTTGGCCTGGTGGGAGAATCTGGTTCTGGAAAAACTACACTTGGGCGCGCCCTGTTACGCGCAGTTCCTATCACCCGAGGAAAACTGACCTATGATGATGGGGAAAAACGCTATGATCTGGCGACAATTGAAAAAAACGAGCTAAAGGAATATCGCTCCCGGGCGCAATTGATATTTCAGGACCCCTATGCAGCGCTAAGCCCGCGCATGACCGTACGCGATATTATTGCCGAACCTCTAGAAGTGATGGGCCTGACTGCCAGCAGGGAAGAAACTGATGAGAGGGTTCGCGAAATTGCCGCGAAATGCCGCCTTAATCTTGAGCATCTTCGCCGTTTCCCCCACGCATTTTCCGGCGGCCAGCGCCAGCGAATTTCAATTGCCCGTGCTTTGGTATCGCGACCAAAATTTGTTGTAGCCGATGAAAGCGTTGCAGCGCTTGATGTATCGATACAGGCCGATGTGTTAAATCTGTTAAAATCAATTCAGCAGGAAATGGGGCTGACATTTTTGTTCATCTCCCATGATCTTAGCGTGGTTGCCCACATATGCTCTCAGGTGGCAGTTATGTATTTGGGCCGGTTGGTGGAAACTGCACCAACCCGGCAATTGTTTGCGAGCCCCAAACATCCTTATACCAAAGCCCTGTTGTCGGCCATTCCATCTCTTGATCCGGATGATCGGGGCAAGGCGCAAAAGCTGGAAGGGGAAATCCCCTCCCCCACAAATCCGCCTCCGGGTTGCAAATTTCAAACCAGATGTCCGTTCGCGATTGATATTTGCCGCCAGGATGAGCCAAAGCTGGAGGCATCTGGAAAAGGTCACAATGTTGCTTGCCATCGCTGGCAGGAGTTGATGAACCAGGATAAATAGATTTTTGAAAAACCTTTCAGGTTTTGATAAAATCAAAGCACCGGTATTGTATTGCAGCGCTCCTCAAAATGGGGCGCTCGCAATAACAAAGAAATCTGCAGAGCATCACAAATGAAAATTATTCCGCAGGCATTGATATTTGAGTGCAAAGCTACTTGTGGGCAAACAAAAATTCAAAAAACTTAGCGGGTTAAAGATCCCATCGCCCCATCCGAAGTTATCCGGATTTTACCCAACGTTCTGTCCTGATGTTTCATGCGATGGCTGAGCAGTTTTTGCGTCAGTCGCAGCAATACAGGCGCAAATTCTGGCCTGCCGGCCAGATTATTCATTTCGTTGGGATCAGCTTCCATATCATATAAAAGCGGGTCCATATTCCCGTTAAAATGTACCAGTTTAAATTTATGCTCACGCAATATGGCCAGATTGGCCTCATCAAGACTGATCCCGAGCTGCTTTTGCCAGATTGAAGGGTAAAGCGGATCGCCAAAATCCAACTCCAGATGAACAAAATCACGCCAGTCTTTTGGCATTTTTCCTTCAAGAAGTGGTTTTAGAGAAATTCCGTCCATCTCCGTGGGAATTGGTTGTTCGATCCAATCAAGAATTGTTGGCGCAATGTCCACTGATTCAGAAAAAGCCTTAACAATGGTGCCGTGGGCAGCGGTATTTTTGGGATCCCTAATTATCAACGGCACTTTGTATGCAGGGTCAAATACATGCATCTTATCCCACATGTGATGATCGCCCAGCATTTCCCCATGATCGGCCTGAAGAATAATCAAAGTATTGTCGTACTGGCCGCTTTTTTTAAGGAATTCCACCACACGCCCAATATGCGCATCAACTTCGCTAACCATTCCAAGATAGACCGCGCGCAGCATCTGCACATCATCATCGTTTTCAGAGTCTATCTGATCCTGACAGAACGGGGACATGTTTTTAGCGCCAAACCGGACAGCGGCATGATGCAAAAACGGATGCACTGCCATTTCATCGGCCATGGAATCCATACGCTGTGGCATCGGAATTTTTGTTTTGTCATACATGGAATTATAGGGGGGTGGAGCAACCAAAGGCGGATGCGGGCTGATAAAGTTCAGCAAAGCAAACCAACTTTTATCAGTGCGCACCGACATTTCCGATATGAACCGGTTGGTCAAAAAAGCGGCACCGCTATCATTAGCACTATATAGCGCGGGATCATCAGGGCGCGGTGGCTGGTTGGGTTGGTCTGGTACAGGCACGTATATATTTTTCGGGTCGGATATATCATAGCCCTTAGCCAAGAGATCGGCACGCCAAGGATAAGAGCTAAGCCAACGCATTTCTAGAATTTCTCGAAATCCCGGCAGCACATTTTCATCGGTTTTCAGGTCTGGGTCATTGGGATGCAGATCGCGAGGATCAAGACTGGTATCGGTATATCCAAACAATAATGGCTCATAATTCTTCTTGCGAGCTTCCAGAGCAATATTGGAAATTCCCGATGCCAAAGGTGCACCATTGCGAACCGAACGATGGTTCATGGCATATTGGCCGGTCAAAATAGAAGCTCTCGAGGGACCGCAGGGATTTACCACCGAAAAATGGGAGGCAAAGGTCACCGCATCTTTTTTAAGAGCGTCAATATTTGGCAAATCAACATGGTTTGCAAGTGCGCCCTCCACACAGTCAGCACGCAATTGATCAATAATAATGACCAGAACATTTTTTGCCTCAACCACTTATAATCACCCCTGTCGCTAATTCTGATTTCATTTGAAATGCCCATTAACCGAACCCCGGCCGGACAAATTAATTACAAACACATAATTACCCTTATAAACGACACCTTTTCAACCAAAAACCCTCGACTTTAGAGCGATTTTGTGGTTTTTAGACGAGTTCACCATTCTCATGAAATCAAACACGGTCATTAGCCATGGGCCTAGGGTCTGTCACATCGGGAAAACCAAAAAAATCCTCAGGGGAGCGAAAAACCCATCGCGCTCTTGAGTTGCTTGATACTCTTGGCAGGCTTGGCGGATCGGCACGCACCTCGCATCTGGCCGACATCATGAATGTTTCTGAGGAAACTGTTCGTCGCACCGTGAAAAAACTCTCCAGGGACGGAACGGTTTCTCGCGCCCACGGAGGGGTTTATCTGGCACTTGAGCAAAGCTCCTCCCCCATTCACCTGCGCATTCGTGAACAGTCCGATCAAAAATTCAAAATGGCGGCTGTTCTGGCAGAAATGATTGAAGATTCTTCATCGCTGTTTTTAGATGTGGGATCAACAACGATATTTGTCGCCGAAGCCTTAAGGGCAAAAAAAAACCTGACGATCGTCACCAATTCCCTCTCCATTGCCCAGATATTGATGAACCATAATCAAAACCGGGTGTTTGTGGCCGGTGGAGAGCTACAAGACGAGCTGGGGGGGACTTTTGGCAGCGTCACCCAAAAATTTGTCGAAAAATTCACCATGGATTTTGCCATCCTCTCAAGCGTGGCAATTGATGAAAAACGCGGCTTTTTGCTCAATAATTCATTAGAGGCCGAGCTTGCCCAGAGTTTTTCCTCACATGCCCACAAATGCATCATGATGGCCGACGCCACTAAAATCGGGCTGCGCGCACCGATCATTGCTTGCGCTCCAACAGATATTGACTGCTTTATCACCGACAAAGCGCTGTCCCAGGACTTTGCAAAAGCGATGAAAAGCTGGGAAATCGAAGTCATTGCAGCCGAAGAAAAAATCAAAGCTGCAAACAATAATCTTGTGGCAGAGAACCCAATAAATACTCAGCAGAAGAAAAAAAAACGCAAATGAGCAGGTTAAGTAAACACTTTCCGGTGAACCGGTCCGCATATAAAATTCTGGAGATCCGTACGTGACAATTCTGATATTTTTGCTGAATCTGGCCGGAGCAACAATGCTGTTATTGTTTGCAGTACGCATGGTGCAAACCGGCATCGAAAGAGCCATGGGACCTGGGTTCAAGCGCATTATCACCCGACATAAAGACAGCCGGTTTCGCACAGCCATGGCCGGAATTCTGTTGGCCGTTGTTTTGCAAAGCGCCACCGCATCAACTCTCTTGGCTGCCGGATTTACCGGCACTGGCCTGCTGACGTTGGCCGGCGGACTGGCGGTTGTGCTTGGGGCGGATTTTGGCTCGGCAATGGTAATTCAGGTTCTAACCTTTGATTTGCGCTGGATGATCCCGGTTTTGCTGGTCAGCGGGGGGTATCTGTTTTTGAAAGTGCCCAGCCAGACTCTGCGTCAAGTGGGCCGGATATTGCTTGGAATTGCCTTTATATTGCTGGCACTAAGGCTAATTGGCGAGGCAATGGGGCCGATCAGAAACGGGGCATTTTTGCCTGCGATTGCCGGATATTTGCAAGCCGATTATGTTACGGCGTTTCTGGTGGGAGCTGCAATTACGTTCATCATGCACTCCAGTGTAGCGGCGATTTTAATGTTCGTTACCTTTGTCTCCCTTGGAGTTTTGCCGGTAATTGCCGGGGTGTCGCTTATTCTCGGGGCAAATCTTGGCAGCGCTCTTTTGGCAATCTGGCTATCAAGAGGCATGTCAAACAAGGCTCGCCGAGTTCCGCTCGGCAATCTGTTTTTACGTGGAACCGGAGCAATTCTTGCGCTTGTTCTGGTAAATAATAGCCCGATCCTTTTGTGGTTGAGCGGATTTGGAAGCGGACAGGTTCTGGTTTCAGTACACCTGACATTTAATATCGTATTGTTGTTTTCATCTTTGCCATTTGTCGGGCTGTTGGAAAAACCGTTGCGCGCCCTGCTGCCTGATCCAATAGCCAGCGATAAAGCTGACCTGTTAAAACCGATCAGCGCCCTTGATGACAAGGTGATAAATAATCCGCAAATGGCCATAGCCAGTCTAACGCGTGAAGTGCTCAGAATGAGCGAAATCGTTGAAATGATGACGCGTCCGGTTATGGAGCTTTATGAAAGCGGAGATAATGAACGCATCAAGGTTTTGCAGTTACTGGACAAAACCGTAAACTCGGCCCTTAGTAATATCAGGCGCTATGCTGCAAAAATTCCGTTGGACAAAATGAGTAAAAGTCAGGCCCGCCACGTGCGCGAGCTGACCGAATATTCAATTAATCTTGAAGTGGCGGGAGATATTGTTGCCAAAAAACTGTTGCATCTGGCAAAAATAAAAACCCAAAAGCGCCTTAAATTCTCCACGGCCGGTTGGAACGAATTGCAGGATCTGCACGAGCGGGTAATCGCTAATATGAGTGTAGCGTTTAATGTATTGCTGACCGAAGACATTGAATGTGCACGTTTGCTGATGGAAGAAAAGTCGGCAATGGCCAATAAAGAGCGAAAAAGTCGCAAAAAGCACCTCAAACGATTGCGGGAGGGTTTTGAGGATAGTTTTGAAAGCTCTGACATCCATCTGGAAACCCTAAGGGCCTTGAAAGACCTCAATTCCCAGATTGCGGCGGTGGCCTATCCCATCCTATATAAAGGCGGGCAGTTGCTGGATACGAGATTGGTAGAAAATCTTGACGAGGCAGCCGAATAAACGCTGCAAAAAGACTGCTTCAAAGCATAAATTATTAGAAACGGCTGGAGGAAACTCTGGCCGTTTTTCATTTCTCCCAGTCAAACTGACAGATTTAACCTTAATATAAACTAGCAAATTAAAATTTCTCGATCCGGTTGACCTATTCTCGTTCGATATATAGAAAACAATCATATTGAGGAAAGTTATATAGCAGGCGTAAATAGAATTTTCAGCAATCTAGTGATAAAAGATTGCCGGTCAAATCAGGTAAGCAGGTCTCAAATGAACGTAAAAACCCTATGTCTGGCAATTTTGCACAAGCAAGAAACCACCGGTTATGAAATAAGAAAAATGTCGACGGAAGGGGAATTTGCCTATTTTGTCGATGCATCCTATGGCTCGATTTATCCAGCTTTAGCGCGACTTGAAGTCGAGGGCATGGTGACTTCTCGAGTTGAGCAACAAGAGGGGCGCCCGGCAAAAAAGGTTTATTCAATAACTGAAATGGGTCGAGAAAGTTTCCATACGTCTTTATTTAATGATCTTGACGATGATGATTTTCGTTCTGAATTTTTATTATTTGCCCGTTTTGCTGCTGATCTGCCAGCTTCTTTGGTTCGCAAACGGCTGGAAGAAAGAATGGTTTGCATTAATTGCGAAATGGAAAAAATTGAAGAAATGCGAACAGATGATCTCTCTAAAGGCGATCTTTGGGTATTAAATTACGGTCTTGCGTGTCTTGGTGTTGCACATGACCATATCGCTTCCCATATGAATGATCTGGTTGCACTGGCGCAGCCAGATGATGAGCAACCGGCAATCGAGGCCAAACCTGTGGCCAACGTACAGCCTGCGGCTGCTGAGTAGGGGAATTCATAGATGATGCGTTATATTATGTCATACGGGGCAGCCCTGCTGCTTATCCTTTTGATAGCAGGTTGGCTGGCCAGTGGAACCCTGATTCAGGGCGGAAAAGGGCCGGGAAATGGCGAGCAGGAAATTATTGACCTGATTGAAACCAATGAAAACGGACCAGTAAGGCGTTTGTTTGCATCGTTGGGACTAATTGAGCCGGACCCATTAGAAACAGACCAGCAGACAGATGCAAGCATTGCAACAATTGAGGAAGCGCAAGCCTCTGACAATGAAGGGGTTTCAACCCAGGAAGCACAAAAGCTGCAAACCGTTAGATATGAAAATTTTCTTGCGCAAATAATGCCGATTGAAGTTGAGCTGCGTGGTCAGACTGAAGCGAATGCGGTGGTATCGGTGCGGGCGCAAACCAACGGAATTGTCAATCAGGTTCATGTAACAAAAGGACAGGCAGTGGTGCCCGGCGATCTGCTTTGTTCAATCGAGCGGGGGACAAGGCAGGCAAAATTATCTCAGGCTGAAGCATCATTAGCTCAGGCCGAGGCCAGTCAGCAACAGGCTCAGGCAGATTTTGATACCAATCTGTCATTGAGGGAAAAAGGATTATCTCCAGCCAACACGGCTCGTCAATTCGAAGTTTCTTTGCGTGCTGCCAATGCTTCTCTTCGGGCAGCTCTTGCAAGCCTTGATGATGTTAAAACCGATCTGGATTACACGCAGGTTAGGGCCGAAATTTCTGGCATCGTAAAAGATCCGCTGGTTAATATTGGCGATATGCTTTCAAATTCAGGTGTTTGTGCAACCATCGTACAATATGATCCGATGTTGTTCACCGGGCAAATTTCAGAAACTAAAATCAATCTGATCAAAAACGGAATGGTGGCAAACGTAACCACTATCACCAATCAGCAGGTTGAGGGAAAAGTCAGATATATTTCATCGAGCGCAGAGCGGGCCACCCGTTCGTTTGCTGTGGAAATTGAGTTGGAAAATTCTAACGCACAATTGCTGGACGGAGTAACTGCGACGGCAAAAATTATTGTTGGCGAAATGCCAGCCCATCTTATACCTCAATCGGCTTTAACACTGGAAACCGACGGTACTCTTGGCGTGCGAATTCTAATTGATGATGTGGTAAAATTCATGCCGGTACAAATTGTTGGAGATGGAGCTGGCGGAGTCTGGATTGGCGGGCTGCCTCAATCAATTAATCTCATCACCCTTGGCCAGGAATACGTGGTCGATGGTCAGCAGGTTCTGGCCAGTATTGATCAGGATATATCAGCCGGTGAAGGATCAGCATCATGATGAATATGCTTGAAGCCATATTAAGGCGCCCGCGCACGATAATCACAGTCATGCTGGTGATGATGGTGGCGGGCATTTCGGCTTACATTACCCTTCCCAAAGAAAATCAACCGGCAATCGATATTCCGTTTTTTTATGTATCTGTGACCCAGACCGGGCTTTCTCCCGCTGATTCTGATCGGCTGCTGGTCAGGCCCCTTGAAACCGAACTGGGCAATATCTCCGGCCTAAAAAGCATGCGCTCAACTGCCTTTAACGGCGGGGCATCGGTATTTCTGGAATTTGACATAAATTTTGACAAGGATCAGGCATTTCAGGACGCCAAGGATCAGGTGGATCGCGCCAAAAGCTCCCTGCCCGATGATGCAACCGACCCAACGGTGAACGAAATTTCCATCTCTGACTTTGGCACCATTACAGTGGTGTTGTTCGGGGATGTTCCCGACCGGGCTTTATATAAATACGGGCGCGAACTTAAGGACAAGCTTGAGGGCATTTCCCAGGTTTTAGAAGTGGATTTATCAGGCGATCGGGAAGAGGTTCTAGAAGTTGTCGTCGACCTGTTAAAACTGGAAAGCTATAATCTTACCACATCTGAATTGTTTGATGCTTTAGCGCGCAATAATATGGTAGTTCCTGCCGGCTCGCTTGATACCGGCCAGGGCAGATTTGCAGTGGAAGTACCGGGACTGATTGAATCGGCTCAGGATGTTTTCACCCTGCCAATCAAGACCGATGGTGATACGGTTGTAACCTTTTCAGACGTGGCAAGCATTCAACGCACATTCAAAGACGCCACCGTATTTACTCGCGTCAACGGACAGCCCGCACTTGTGCTTTCGGTCACCAAGCGGCTTAATTCCAACATTGTCGCCCTTTCAGATTCGGTTCGCGACATAACCGAAGAAGTGTCACAGGGCTGGCCGGTGGCAATGCAATATTCCTTCATGCTGGATCAGGCAGCATTAGCACTTGATATGTTTGGAACTTTGCAATTTTCGGTGCTTACCGCAGTTGTGCTGGTAATAATCGTCACTGTTGCTTTGTTGGGGATCAGATCAGCTTTAATGATCGGCCTATCAATCCCCCTATCATTCATGACCGCGTTTTTGTTCCTGCAGTTCATGGGCATGACCATCAATATGATGATTATGTTCGGGTTGATTTTAACCGTTGGCATGCTGGTTGATGCGGGAATTGTGGTGGTGGAATATGCGGAGCGTAAAATCTCCGAAGGCATGGAGCGAAGGGAAGCATTTATCCGCTCGGCACGGATGATGTTCTGGCCCATTGCCTCATCAACCGCAACCACACTGGCGGCGTTTTTACCGCTGCTCATGTGGCCGGGAATTGTCGGCAAATTCATGTCCTACCTGCCAATAATGGTGATTGTCACTCTGGCAGCATCCTTTATCACCGCCATGATATTTTTGCCGGTGGTGGGTGCTTTGGTGGCGCGCAAAAAGGTTTCAGAAAAGGAAAAACAGGCCGCAAAGGCGTTAAGCGGGGCTGAGAATTTTGATATTAAAAAAATTCGTGGCGCCCTTGGAGTATATGTACGCTTTCTTTCATTCCTTGTTCGGCATCCATTGCTGTCATTGGTCGTTGGCATCAGTCTTATCGGTTCGGTTTATGTGGCCTATTTCAACAATCCAACCGGTATGATCGCATTCCCTCAAGTCGAGCCGGAATTTGCCACAGTTGCCATAACCGGACGGGGAAATTATTCGCCGGTTGAAATTCGTGATATTTTGGTGGGTGTTGAGCAAGAAGTATTAAAAGTTGCAGGCATCAAGGATATTGTGCTCAATTTTGGCTCCAACGGTGCCGTTGCTGCGGTGCCCGGAGATACAATCGGCAATCTGCAACTGGAATTTTTGCCCTATAAAGACCGGCGCATGGCCAGTGAAATTTTTACGGAAATTCGCGAGCGCACTTCAGGCATTTATGGGGTCGGGGTTGAGTTGATCGGAGCTGAGGAAGGCCCACCGACCGGTAAAGATATCAGCATGAGGGTTTCGTCGGAAAATTATGATGAAATTATCGCGGTGGTAAAATCCATCAGGAATTTTGTGGAATTCGAGCTTGGAAACACCATAGATGTAGAAGATTCCACTCCCCTGCCCGGCATCGAATGGGAAATAATTATCGATCGGGAAAAAGCTGCCCGCTTTGGCATAGGGGTGCGCGAACTTTCCCCTTATGTGCAATTGGTGACAACAGGGGTGGAAATTGGCTCCTATCGGCCAAATGATGCCGAGGACGAGTTGGATATTCGTATTCGACTGCCCAAAGATCAGCGAACCTTTAGCTCTCTTGATTCTTTGCAAATCATCACCGCCGACGGGCTGGTTCCGGTTTCAAACTTCATCACCCGTCGGGCCGTGCCCGAAGTGCCGGTGATGAGCCGTTGGGACGGATTATTTTACATGTCGGTTCGGGCAAATGTGATTGGAGATAATCCGGAGACCGGTGAGCCGGTTCTTGCCCAGCAAAAGGTGGACGAGCTAAAAGCATGGGTGGAAACCCAGAGCTGGCCTGAAGCCATTCAATTCACATTTGCCGGTGCCGATGAGCAAACTCAAGAAACCAACCAGTTTATGATGCAGGCCGGTCTTGGGGCATTATTTTTGATGTTTTTGATCCTGTTGACCCAGTTTAACAGCTTTTATCAGGTGTTTATCACCCTCTCCACGGTCATCATGTCCACCGCCGGTGTGCTGTTGGGCATGCTGATTACCGGGCAGCCATTTTCTGCCATTATGACAGGGATTGGCATTGTTTCTCTGGCCGGGGTGGTGGTGAACAATTCAATTGTGCTCATCGATACTTTTAACCGCTTAAGAAAAGACAATGTGGAGCCGGTTGTGGCGGTTCTTATGACCGCAGCCCAAAGAACAAGGCCGGTTATTCTGACCACGGTAACAACCATATTCGGCCTGTTGCCGATGGCGCTTGGAATTTCCATAAACTTCTTTGGCCGCACCATAGAACTGGGAGCGCCCTCTGGTGCCTGGTGGACATCCCTTTCCACCGCTTTGGTCTCCGGTTTGGCATTTTCCTCGCTTTTAACCCTGTTTTTGGTGCCGGTATTGCTAACCGCGCCGGGCATCTGGAAGGGGCAGATAATTGGAATGTGGAATTGGGTAAAAGGCCTGTTTTCCGGTTCCCAGCAGGCTCTGACAGCCGCTGCAACCCCTGCGCCTTCTGTAATCGCTACTCCCCCTGTAACTCCTGAAGGAGTTGAGGATTATGATGGGGCGTTAGCCACTGTAGCGGAAACCAAAGCGCCTAAAACTCCGGTAAAACCTGACGATGCGCCAGTTAAACAAACAGGCGACAAGCCGGATGAGAGTAAACAGGCGGCGGAATAGAGTTAGTTGCCCTGACTGTTTCATTTCTTAACTGAAAACACTCAGGGCAATATTGGTTCTTCATTGGGCGCGCTGCCGAAGCGCAAAACCGGCTCCCACTTTTGCTGGCAGCGCTTTGG
>CAZMVQ010000030.1:27043-29888 GCA_964569865.1 uncultured Devosia sp.
TGGGCGCGCTGCCGAAGCGCAAAACCGGCTCCCACTTTTGCTGGCAGCGCTCTATATCATTTCGGAGTTGCTGATAGTTCCTGAGCTTTTTCGGTAACCTTGCGCAATTGCTCTTCGGCCTGATTTGCCTCTAACTGGCGCTGCCACATCTTGGAATAAAGCCCTTTTTGGGCCAACAAAAACCCATGTTTGCCCCGCTCGGCAATCCGGCCCTCCTTGAGCACAATAATCTCATCAGCATTGATCACCGTTGAGAGCCTGTGGGCAATAACAAGGGTCGTGCGATTTTGTGAAACCGCATCCAGCGCCGACTGGATATCGCGTTCAGTCTGGGTATCAAGGGCGGAAGTCGCCTCATCCAGAATAAGAAACGGAGGGGATTTAAGAATGGTTCTGGCAATGGCCACACGCTGTTTTTCGCCGCCGGAAAGTTTTAGCCCCCTCTCCCCAACCGGCGTATCAAAGCCCTTGGGTAGGGTTTTGATAAACTCAGCGATCTGGGCCATGGAGGCAGCGTTATTAACATCTTCTTGGGAAGCACCGGGGCGACCATATTCAATATTGTAGGCAATGGTTTCGTTAAACAGAACCGTATCCTGAGGGACCATTCCAATGGAAGCCCTTAGGGACTTTTGAGTAATATCGCGCACATCCTGACCATCAATGCTAATCTGCCCCTCTGCCACATCATAAAAACGATATAGCAGGCGTGAGATGGTAGATTTTCCCGCTCCCGATGGTCCAACAACGGCGATAGTTTTGCCGGCGGGGACTTCAAAACTTACGTTTTTCAAAATCGGACGGTCGGCATCATAATGAAATGAAACATTGTCGAACCGGATAACCGGACCGGATATTTCCAATGGTTTTGCTTCCGGTTTGTCAATAATTTCCGGGTCCTGATCGAGCAGCAAAAACATTTCTTCAATGTCGGCCAGACCCTGACGGATTTCGCGATAAACGAAGCCGATAAAATTTAGCGGGCGATAAATCTGCATCATGAAAGTATTGATCAGCACAAAATCGCCAATGCTAAAGCGGCCGGTTAAAACCCCATTGGCCGAATAAAGGCCGATAAATGTCATGCCTATCCAAAAAATTACCCCTTGGCCAAAATTCAAAAAACCCAGCGAAGTCCACATTTTAATGGCAGACTTTTCATATTTGGACATGGAGCTATCAAACCTGTTGGCCTCCAGCTCCTCATTGCCGAAATATTTCACCGTTTCATAATTTAGCAGACTGTCCATGGCCTTGGAATTGGCATCCGTATCACTTTCGTTCATATCGCGGCGAATACCAATGCGCCAGTTGGAAGCGCGAATTGTAAACCAGATATAAAACCAGATGGTCAAAACCAGCGCTGCCAACAGGGTAAAACCAAACATAAAGGTAAATATCCAGCCAACAATGATAAACTCAAACAGAGCCGGAGCCGTGTTGAGCATAGTGAAGCGAACAATGGTTTCAATTCCCTTCGTGCCACGCTCAATCACCCGAGACAGGCCACCTATGCGGCGCTGTAAATGAAACCTTAAGGACAGGCGGTGCATGTGGGAAAAGGTTTCAAAGGCCAGCCGTCTAACCGCGTGCTGACCAACGCCGGCAAAAAGAATATCGCGCAATTGCTGCAAGCCGGTATCCATAATATTGGCCATACCATAGGCAAAAACGAATATCAGCGGCACAGCAATACCAAGCATCAAAGCCGGTTCTGCACTTTGGGCGCCAAGCGCATCAATCACCGCTTTATAGGCAAACGGAATTGTTGTTGAAGCAACTTTTGCCAACATTAAAGCGCCAATGGCCAACACGACTTTGACTTTTAGATCAAATCGATCCTTTGGCCACATATAGGACCACAGGTGAACAATGGTCGAAAGCAAAGAGCCTTCATCAGCGGAAACCTTTGGTTTTTTATTGTCAGTCGTATTATCGGCCACAAATATGCCTTTACTTATCAAAAATGAAAATTATTTGGAGTGCAGCAAAATGCCAGTCAAACATTCAATGGATGTTTCTACCAGGGCAAATTTTTCCTGCATTAAAACGTAGCAATTTTTGGTACCTTTAGAGCGGCGCTCAATCAAACCTGCCTCGAGCAAAACCTTGATATGCTGCGATACGGTAGACTGGGCAAGAGGCAGGCATTTGGTAACATCAGCGCAACAACATTCCTTGGTGCGCGCGGAAATTATTCGCAAGATATTAAGACGGACCGGATGCCCCAGAGCACGCATGACATTGGCCAGTTCCTCGTCCTGCATGGAATTCATCAAATAACAAACTTTCTAATGGCCGAGGTCTGCGATCCATCGGTAAATAACGATATAAGATGTTTGCACGTCTGGCGCAAGTATCAGGGCAGTATTATTCGCTCAATTTTCAGGCAGATCAAAAATCTGGCCCGGAAAAATCCAGTGCGGGTTTGAAATCTGGCCAATATTGGCCTCATAAATTTCCACATAGCGCCGACCCATGCCATAGACCCTATTTGCAATCGTCCATAGATTATCACCGGTTCTTATAATAACTTTGCCGGAAGTGAAACGGCTCTCCTCCGGATCACCAACAATCACAGCGCGCAAGGTTAGTGTATTTGTAAGGTTCGACTGAGGCTCAATAAGTTCCGCCTGCTCCCGGGGAACAATTTTTTCATTTTCAACAGGTGTCGTTTCTGCCGCAGGTATATCCAAAACCTGTTTGATGTTTGTCTCGCCACCAGGTTTAATATTTGGTTCCGCAACGATGTTCGTCTGGATGCTCTGCGGGGCAATTGCTGCAAGCGCAATCGGAGTTATTTCTTGTTGGCCAGCCTCAAAATTTTCAGAAATGATTTCTTCTG
>CAZMVQ010000031.1:0-4441 GCA_964569865.1 uncultured Devosia sp.
AAATCATGTTTACCACCTAATTGAACTGCAATTTGCATTAGATGCATACTATATTTCAACCCCGAAAGGGCGTTACCTATGTTGTTCATGAATGCGTTGAAAAACCTTGAAAATCATGTGGTTTTAAGCGCTTTCTCGCCTGTTCTAGAACAAAATATGCTGGCGCAGAATGTATGAATTTAATAGGTCCTGACCCTAAGTATGTGTAGTAAACTGTCACCTCAGCCACAGCAACCAATCCAACCCATCGAAGTCTCAAACACAACACATAATTAACACAATGGCGTAGCTACAGTTATCCCTCAAAAAAAATATTTGGACGTATTATGTCTGATGTAAAGACTTTATCCCACAAATAACTATCAAATGGATTGACCCAATGCCTTTAAAACAAACTTTGATTGGTCCTCATGAAAGCAAAGAGCTTTCTTTAATGATCAAGGGAAAAAAGCAAATTGCATATTTTGCTGAAATGGCCCCCCAAGAGAAATTTGCACCATATGTTGCTAATGGAAGCATTTGCAGGTTTGAATGGAAGGACAAAACTAAATATTATTCAAAAAAAACCTTATCGTCAGTGCCAAGTATTGATTTACTTCCAACTACAATAATTTACTACCTAAAGGGAAAAGAACATATAAAAGATGAATTACTTATTCAATTAACAAAATCCTTCGCAACAAGAGGGGAAGAACAACTTTCGTGCGAGAAAAATATTGGGCGAATACTTGGATATAGTGAGGAAGCCATTTCTGCCTTCCTCGAGTTGCGCAGACAACAGTTCACATCAAGCTAATCAATTAACTGATATCGAATTCACCTAGCATCGCCTGGCAGAATTCCATTTTTCTCATTACAGGATATGCATATACCATTGCCTCCCAGATTGCCATGTGGGGCAGAGCAGGTACTGCAAGTGTAAACGCCTGCAAAAGTTGGCTGGGTAACAAATACCATAGCAAGCGAAAGCAAGATGATAGTTATAATTTTCGTCAGCATTTTGACCTCTTTTCTCGTTTCCATAATATTAATGTCCTGCCCCCAGATCGCGTGTTTTTCAACGCGCCACAACCTAACCACAAACCATGCAGTTAATATGACACTTGATAATTCTCAAAACGAACGCTTATGCGCAGGAAACAAAATATGATACGGGCACCCTTTCTGAAAGAAATTAGATTCAAAAACAAAGTGAACGAAAAAATTTATCCAAGTTCATTACCAGCCTTCGTTGAAGGTGAGCCTTTGCATATCACAAAGCCAGTTATTGTATTTTCCGGGGAAAATGGGACAGGCAAATCGACACTTTTGCAAGCACTTGCACACAATTGTGGATTTAATTTAAGTGGAGGCAGCCGAAATAACATATATAAAAATCAAGAAAATTTGAAAATCGACTATGAAAAAAAATTTACCTTTTCATGGAAGAAAAAAGTTTCAAATGGCTTCTTTCTACGCGCAGATAGTTTCTACAACTTTGCATCACATCTTGATGAACAATCGAAAGAATTTGGAGACGTGGTTTACAGTCCCTACGGCGGTGTCTCACTTCATACCAGGTCTCATGGCGAAGCCTTTTTGGCATTATTTTCAAATCGCATTGTCAGTGGTGGCATATATATTCTGGATGAACCGGAAGCCGCACTTTCCCCTGCGTCACAATTAGCTTTACTTGCCTTGATAGTAAACTTGGCAGAAGAGAAAAATATTCAGTTTATTATTGCAACGCACTCCCCGATACTTATGTCAATTCCAGAAATTCAGCTATATAACTTGAGTGAGAATGGCATAGAAGAATGCACGGCAGAACGCACAAATCATTTCCGAATTATGACTAGATTTTTTTCTAATCCCCACGAGTACATTCGAAAATATTTAGAACATCAAAATAATTTCGAAAACTAAAAACGTCAGCTTCTTAGAGTCACGGTGACAGTTTACTAAATTACTTAGTACTCCCTATCACTACCTGCCTCATGTCACTAAAATTCGGATAATTCAGACCATAGCCGGCGCGAGGCACATCAAAGCCCGCCACCACAACTTCAAAAAATCAACCAAATACCCGCAATGGAACCCAGCCCAATTCACCTTTAAGGGTTTTGCAGTGCGCCCAGCCCAGAACTTCTTCTAAAACTTGCAATTCGTCACCGGGAACCACGCTCAGCTCAATGGAATTATAGTCAAAGGGCGCAAATATTCTGCCGTCCCTATGTTGGGGAAAATCCTTGGCAACCCAGCCCTCTCGTCCATCATTTCCGATAGCCCAGAGCCAGATATGATCCTCATTCCCCTCCCATGCAACGCTGCGCCCGCTGAGGGTGAATTCCTCACCCTTTTTCAGACGGATCGGGTCAGGGTAGTGACGATCATGGCCAAATACCACAATCCTGCCCTCAAATTCCTCCATTAATCTGCATCCCTCAAATCAGGTGGTGTTGCCTCATCAATCAGCTGGGCAATGGCTTCATCCACGCCCAAAACCGTTTGCCCCTGCGCCCCAAGACGACGCACCGAAACTGTGCCCTCCTCAGCTTCGCGCTTGCCAATAACAAATATTGCCGGAACTTTTGCAACAGAATGCTCGCGAACTTTATAATTGATTTTTTCGTTGCGAAAATCCGCCTCGACCCGAAGTCCGGCTTCCTTCATTTTCTCAACAATTCCTAACGCCGCTTCGTCCGCATCTGAAACAATGGTCGCCACTACGCATTGCACCGGAGCCAGCCACATGGGCATGCGACCCGCATGGTTCTCTATCAAAATGCCAATAAAGCGCTCAAGAGTACCCAAAATTGCCCGATGCAACATAACCGGACGCTGGCGCGAACTGTCCTCGGCAATATAAGATGCTTCAAGACGCTCCGGAGTTACAAAATCCAGTTGCAAAGTGCCACATTGCCACGAGCGACCGATGGCGTCTTTAAGATGGAACTCCAGCTTGGGGCCATAAAAAGCCCCCTCGCCCTCGGCAATTTCAAACTCGCGCCCTGTAGCATTCAAAGCATCACCAAGTCCGCTCTCGGCCCGATCCCAAACATCATCATCACCAGCCCTAACGTCGGGACGGGTAGCCAGCAGGATTTTAACTTCGCTAAATCCCAAATCTTCATAAATAGAATCCAGCAGATCACAAAATGCTTCGGTTTCAGATTGCACCTGATCTTCGCGGCAAAAAACATGGCCATCATCCTGAGTCATCTGGCGCACCCGCATCAGCCCGTGCAAAGCACCATGGGCCTCGTTGCGATGGCAACAGCCAAATTCCGCATAACGCAGCGGCAAATCCCGATAGGATTTTATTCCCTGATTAAACACCTGCACATGGGCCGGACAATTCATAGGTTTTAGCGCCATAAGTTTGGCATCACCAGAAAGCAGCGGAGCGCCCTCCTCCATGGATGGAGTTTCATCAGGCACCACAAACATATTGTCGCGAAATTTCGCCCAATGCCCCGATTTCTCCCACATTTTCACATCCATGATCTGGGGAGTTTTAATTTCTTTATATCCGTCGCCATTTACCTTGCGCCGAATATATTGCTCCATGGCATTATAAATCACAAAGCCTTTTGGATGCCAAAATACACTGCCCTGAGCCTCTTCTTGCAGGTGAAACAGGTCCATTTCACGCCCCAATTTACGATGGTCGCGTTTTTCAGCTTCTTCCAGCATGTGCAAATAATCGGCCAATTGCTCCTTGCTGGCCCACGCGGTGCCATAGATTCGGCTCAGCACTTCATTATTGCTGTCCCCGCGCCAATAAGCACCGGCAACCTTGGTCAGTTTGAACGCCTGCCCCACATCGCGAGTGGTGCGCATGTGTGGGCCGCGACAAACATCAAACCACTGCCCTTGTTTGTAAATTTTTAGATCTTCACCGGCGGCAACCGCATCAATCAGCTCTATTTTGAAATTCTCGCCCTTGGCTGCAAAAACCTTTTTCGCCTCATCACGGCTCCATACCTCTTTGGTAAAAGCTGCGCCGCGCTGAATGATTTCACTCATTTTCCTTTCGATGGTTTTTAGATCATCCATGGAAAACGGCTCATCACGACAAAAATCGTAATAGAACCCGTCTTTTATCACCGGCCCGATTGTCACCTGAGTATCAGGCCACAATTCCTGCACAGCCTCAGCCATCACATGGGCCGCATCATGACGAATTAATTCCAGCGCTGCTTCATCATCGCGTAAAACAAACTCGATTGTGTCATTGTTTTCCAAAATATCGCCAAGATCGCTCAACTCACCATTGCGGCGCATGGCGACAGTTTTCTTGGCCAATGATTTGGAGATCGAGGCAACAATGGTAGTGCCGGTTGTGCCATCCACAAATTCGCGGGCTGCACCATCGGGAAATTTTACCGTAATCATTGCTGTTTCTCCAAATATTCAAAAAAGACAAAATTCAGGCCCGGATGCTACCGAGCCTTTAAGG
>CAZMVQ010000031.1:4541-6598 GCA_964569865.1 uncultured Devosia sp.
CCCCAGGGTCAAGACCCTAAAATGTCATTAGCACCATGTGAAATCTATTTCCAGCGTCCATATTTCCATGGAAAATACCAGCGCGCACGCTCATCAATATCCTCAGGCACCGGATCATAACCATGAGTTCCCCCGGGGCGACAACGCACGAATCGGGCCAGACCAATCCATCCCCCCGGCCAAAATCCATATTTCCAGATTGCATCGCGGGTAAACTCTGAACACGAAGGCAAATGCCTGCAACTTCTTCCGGCGATGGATGACAAGGTATAGCGATAAATATTGATCAGAAAAACCGCCACTATTTTAAACGGCCAGTCCAGTATTTTGAGGAATTTTTGCATAGGCCGGGCCACTATCCCGCTGTTGCTTGAGAATTTTTATCAATAATATCAAGACAGGCCACCACCGCATCAAAAACCAGCAGGGTGGAAGTATGGCGGGGGGCAAAATCACGCACCGGCACCAAATAGGCCAGTTCGGCCCATTTTCCACCCGGCGCTTCACCGCCTTTTTTCAGCATTTTTTCCATTTGCAAACGCAACTGGCGCATTTCTTCCCCTGACGATCCAATGATATTCTTTGCAACCACGGCCGCCGCCGCCTGCCCCAGAACGCAAGCATTTATCTTGTGGGCATAATCGACGATTTCATTTTCCTCAAAATTAATATCCACCTCAATCATCGAGCCACAGATCTGCGCAGTTTTTTTCACGCTGGCATCTGCGGATTTAATGCGCTCCATACTCGGCACACTGCCAGCGATCTGCATAATTTCAACGGAATAAATTGGTGTGCTGCTCATAAGAATAACTTTTCGAGAATAACTTTTATGTTTTCAAAATTGATGCTGACTTGCGTCAATTTTCGTCTACCCTATATATTAGAATGAGCACAAACTCACTTCAACCGGCAAAGAACAAGCTAAAAAAGAATTTCCAGATGAACAAGCCCTTAAAGAATCAGCCCCTTAAACCCGCCAACCAGCTTTTGAACGAGGCTGTGCCAACTATTGTCGCTCCGGCATCGCGCCCTTCTCGTCAGCAGGCGGCAGAGGCTGTAAAGACATTGATTGCGTGGGCAGGAGATAATCCTGAACGCGAAGGCATGCTAGAAACTCCTGACAGAGTGCTAAAGGCTTATGGAGAACTATTTGCGGGTTATGAGCAGGATCCCAAAGAAATTTTGGGCAAAAAGTTTGAAGAAATCAGCGGTTATGACGATATTGTTCTGGTCCGCGACATTCCATTTCATACCCATTGCGAACATCATATGGTGCCGTTTTTTGGTCTTGTTCACATTGCCTACCTGCCCCGGGACGGAGTTGTTGGTCTGTCAAAACTAGTCCGCCTGACCAATATATTTGCCAAGCGCTTTCAAACTCAGGAAAATCTGACCGCCCAGATTATTGCCGCCCTTATGGAAGGTCTAAACCCCCGTGGCGCGGCAATTATGGTTGAGGCTGAACATATGTGTATGTCCATGCGTGGGGTAAAAACCCCCGGAACAAAAACCATAACCCAGCGCTTTTCCGGTACTTTCAAAGAAAATACCTTAGAGCAAAACAGGTTCTTTGCCCTTTTGGCTCAAAATTCATCCGCGCCCGATCGATAAAATGTAATGACAGCAAAAATAATTTCAAATCGAAAATCTTTAAGCCCTGAGCAGCTTGAAAATGGTGATATATTTGCCCCAAAATTCGATAATGCAGGTCTGATTATGGCGATTGCCAGCGATGCCAGCAGCAATGAAATTTTGATGGTGGCTTATATGAATGAGGAGGCGCTGAAACTGTCGTTGCAATCTGGCATCGTTCATTATTATTCGCGCTCCCGTTCTGCCCTTTGGAAAAAGGGTGAAACTTCGGGTGAAATACAAAAACTGGTTGAAATGCGCACTGATTGTGATCAGGACGTATTATTGCTCAAGGTTGAACAGGTCGGACGCGGAGCCGCATGTCATACGGGGCGAAAATCATGTTTTTATCGCCAGATTGTTACCGAAAACGGCGCAATTGCACTCAAAACCGATAGTACACCAAGAGTTTTTGACCCGGA
>CAZMVQ010000031.1:6698-20440 GCA_964569865.1 uncultured Devosia sp.
AAATTCTTCCTTCCTGTTTTTTCTATTTTTTTTTGTGCTCAATCAATGAGGGCAATAAAAACCCAGCCAGAAATCCTCCAATATGGGCCTGCCAGGCGATACTTGGTCCCTCGGCTCCAACAATGGCTCCATAGATCGGAATCGCCAGATTAAACCCTATCCAGAACAGGGTAAAAGCCCGCGCTCTGGAATTTGAAAACACACCGGCAATGCTGGCCAGACGTCTCCCCATGGCAACAACTTCACCGCTAACAGGGTTGCGCACCACCTCAATCGGCTCGAATACAAAGCGCATTGCGGCCCCGGTAAGAGCGGCAACTCCCCCTGATGCTCCAATCAGCACGCTGGTCTGATCCAGTTGCAAAACGGTATAAAACAATGCCCCCCCGATGGCACCGGCAAAAAACACCACATAAAACCAAAAAGACCCGTATCGGCGCGCCACCGGTGTGCCAAATACTGCCAGCCAGACCACATTAAACAGCAGATGCGTCCAGCTTCCATGCAGCAGGGCGTGGGTTGCAGGCGTCCACAATAGTGGCAACATCCCCCCCGATATTGTCGGATCAACCAATCTGGTTGGTATCAGTCCAAACCACAGCCAAAGCAACAATTGACCATCATGATCCAATCCATATTCAAACGCTATATGGATCACAATCAAAAGCATCGCCAAAATTGTCACGCCTTTTGGCAGCAAAAATATCGGCTGACGCTTGTCATCTGAATTATCTGTGGAATTATTTTCGCTGCTCAACGCGTTATCCTTATTGATTTGCACCTCTTATCGCCCTGTTGGCGCGGGTTTTCAACAGTTGACGGTACTGTTAACCTTAATGAATGTTTAATGGCGATTTTCTCGTCGTTTTTTGAAAGTATGCCCCTAACGAGACGGCCATAATCGGGCGCTCAAAATTTGTACGGGCAAAATTGTTCAAGACTGAGACGGGGCTAGCATGCAGCGCACATCAACAAAAACTCTTTTTAGCTATTGGAATCAGTTGCGCGGATCTCGCAGTGCCCCTGAGCGTAAAAATGTCGACCCGACAAAAATTCGCAATGCCCTGTCCAACACTTTTATTCTGGAAGCGGATGAAAAAAGCCTGTTTTCCTTTCGTCTGGCAGGCTCGCACCTTTGCTCAACCTATTGCCGTGAACTAAAGGGGCGCAATTTTGAGCATTTATGGAACGATAAAGACCGCGATGCCATAAAAACCCTGATAAAAGCCGTAACTAATGATCATGCAGTGGCTCTGGTTACCTTTGAGGGAACATCACAATCTTCAAACAAAATGAACTTTGAAACTATTTTGCTGCCCCTGCGCCACAATGGTTCTTCAACCAACCGAATTCTTGGTGCCATGAGTGCTGATGATGAGCCTTATTGGTTTGGCGCGCAGCCAATTATTGAGCAGCGCATAACCGGATTACGCCTGCTATGGCCTGACGATGTTTCTATGGATAGCAGTTTTTTAGATGTTTCAACCCAGCTCGATCAGGACGTGCAATTCGAAGAAGCATCCCAGTTATTTGCAACTCCGGCCAAAGTGCATGGGGTAGAGGCGCGTCGCTATGCCCATTTGGCAGTTATTGATGGCGGCAGAAACTAGTATCCAAGTCCAAAGCGGCTTTTGCAAATTCCAGCGTCATATACCAGCGTCATATACCAGCGTCATGGATGAGGGCCATGTATTTGTGCCAAAAGCATAAAAACTACCAAAAATTGCGAAAAATTTCTCAAACTGCCTGAAAGCAATTACCTCTGATTAACCTAAGCTGACTATGCTCAGTGTCAGATCAATCAGTTTCAGGCATTTTTATGTTCAAACAAAATCTTCAAACTTTGCCGCAAGAAACTGGGCCACAAGAAACTGGGCCGCAAAAAACCGGGCTTCAAAAAAATTCCCCTATCGGAATTGAAACTTCACGTTTTCAAAGCGTCGAGATTTCCATTCTTGGCCGTTACATGCTCTCCGACAGGCGTGAATTCCCCTGTCAGGTAATTGAAATGTCTCCCGGTGACGCCAAAATAATTGCCCCGGTTTGTGGGCAACCGGGCGAGCGGGTTGTGGCATATCTGGATAGTCTTGGACGGGTCGAGGGACCAATTATTGAAAGTATTGATGGTGGCTTCAAAATGGAGCTGACCTCTTCTGCACGCAAGCGCGACAAACTCTCAGCTCAATTGACCTGGCTTGCCAACAAGGATGAATTAAACCTTGCCGAAGATCGCCGCCATGGGCGGATTGTTCCAGACATACGCCATTCAAAACTTGTTTTAGACGACGGGCGCAAATATAATTGTAAAATCGTCGACATTTCCCTTTCTGGTGCAGCCATTGATATGGAAGTGCGCCCGGCGATTGGTACCCCGGTAACATTGGGACGCATGCGCGGCCAGATTGTGCGCCATTTTGAATATGGTATTGGAGTTGAATTTGTTTCAACCCAGCAAATTCTTACTGTGGTTCAGCAAAATCTGGACGTTTCCTAGGGCCTGCTGCTAAACCCTGCCAACAGTTTGGCTCATATTAAATTTCCAAAAACACCCTAGGGTCAGGACAACAGGCGTGGTGTCGGTTGTTTTGGTATCTCCACATGTGTTTCCGCAACGATTTTTTTAGGTAAATAAAGGGCTAAATCAGTCCATGCAATTTGCCTAAAAACTGCGTTGTAATTTTCTAAAACTAGAAATTCTCTGTCCCTATCGTGCTCCCAACAGGGAGAACACGAAAATGACAATTATAAAAAGACTTAAGATTTGTTTGGGCTTTGCCCTTTTGGCCATGGCCGCTTTTATTGCCCCGGCCCAGGCAAATGCCAATGTAAACGTAAATTTTTCAAATCCGGCCTTTGCCCCGGTAACCGGCCTCACTTCAATCCCCATTGGTCACGCAGTCTTTTGTCAGACCCGACCGGAAGAATGTGGGCCGAACCGCTCTGTGGTCAATGCAGTAGCCCTGACCGAACAACGCTGGCGCGAGCTGGTAAATGTCAACGCACAATTTAACTCATCCATCGTTTCCGTATCCGACATAGATCTATATCAGGTTGAAGAATTCTGGACCTATGCCAATGGCTATGGAGATTGCGAAGAATATGCTCTGGCCAAACGCCGGGAGTTGATCAACAGAGGCTGGAACCCTTCGGCATTGTTGATTGCTGTGCTGCGCCAGACATCCGGAGAAGGGCACGCTGTTCTAATGGTTCGTACCGATCGCGGTGATATGGTTCTGGATAATCTGGCCGGCCTGATAAAAACCTGGGATCAAACCCCCTATCAATATATCAAGCGCCAGTCCCAGACCAATGCAGGGCAATGGGTGGATATTTCAGACAATCGCCCCATGACAACGCTAAACGTTCTGCTTGCCCAACGCCGATAAACAATCTCCCAAAAAAACCACCTGCGCTAAAATAAAAAAGCCCGCCAAAAACTCTTGTTCAGAGCTTCTGGCGGGCCTTTAATTTCTAAAAATATTTCAGGGTCAGCGTTAGCCAAAAATTGCGAAGTATAATCCCAACAGCAATAAACCGTTGATAAATCCCCAGCCAAATCCAACCATCGCGCCCAGCAACAGATTGCCTATGGCACCAGATCCGATCTCCCGCGCGTTCCAGCCCATTTTCATCATAATGAACGGACCGCAAATAAAGCTCATGAATAAATGGCCCAAACTGGCTACAAAACTTTCCCCATCAAAGCGCAAATACGCAGCCTGTTGTGAAATTCCCTGATAAAGGTGGGTAGCTGATCCCGCAAAACTTAGCCCCACACCCATGATAAACAGGGCTAAAAAAAACTCAAACGCCATATTAAACAAATCCCCGTAAGCCTGTGAACCAAAACTGGTAAACAATGACCATCCGTTAATGATTTGTTAAGCATATCCAGTGCCCAATTATAAGTCATCATAACTTGCTTAAATTGGTTAACGCGCTCGATGCAGCACACTAAATTCAAATCCGACCCCGCCCCTTTTCCAGCCATGGCGTTTAATCTTGCCGCCCTTGCTTTGATTTTGCTCATCGCAGGGCTTGGCATTGCCTATTGGCTCAATGATTACGCTGCCACCAAAACACAGATCAGTTCATCGGTTTATGAAGCCCCAACGGTCACAAAAACCTTGGCCAATACTTCATTACAAATCCCGCAGATTTGGCTAAATATTTTAACTCAAAGTTCGCAAAAAGACGTGCAGGCCGTTGATTTAATGTTAAAAATTTCCGTAACAGATCAAGAACAACCGATTCCGATCAATTTACGCATTTCTGAGGCATCTCAGGCAGAGCCAAGTGCTTATCTGCTGGACAGCGTTTATGTTCTCAGGTTTTCCAAAGTTCAAATTGGCGGGTTTAAGGGGCTGGTTGGCAAACCCTTAAAGGCTCAAGATGGATATGAGAGCGAAACCGTGTGGTATGAACCCATATCCGACAATCCATTTGTGGCCAAATGTATTGACTTTGAAGGCTCTAAATCGGCCCTAAACTGCCTAAGAACTATCCGCCTGAATTCCCGGCTCAGCGCAACTTATCAGTTTGCCCAGAACGAGCTGGAATATTGGCGCCTGTTAGATGATGCCATTATTCCACTGATGAGACAGATTGGGATTTCGTTAGAATAATTTGTCGGTTAGCTTGCAAAAAAACGGGTCACAAATCCAGTATCGGGTCCCTATTCCATGTCTTCCAGATCAATATCAAGAATAGCCATCTGGAACATATAGGAGCGATCTCCATCCTCATCATCCAGATACATAACCCCTAAAAATTCCTCACCCACATAAACTTCACAGCTATCGGCCTTTTGTGGCCGTGCCTTAACCCTCAAATCAGGATTGGCAAATTTTTGTTGAAGAAACTTTTGAAGTTTTTCAATTTCTTCTTTGTTCATATTATGCACCCTTGTTCTACTTATTTATTTTTATCTGGTCACAGTGACTTAGTCACAACCTGACCTAGCCACAAGTGACCTGATCACAACGAGGCTTGTTTACCACGCGACTTGATCACAGCACTCGCATTATTTCGCCGACAGCATCTGATCCATAGCGCAACCCGGCTCAGAACAACCAGAACTGCCAACAACTTTTGCAGGTACTCCAGCAACAGTTTTATTGGCTGGCACGTCCTTTAACACAACCGAACCGGCAGCCACCTTCGCCCCATGGCCAATTTTAATATTTCCAAGTATTTTCGCCCCCGCACCCAACAGCACACCTGATCCGATTTTGGGGTGCCTGTCATCGGATTCTTTACCTGTGCCGCCAAGAGTAACCCCTTGAAGAACCGAGCTATTATCACCGATCACAGCAGTTTCGCCAATAACAATTCCGGTGCCATGGTCAAACATAACCCCCCGGCCAACTTTGGCCTGTGGATTAATATCCACCTGAAATACCTGCGAAGATCTGCTTTGCAAATAAAGCGCAAAATCCCTGCGCCCCTGTCCTTGCAGAAAATGGGCGAACCTATGGGTCTGTAAGGCGTGAAATCCCTTGAAATACAAGATTGGAACCACAGCTCGCTCAACAGCCGGATCGCGCTCTAAAACCGCCGCAAGATCAACCCGCATCGCCTCACCAATTTTAGGCTCTTCATCCAGCGAACGAGTAAAAGCCTCGCGAATGCGATAGGCAGAAACATCCGCATGATCAAGACGCGAAGCAAGACGAAAAATCAGTGCATCCTCCAGCCGGTCATGGTTTAAAATTGTGGCCTCGACAAAACTTGCCAGCGAAGGCTCAGCTTTTCTGATCTGCTCTGCCCCATCGCGCACCGCCAGCCAAAGCGGATCGACCCGATGCAAAATAGTCTGGCTTTTCAATTCGGACACGCTTTTCTCCTGATAAAAACTCGTTTTTTACAGACTAACCCAAAGATATTAATTAGGAATTTGGGCCAAAAAATCAATAACCCCGCTCTTGAATTGTTTGTCACCGGTCGCCCGCATATGATCACGGCCCTTGATAACCAGCGCTTTTCCACTTGGAAAAATCACAGCCAATTCTTCTGCCGAACCGCCGATTGTATCCATATCACCCACCGCAACCAGAACAGGAACCTCAATTTTTTCCAGATCCTGCGCACTGATTCTATCTCTGGAGGATTGCATACAAGCCGCAAGTGCCCTCAGATCACTTCCGGTATGCTCGGCAAAAATTCTAAATTGGCGCCCAACTTTTGTCTCGACATCCTCAAGGGATGGAGCCAAAAGCCCCTGCACTATTTCCTCAGCCCCACCAAGACCATGGATCATATTTATACCCAAACCGCCCAAAATCACAGCGCTCACCTTATCAGCGAAATCCATGCCCACAAACGCGCATATTCTTGCCCCCATGGAATAGCCCATTATCGGCACCGGACCATGTTTTTCGACCAAACCCAGATGATCAATCAGACCCGCCACATCCCGCGCCATATATCTGGCCGGATAAAGAGCTGGATCATATAATTTTTGCGACAACCCATGCCCGCGATTATCAATGGTGATCGGGCTAAAACCCTGTTCTTCAAGTCTTTCGACCCAGCCCGTGTCGAGCCAGTTTATCTTGCCGCTAGAGGCAAAACCATGCACCAGCACTATGGGTTTTCCGTCCCCATAAACCTCATAGGCAATTTCGATATTTTCAGACGTAAAGACTGCCATTAAAATACAATTCCCAAATAGACGTTTCTTATGTTTGAAACACCTGCTTTATCAGCGATTGTTGCACCGTCAAACCTCAATTGAAAACTTCGCTTTAATAGCGCTGGAAATTATTGCTTTTCATCATTATAATTTAAAAAAATTCGCCGACTCTGTTTAAGTTTCCCATTCAAAAAAATAAGCAAAAAATCATGTCATCAAATTCCACACCCCACTTTCACAATACTCAAGGCGTGTCTCGTATTGAAATCGGCGCCAGAGAATTTATGTGTGTTGGCGCCCTGCCCCCGTTTGATCACCCCCATATATTTTTGGACATGGGAAGCGAGGGCGAAATCGTCTGCCCCTACTGCTCCACCCATTATGTATTCAACCCCAAACTGACGGCAGGCACATCTGACCCCGCCTCTGCGGTATATCTCCCACAAGCTGTTTGAGATAAATCGTGCGCAAAAAAGCTGGCGCATCTAACGAAAATATTGCGGGTGGGAGCGATAACTCCTCCAGAACCATACATATTGCAGGGGCTGGCATTGCCGGCATGACATTGGCGCTAGCGCTGGCCAAACGCGGCGTTAAATCAACTATTATTGAAAAAACAAAAAACCTGCACGCCGAGGGAGCAGGAATTCAAATCAGCCCCAATGCCAGACATATCCTTAATGATCTAGGGCTTGGCGCAGCGTTGGATAATATTGGATTTGCCCCCCAAGCCATTGATATATACCCCTTTAGAAATAAAAAGCCCCTGATCAGCCTCAAACTTGGCGAGATTGCTTCATCGCGCTTTGGTACGCCCTATATTGTAGTTCATCGCGCTGATCTGGCTCAAATTCTGTTTCAATCCTGCCAGCGCGAAAATCTGGTAGAATTTCAGTTTGGCGTTACCAATTTTGACATGATTACCCATGCCAACGGTCTTTCGGTTTCGCGCGAACATGATGACGGACATATCCATGAGACAACGCCGTTTGCTTTTATTGGCGCTGACGGAGTTAACTCCCCTACGCGCACCAAAGTCCTTTCCGGCCCCAAGGCCGAATATTCGGGATATACAGCCTGGCGCTCTTTAATTCCCGCTTCAATGATGAAGGGGCAGCTAAATCTGGATCATACCAGCCTGCTTTGGGGCCCCGGATTTCACGCCGTAACGTACCCTCACCCTAAACGCCACGTGATAAATGTTGCTCTGTTCTGTAAAGAGCAGCTTGGCGATGACATGAAGCCAAAAATGTCAGCCCCCAATCTGCCAAAACCTGCTGCCTCCTGCCCCCGTTTTGCAGCCATTATTGATAGTTCGGAGGGTGGGTGGAAAAAATGGCCGCTTTTTGCCGTCAACACCAGCCAGTGGCACAAGGGCCCGGTCGGACTTATTGGAGATGCGGCTCATGCCATGCTGCCTTTTCAGGCTCAGGGTGCGGCAATGGCCATAGAAGATGCTGCAACTCTGGCCCCGCTGTTGGCCAGCGAACCTGATGCCACAATCGCTCTAAGCAAATATTATAAAAAAAGAAAAGCTCGGGTAAACAAAATTGTGGGCATTTCAGCCTCAAATGGTGAAATTTATCACTTGGGGGCGCCATTTTCTTATGCACGGGATCTGGTGGTTTTTGCTCAAGGATCAACTGCGCACCTGAAACGCCTGAGCTGGATTTACGCACATAAAATAACTTAGGATATTGCCCCTAAAAACTCATAAACTGATGCTCGGCATATGTTTAAAAAATGCCAAAAATGGATATTTCAAAGTAAATGCCTGTTTCCAAAAGCTCCAATCTGCCGCTGGTTTTTATACTGATCACCATTTTGCTGGACATGGTGGGCCTTGGCATAATTTTGCCTGTTTTGCCCCAATTAATTCTTGAACTAACCGGTGAAACAATAGCCCGTAGCGCCATGGTTGGTGGCTATCTGGTATTTATCTATGCGTTTTTGCAGTTTATTTTTTCGCCGATTCTTGGCAATCTTTCCGACAGATACGGTCGCCGTCCCATATTGCTTTTATCCCTGCTTGGCCTGACAGCGGATTATCTGATAATGGGCTTTGCCCCAACTATCGCCCTGTTATTTTTAGGACGTGCCTTGGCGGGAATTTCCGGGGCCGCAGTTGCCACCGCCACCGCCTATATCGCCGATATCACCCCACCGGAAAAACGATCCCAGCGGTTTGGTTTGATTGGAGCGGCCTTTGGCCTTGGTTTTATTATCGGTCCGGTTGTTGGCGGAGAGCTTGGCGAAATTTCTCCAAGGGCACCGTTTTATCTGGCGGCAGCTTTAGCCTTTGCCAATTTTTTGTTTGGAATATTCATTCTTCCCGAAAGCCTTGGAAAAAGAAAACGCCGCCGCTTCAATATCAAACGCGCCAACCCCGTTGGAGCAATTCTGGCCTTTCGCCCCTTTCCGGCAATAATCTGGCTACTGGGTGCACTGTTTTTATTTTCTATGGCTATTCAGGCTTACCCGGCGGTTTGGAATTTTTTCACCATCGAGCGTTTCGACTGGACACCGTCCCAGATCGGGCGCTCCCTTGCGGTATTTGGCCTGTTATTTGCCTTGGTGCAGGCTGTGCTTATTGGCCCGGTGATAAGAAAGTTTGGCGAGAGTACCACCGTTTTATTGGGCCTTACCGCCGGAGCCATGGCGTTTTTTGGCACCGCTTTCATTCATACCCCCATCGGTCTTTATGGATTTTTGGTGATTGGCGCATTTTCCGGCCTGACAGCACCGGCCATAAACGGCCTGCTTTCGCGCCAAATTCCAGATAATGCCCAAGGAGAATTACAAGGCGCGGTCACTGCCACCAATTCCCTGACGGCAATAATTGCGCCCTTGGCCGCCACCCAGCTTTTTAGCTATTTCACATCACCACCCAATGCCCTTGGCGACCCGGGATATTTTCCCGGCGTTTCATTTTTCGGGGCCGCAATTTTAATAGTGCTTTCTTTTGCGGTATTTTTTTACACAGCTAAACGCTTTAACTTGCAAAAGCTGCAAAATGATCAACCACTAACCAAAGCACCCGATATTGCCAATCCCGGTGAAATAGCCGTTCGCCCCCCCAATCTTGCACCTGATAAAAAAGAAACCTCTGCACAGGATGAGAAAGAATAATGAACAAGGCAATTAAAATACGCACCGCTTCAATTGCTGACCGACAAGGAATATGGGAGATTTTAAGCCCGGTAATAAGCGAGGGCAAAACCTATCCCTTTCCAAGGGATATGAGCCAAAAAACTGCCATGGATTATTGGCTGGCAAAAAATCATACCACTTTTGTCGCGTTATTGGATGGAGAAATCCTGGGCACCTATTATTTGCGCCCTAACAATCTGGGTGGCGGCTCCCACATCGCCAATTGTGGCTATGCCACCCACAAAAATGCCCGCAGAAAAGGAATTGCCAAAGCCATGTGTTCCCATTCGCTGGATCAGGCCAAAGCAGCCGGATTTAGCGCCATGCAGTTCAATTTCGTAATCATCAGCAATCAGGGGGCGATAAAACTCTGGACAGCGATGGGATTTGACACCCTTTGCACCCTGCCAAAGGTCTTTAATCATCCCGAATTGGGCCTTATTGATGCGCTGGTTATGTTCAAAAAACTTTAGGTATATAATTGCCATATTGTTTTAAAAAAAACACGTAAACTATTGGCCCGGTAAATCTTTCATCAAAGCAGCAACCTTATTCGTTTCAGCACCGATTTGTGCTTCTCTGACACCTTCGGCAGCACCAATTCGAGCGCTTTCGCTTTTGTTTTGATTTAATTTCCAGGTCCCCTCAATTGCCCTGACCTGCATTAAGACCGGGACAATTTGCCGGCTGAGTTTTTTAAAAATCCGCCCATCCAGTTTATCAATTTTCCAGGGAGTTTTGGGCAACAAACGATTTTCCATTTCTGCAGACAGGCGCGAAAGAATATCGTGCAATTCACCTTTGGGCAATTTTTTCAAAAACCCGCTCACATGCACCGCCACATAATTCCACGTGGGAACCTGATCTTTCACCCCATACCAGTCTGGCGAAACATAAGCGTCTCCCCCGGCAATCACCATCACGGCTTCTGTTTCATCGTCCAGCAACTCCAAAATTGGGTTAGTGGAATTCAAATGAAATTCCAAATTACCGCCATCTTCACTCAGCAGAAATGGAACATGCGAAATCAGCGGAACCGATGTTGAATTTACCACCAGAGTGCCAAAACCGCGTTGGCGTGCAAACTCAACATTGTGCGACTTTGTTGGCTTTCTAAAAAAAACATTCGGGTGCATTTGTTTCTCTCATTAGATTAAAATCACGGGCCTGCCCCTAAGTGTCCGACACAAGAGTTGAGGGCCACTCTTCGTTTTGTATACCTTCGCGATCACTCATATAAAACCCGTGAGCACCAAAAAAATCCCGCTGCCCCTGAATGAGATTTGCCGTGCCGTTGGCCATCTTATAGGTATCGAAATAGGATAGTGCAGCCCCAAGACACATGGTTGGCAAAGCATTGATGGCACCAAGCGAAACCACATGGCGCAGAGCGTTTTGATTGTTATTCATCATTATCACAAAGTCCGACGCAACCAGCAGATTGTCAACGCTGCCTTTTTCAAGAGCGGATGACATCTGGTCCAGAAACCTTGAACGAATGATGCAGCCGGCGCGCCAGATTTTAGCGATAGTTGCCAAAGGCAAGTCCCATTTATTTTCCTCTGATGCCGCCTTAAGAACAGCAAACCCTTGCGCATAGGCGGCAATTTTTCCAGCGATCAGAGCCTTCTCCAATGCCTCGATTTTAATTTCAATGTTGCTTTGACGAGTATCCCCTTGTTGGACATATATTTTTTCAGCCGCGACCCGCTCCTGCTTCAAAGCCGAAAGAGCACGCGCCGCTACTGCCCCCTCGATACTTGTTGCGGCAACCCCCAGTTTTGTGGCAGCGATTGCACTCCAGCGACCCGTACCCTTTTGCCCGGCCTGATCGACGATCAACTCAATGAGCGGCCTGCCGGTTTTTTTGTCGATTTTTGCCAAAACATGCCCGGTGACTTCAATCAGATAGGAGTTGAGCGCCCCCTCATTCCAGCTTTTAAAAATTTCGGAACAGGCCAGCGGACTCATGCCCATCCCGTCGCGCATAATCCCATAAATTTCAGCGATCATCTGCATGTCGGCATATTCAATGCCATTGTGAATAGTTTTTACAAAATGGCCCGCACCGCCTTCGCCCATATATTCAGCGCAGGGCTCGCCCTTGAATTTCGCTCCAATGGATTGAAGAATTTCTTTGGCTTGCAACCAGTGGGTTTTTGCTCCGCCAACCATGATTGATGGACCAAAGCGCGCCCCTTCCGATCCGCCAGAAACGCCAATGCCCAAAAATCCAAAACCCGCCCTTTGCAGAGTTTCAAATCGACGCTCACTATCAACAAAGTTGGAATTTCCCGCTTCAATTATAATGTCACCCTTATCCAGATGTTCCATGAGAGCCGCAATGGTCTGATCGACGGGTTTTCCCGCCTTGACCATGATCAAAATCATGCGTGGAGCTTTGAGCGAGCTTACAAAATCTGCCAATTGCGCGTTGGGAATTATTTGTTCTTTTAGCTCACCAGCTCCGGCAACAAAATCATTAATTCTTGAAGCGGTCCGGTTGTGAACACCAACTTTATACCCTTTGTCGGCAATATTTAGCGCCAGATTGCTCCCCATAACCCCAAGACCGATTAGTCCAATATCTGCCTGTTTCATCTGTGCCGCCTTTGTTCAAAAATTACCCGATAATACCGCTTGATAGCACACCTGCTCCCTGTTCACACTCAAGTATATGCGCCCCTCACCCAAGATTTATTCTGATATGAATTGCGACAGATCAACGTATATTTACAGTTTTTCCAGCCATTTCGCAGTAAGTACTCATCACTCACCCAAACGGTTGACTGATGACAATTAATGTGCTTATTCATCCGTATGGTTGAACGAAATACAACAAACACGATCAGCAATTTATTTAAGGCTGCAAGCGACCCGACACGCCGCTCTATCCTGACACTATTGGCCCAGAACGGTCCAATGCGTGTAACGGATATTCATAGGCAGTTTGAGATGAGCCTCAACTCGATCTCCAAGCATATCAAAGTGCTGGAACGAGCAGGTCTTGTCATTCGACGCACGGAATGGCGCGAACACCTGATCGAAGTCCAAATGGAGCCGCTTTCGGAAATCGACAGGTGGTTCGCTGAACTGCGCTCAATCTGGGACCTCAGGCTGGAAGCGCTCGATAAATTTATAACCAAAGGAGACTACAAAGATGACTGAACTAACTTTAACAGTAGAACGAAAGATAAAGGCCCCACAAGCAGACGTGTTCAATGCTTGGTTGAACCCGGAAATGTTGCGCCAGTTCATGATGCCGGCGGCTGGCATGTCTGTGCCAAAAGCATCCAGCGACCCTAAGGAAGGCGGACGTTTCGAAATTATCATGCTCGCCGGAGAAAAGGAAATGCCACATGCCGGGACATACCGCCAAATCAGCCCACATACCCGCATCGTCTTTACATGGGAAAGCGCTTTTTCCGTTGATGATAGCACAGTAACACTGACCTTTGCGCCGGCTGACGAGGGAACCCATGTAATACTCACACACGTGCGCTTTAGTGATGCTAAAACACGTGACAATCATCAAGGCGGATGGACAAGTATCCTAGAAGCCCTGGACACAACACTTACTGACTAGATTGGAAATAATGGATAACACTTATGAATTGGCCGGCAGTTGTCATCCCTTCAATAGCGGCATTTGGCCTTGGCATGGTTTGGTCCAATGATGTTTGGCAAAAGTTGGGCGTTGGAAAGCCATAATTGATGCAAGCTACATTCTGGCTTCGGGCATATTGATGCTCCTTGCGCAAGGACTGAACTAACGAATAAATCCGGGGAAAGTGAGCATTCAAACGAATTACTCCGTCGTCCGCATTGCTATCATTGCAAAAAAAGAATGAATTCAATGCAGCCTAGCTAGCAGTAGTTGGCCTCGCCAGTAGCTGGCTCGTCAGTAACTAGTTTGCCAGTAGCTGGTTCGTCACCAACCGGTTTGCCAGTAGCTGGC
>CAZMVQ010000031.1:20540-28988 GCA_964569865.1 uncultured Devosia sp.
CGCTGAGCGGCTGCAAGGGTTGGTCCCAAACAGATAACCACATCATTGGGAAACAGTGTCAATCTGTTGGATTCACCGGTTGGCCCCGGCAAATCTATAGCTGAAAGTCTTCTGCGCGGAGCCGCGTTAAGTCGATTAATTTCACGTTGAACCATATTAATATCAACAGGAGATTTTATTTTCAGCGCATGATTTTCAAAAGATCCATAGGTGAAACGCTTAAGATAGTGGGGACCGCCAGCCTTTGGCCCGGTTCCTGAAAGCCCCTCACCGCCAAATGGTTGCGAGCCGACAACAGCGCCAATCTGGTTGCGATTGATATAAATATTACCCACATTAAGTCTGGTCGTTATTTGTTCAATCCGGTTATCAATACGAGTATGCAACCCAAACGTCAGACCATAATTGCTGTCATTGATATCATCAACAATTTCATCAATTTTTGATGCCTTAAATGTTGCAATATGCAAAACCGGACCAAATATTTCGCGCTCTAAATCCGCAATTCCTTTAACTTCAATTACAGTTGGCCCAATAAAATTACCCGATTTCGGGGCTGAAATCTGTTTTAGAACCCGATCATCATATCTTGCTGTTTCAATATATTCTTCAATGTCCTCATGGGCTTTGGCATCGATCACTGGCCCAATATCAGTTGAAAATTCCCATGGATTTCCCAAAACAAGTTCATCCATCGCCCCGAACAGCATTTTTTTGAAAGATGGTGCAATGTCTTCTTGCAAATAAAGAATTCGCAAAGACGAACAACGCTGACCTGCCGATTGAAATGCAGATGTGATAATATCTTTAATAGCCTGTTCTGGCAAAGCGGTTGAATCAACAATCATCGCATTCAACCCGCCGGTTTCGGCAATTAATGGAGCATAGGGGGCAATATTTTCTGCCATTGATTTATTGATTTTATGCGCGGTAGCTGTTGAACCAGTAAAGCATATTCCCGCAATCGAGGCTTCGCTGGTAAGTTTTGCCCCGACAATGACGCCGGTTCCGGGTAAGAACTGAAGCGCTTCTTTTGGCACCCCGGCCTCATGCAACAGTTTTACGGCGATATAGGCGGTGATTGGTGAAAGTTCTGAAGGCTTGGCAAGCACGCTATTGCCTGCCGCCAGCGCGGCGCTAACTTGTCCGGTAAAAATTGCCAGAGGAAAATTCCATGGAGAAATGCAGGCAAATTTTCCACAAGCCTTGCGCCCGTCCAGTGTTTTTATTTGGGTTGCATAATATCGCAGAAAATCTATAGCCTCGCGCAGTTCAGCTATTGCATCCGCTGGAGTTTTTCCTGCCTCTCGTGAAAGGATGGCAAAAAACTCGCCAAAATTCTCTTCAAAAAGATTAGACGCCTTCATAAGGATGGCTGCACGCTGAGTGGCTGAATGTTTGTTCCACGGGCGCGACACCTCAATTGCCGCAACAACATCTTGCGCGCTCACCTCGATTACCTGCCCGATCTTGTCAGCCGGATCAGCAGGATTTGTCAGTTGCTCTGGCGTCTTCCCCTGATATGGAACCGCCAGAATAGGCTCGACATTCCATTGATGATTTTTAAATTTTGCTCGTGCGGTTTCAATTTCATCCAGATCATGAACATTGTGCAAATCGCGACCATGGGAGTTTTTTCTCTTGGGCGCGTAAATATCATCAGGATCACATATGGCCGGATTCTTGATATTTTTATTCAATGCCAACACTTCAAAGGGATCCGCTGCAACAATTTGCACAGGAACAGCATCGTCCACAATCTGATTTACAAATGACGAATTGGCCCCGTTTTCAAGCAGGCGGCGCACAAGATAGGCCAGCAAATCACGATGAATACCTACAGGAGCATAAATGCGGCAGCGTGTGCCCTCGCTTTTGTGAATTTCTTCATGCAGCGCTTCGCCCATTCCGTGAAGCCGTTGAAATTCAAATGAAATGTCCTCTTCCGGTGAAATAACTTCTTGGGCAAGCTCCAGCACCGCACTGACCGTGTGCGCGTTATGGGTTGCAAACTGAGGATATATGCGGTCGGTCATGGTAAATAGTTTTTTTGCGCAACATATAAACGACACATCTGTCGCCGCCTTTTTGGTAAAAACCGGATATCCTGAAAGCCCCTCGACCTGAGCTCGTTTTATTTCGCTATCCCAATAGGCACCCTTAACAAGACGAACCATAATTTTACGATCAAGTTCTTGCGCCAGCGCATAGAGCCAGTCGATGACATACATCGCTCTTTTTGAATATGCCTGCACAACAATGCCAAATCCATCCCATCCGGCAAGGCGTTCATCACTTAGCACTTCCCTTATAACATCAAGGGAAAGATCAAGACGCTCAGATTCTTCGGCATCAATATTCATGCCGATATTCACCTGTTTGGATTGCAAGCTCAGCTCAATTGTGCGCTCGACCAACTCGTCCATAACCTGTTTTTTTTGAGCGACCTCATAACGGGGATGTAAAGCTGAAAGCTTGATTGATATTCCCGGATTTTCGCGAATATCGCCCGAAAGAGAATATTTGCCCAGAGTGCTTATTGCTGAACTATAAGCGGCAATAAATTCATTCGCATCTTCTTTTGTAAGTGCCGCCTCACCCAACATATCGTAGGAATAGGTGTAGCCCTTTTTAAGTTTTGACGCACCGCGTTCAATCGCCTGCTCAATATTTTCCCCAAGCACAAATTGATCGCCCAAAATCTTCATGGCGCGTTTGATAGCAGTGCGGATTACAGGCTCCCCAAAACGCTTCACCAGATCTTTAAGAACGTTGGCAACCCCTTCTGACTTATCAAGAATTTTACCGCTAAGCATAAGCGCCCAGGTTGATGCGTTAACCAGAGAGGAGCTGGATTTGCCCAAATGATCGCTCCATGATGAGGGGGCAATTTTATCATTTATCAAATCATCAATGGTTCCTGAATCTGGCACCCTTAACAGGGCTTCTGCCAGACACATTAATGCAACCCCCTCATCTGTGGACAGGCCATATTCAATGAGAAACGCCTCCATCAATGACGGGGCGGAATTGGATCTGATATTCTCAATAGAGGCTTTAGCGCGGTTTACCGAGTTTTTTCGCAACTCAGAATCAATTTCAACTGCTTGCTGAATAGATTGGATAATCTCGTTTTCATCGACCAGACAAGCGGCCCGAATATCTTCTCTAATCCTGTCCAATTCTCTCATTTTCTTGCCCCCGGTGCTAATTTGAACCAACGCCATCAAGCGTTACCCCGTTGCTCAATCTTAGCATTGACTAAAAAGCAAAGTGTCCTTAGAATTTTCAATATGCAGGTAATAAGTCCTGAACTTATGGGGTTTCAAAGGGAAAAACATGCATAGTGACCAAAACAGCAGCGATATTGACCATTTCGACCTTCAGATTTTGAATATATTATCAAAAGAGGGACGCATTCCAATTACAGCCCTTGCCAAACGAATTAACCTGTCAAAAAGCCCTTGTCAGGTGCGCTTTAATCGCTTGTGTGATGAGGGGTATATTTTGGGATTTCGCGCCGTTCTAAATCCACAAAGCCTGAAAAAAGAGCATGTGGCTTTTACCGAAGTAAAATTGTCGAACACAACCGAGAAAGCCCTCACCAGTTTCAATGAGGAGGTGTGGAAAATCCCTGAAGTTGAGCAATGCCATTTGATTGCAGGGTCTTTTGATTATCTTTTAAAAGTGCGCACGAGGAATATCAGGGATTATCGCCGGGTTCTTGGCGAAGCTATCTCAGCGCTTCCCTATGTTGCAAGCTCCTCAACCCATGTTGCCATGCAATCTGTCAAGGATTTTGCAATGTAGTCAGGACCATGCATCTTGGGCAAAAGCTCCAGTTTTTTTGATACTGCTTTTAAGGAATTATTCCGGATAGAAAAAATGTCCCACCAACGCGATTACGATTTTCTAAAGCCAAAGAAACCACGCTCAAAGGTTAAGCCATTATTGCGTATCGGAATTGTGCCGGTTCCAAATTTTACACTTGGCGCACTTTCTGATCTTGTGGAGTTCTTGCGCTATGCGGCCGATGAAAGAGACTATAGTCAGCAAATTTATTGTCGATGGAGCCTGCTGTCGCACAATTCAGATAAAATCCTGTCGAGCTGTGGGTTTGAAATTATTCCAACCGAAGATTTTTGTGACCCGACTGCATTCGATTATGTAATAATTCTTGGGGGATTATTACATTCCAGCATTAAAATCCCCAAAGAAATTTATGACTATATTACTAAAGTAGAGCGCGCCGGTATACCATTGATAGGACTTGGCACAGGTCAATTCCTGCTTGCTGAACTGGGCCTGCTGAATGGACGTAAATGCGCGGTTCATTTCACCAATGAAATGACATTGAGAAAACTTTTCCCTGAAATTATCCCGGTGACTGACGAGCCATTTATTCGTGATGGCCAATATATTACATGCTCTGGCGGTTTTTCTACCCTGAGCCTGGCAATAGCTTTAGTGAGCGAACATTGCGGAAATTCACGCTCCAGAAAAGCCCTGCATTATTTGATGGCAGGCGGCGATATTAGCGAAATTCATGGCTCGGTTGCAAAAATAGATATGTTTGAAATAAGCTGCAATGATGAAACGGTGACAGCAGCCATAAGCATCATGCATCAAAAAAGTCTGGAATTCACCACCATTGACGAAATTGCCCAAAAACTGGGAACTAACAAAAGACAATTATCGCGCCTTTTTAACAAACATCTAAAAATGCCTCCAGCAGAATATTGGCGCAACTTACGCTTAAAAACCGCGCGGCGGGCTGTGCTGAATACCAACAATTCAATAGCGCAAATTGCCTACGAATGCGGTTTTGCCGATAGCTCGCATCTGGTTCGCTGGTTTAAGAAATATTTCGACAAGACCCCAACTCAAATGCGCCGCATTCATTTAGACATCGGAATTAGTTGATAATTATCAACCATGCTTTTCTTTTATATATTGTCCTTCACATGCAATATCGCGTCCCAAATGTACAATATCGAATTTTAAATTTACAATACGCTTACTGAAGTTTTCTGGCATTCTGTGGCTTTTTCTGTCATTTGGCGGTCTTGACCGTCAAATAATTTGCCATACAAGTAGTTTAGTCAGCAAATCAATGTTGAGAGAAAATCTCAAAATATAGAAAATGGATTTCAAGGGAGAAAATTTATGAAACTACGCTCAGTAATAGGAGCTGTTATGTCAATTGCGATTGGCATGACTGCATTTGCGGCACCTGCCGTTGCCGCCGACAAACTTGACGATGTTATTAATTCAGGCGTTTTGCGCTGTGGTGTCGTGCTTGACTTTCCACCCATTGGGTTTCGTGATGCCAATAACGAGCCAACAGGCTTCGACGTAGAATATTGTGCTGATCTGGCTGCCGCTCTTGAAGTGGATTATGAAATTTTGCCAGTAACTTGGGCAGAGCGTCTGCCGGTAATTATCACCAATCGCGCTGACGTGGTTTTTGGTGGCACATCCGATACATTGGCTCGCGCCAAAACAGTCGGTTTCACCATACCTTACGCTATCTACTTTGCTCAGGCTGTGGTTGGTAAAGATTCCGGCATCGAGACATTTGAAGACATGCGCGGCAAGCGAATTGCAGCAGCAGTTGGCACCGTTATGGAGCAGGAATTCCTGAAGTATGCAGAAGAATGGGGCACTGAAGACCTGTATCAGGGCTACCAGAGTGAAAACGAGGTCTTTTTGGCCGTTGCTCAGGGTAAAGCCGACGCCGGCATTACCACTAACACAACAATCAAGCCTATTACCGCGCAATATGATAGCTTGATTTCCGGCCCACGCATGCCTTGGACAACTGATTACACATCCGTTGTTGGTCCGCGTAATGACATCGCATGGCTCAACTACCTGAACCTGTTTATTACTCATCAGGTTCGCTCTGGTCGTTATCAGGAACTATGGCAGAAATACACTGGAAGCCCAGGCGCCGAGCTTAAAATTCCAGGAGTTATGTACTAAGAACAGTTATGTACTAAGAATCTTGTATCCAAAGCTGGTTATAAAAATTAATTTATAACAGTTTTTGAACAAACAATGCTGACCCTTCAGGTTCTCGTTTGAAAATCTGAAGGGTCAATTTTCAACCAAATCATCTCGCCAAATCAAGTTAGAGCAATCCATATCGCCCAAACACAGCTATAAGCGATTATGTAGAAAACAAGCTCTCGGAGAATAAAACGTGGATTATACGTTCCAGTGGCGACCTGTTTTGCGCCAATTGCCCGATCTTTTGGAAGCGGGTTTTATGACCTTGCAGGTATCGATTCTGGCAATGATAATTGGTACTATTATCGGCCTTGCGCTTGCTTTAGTGCGCATGAATGCCCCATGGCAAGTGCGCTGGCTTGCCACCACCTGGATCGAAATTGCCCGCAATACCCCGGCCCTGTTCCAACTGTTCTTTTTTGGTTTTGGCCTTGGCGCATTCGGGATAAATTTAAGCCCCTTTGTAATCGTTCTTTCCGGACTGACATTTAACACTGCCGGATACCTTGCCGAGAATTTTCGCGGTGGATTTCAGGCCATACCGGATACCCAGTTGAAGGCCGCTCGCTCGTTAGGGATGAGCGCCAGCCAAAGTTATATCCGCATTATCATTCCTCAGGTTTTCCGCATTATCTATCACCCGATGACCAATCAGATGGTCTGGGTGGTGTTGATGAGTTCGCTGGGAATGCTGGTTGGCTTTCGTGAATTGACCGGAGAAACACAATTTTTTGCCTCCAGAACATTTCGCATATTTGAATATTTCATGGTGACTGCAATCATCTACTATTTTATCGTCAAGATTATCCTTGGCCTGTCCAAGCTGGTTGCTTGGCGATTGTTTAGGTATTAGAGGGCAAAATCATGGAACAAAGTACTGCTGTGGTTTTTTTCACCGGCTTCCAACTAAGAGATATTTGGTATTTGGCAGAAGCTGCTGGCCGAACATTATTAATCTCGATTATTTCAATTACCGTTGGCTCCCTTCTGGGGTGTGTATTTGGCTGGATGCTATATTCATCAAAGTGGCTTGGCGCAATGACGCTTGGCCTTGTTCTTGATGCCTTTCGTAGTGTTCCACTGATCATTCAACTGATTTTGTTTTTTAATTTTTTCCCTATTATCGGCGTTCCTTTAGATCCGTTTACCGCCGGCACATTTGTGCTAACGATTTACACCGCTGCCTTGGTTGCAAACGTTGTGCGTGGTGGCATTGAAGCTGTGGGCATTCCCATGCGCCGCTCCTCTCGCTCACTTGGTATGAGCTATTGGCAAGACATGCGCTATGTTGTCTGGCCAATTGGCTTAAGGGCGGTATTTCCCGCATGGGTCGGCGTTGCACTTGGGGTAATGAAGGACAGCTCATTAGTTTCTGTATTGGGATATGTGGAACTTTTGCGCGCCTCCCAAATTCTGATTACGCGGACCCAAGAGCCGTTTATTGTTTTGGCAGTTGCCGGAGCATTTTATTTTGCGCTTTCTTATCCCCTTTCAAAGTTCAGCGCTCGCCTTGAAGGAAAGTGGCAATCATGATTGAAATAAAACAAATCCATAAAAATTTTGGCGATCTGCACGTTCTCAAAGGCATCGACCTTACCGTTAAAAAGGGTGAAGTTGTTTGTGTGATTGGCGCGTCTGGCTCTGGAAAATCCACATTGCTTTATTGCATAAACGGCCTTGAAAAAATTCAAAGCGGCGAAGTATTTGTCAATGGTGTTTCGGTTCATGCCAAGGGCACTGACATAAATAAACTGCGGCAAAATCTTGGAATGGTTTTCCAGCAATGGAACTCCTTCCCCCACCTTACAGCACTTGAAAATGTGGCTCTATCGCCTCGCATTGTTAAAAAAATGTCAAAAAGTGACGCGCTTGAAATTGCCAAAAAACAACTTATTCATGTGGGACTGGAAGACAAACTCAATGTCTATCCATCGGCACTTTCAGGTGGGCAGCAACAACGCTTGGCGATTGCCCGCGCCTTGGCAATGGACCCGGAATACATGCTGTTCGATGAGGCGACCTCAGCGCTTGACCCTGAGCTTGTGGGCGAAGTTTTAGACACCATGCGCCTGCTGGCAAAAGAAGGCATGACGATGATTTGCGTCACGCACGAAATGAGCTTTGCCAGAGACGTTTCTGATAGAGTTGCATATTTTCATGAAGGCGTAATGGAAGAAATCGGGCCACCCGCGCAAATTTTTGGCAAGAATCCCAAATCGGAAAATACCAAAAAATTCCTTGCCAATATCAGATAGGTAAAACCAGCCTGCGCGGCGCGAGCGCTTAGAAACCAGCCTGCGCGGCGCGAGCGCTTAGAAACCAGCCTGCGCGGCGTGAGCGCTTAGAAACCAGCCTGCGCGGCGCGAGCGCTTAAACCAGCCTGCGCGGCGCGAGCGAAGTGAGTTGCCGCAAGATATAAACGGCGAAGATGTCGGG
>CAZMVQ010000032.1:0-7659 GCA_964569865.1 uncultured Devosia sp.
GAAATCGGGCAAAATATAATTCCAACCTTGGCCAGCTCTTCCTTAAAAGTGGTGACCACTGAAACAGAATCAAACACCGCATCCACCGCAACCCGCGCGCCCTCAACCCCGGCCAGAATTGCCTGCTCCCCAAGGGGAATGCCAAGTTTTTTATAGGTTTCAAGCAATTCAGGGTCCACCTCGTCAAGACTTTTTGGCCCCGGAGTATTTTTTGGCGCCGCATAATAATGCAGGTCCTGAAAATCAATTTTTGGATAATTCACCCGCGCCCATGTTGGCTCATTCATGGTTTTCCAGCGCTCAAAAGCCTGTAAACGCCATTCAAGCAGCCATTCCGGATCGTCCTTTTTGGCCGAAATATAGCGCACAATATCTTCATTGAGACCCTTGGGAGCCAATTCACTCTCAATATCGGTGGCAAACCCATATTTATATTTTTCAACTTCTAGCTCAGATACGTGCGCTACGGTTTCTTTAACGGCAACCATTTTAACTCCTGCCAACTTGTGGTGTAATTTGTTGATTTTCGGATTGCTGTCCGCTTATCAGCTTTTCAATTTCTTCCAGCGCCCGCTCAATATCCGCTTCACTGCTATTCCAGCCAACGCTGACCCTAAGGGCGCACTGCGCCAGATCGGGCGAAATTTTCATGGCCTCTAACATAGGGCTGATTTGAGTTTTTCCGGATGAACAGGCTGATCCGGCAGAAACCGCAATTCCATTGAGATCAAGCTTAATAAGCGCTGTTTCGCTAATAACTCCGAGCAAAGCAAAGAAGGAAACATTGCCAATTCTTTTTGCATCGCGACCAAAAATTACAGCATTTTCATCAAGTAGCAGCAGGCCAGCTTCGAATTTTTCAATTAGTTTTTGCAGTTTTTCAAGATCAAAGCGGCGCAATGCTTCTGCGGCCGCAGCCCCAAAACCTGCGATCAGCATGGCAGAGGCAGTGCCTCCACGTCGGCCCATTTCCTGCCCCCCGCCGGGAATGATTTTTGCATCAAAGCAGCGCTCTTTCATAACCAATGCACCAACCCCTGTCGGGCCGCCCATCTTGTGGGCGCTGATGGCCAGCATATCAATGTCACGCGAGACAAAACCAATGGGCATTTTCCCAAACGCCTGCACCGCGTCAACCAGCAAAAAGTGATTTGTCTCAGCAACCAGTTTTTCTATTTTATCGATAGGCTGAATAATTCCGGTTTCCCCGTTCACCATGTGAACACAAATCAGGCCAACGGTTTTGAAACGCTCATGTTGCGCCAACGCAGTTTCCAACGCCGCCACATCAATCACACCATTTTCATCCAGGCCAATAATTTCAACTTCAGCACCGCTGATTTTTGCCGCGCTAACCACCGCCTGATGTTCGCCAGCGGAAAGGAATATTTTTTTTACGCCCAATTGTGTGACCGCACCAACAATTGCCTGTGTGATTGCTTCACTGGCCGAACCGGTAAATACAATCTGGTTGCGATCAGCCCCGACAAGATCTGCAACTTCAGAGCGGCCCTTTTCAATAACATTTGCAAGCGCCCTTCCCTCCCCGTGAACCGAAGAAGGATTGCCAACTAAATTCATCACCTCATGCATAGTGCTACGTGCTGCATCATGCAGTACGGTGGAGGCATTATGATCAAGATATACCCGCGAATTGCTCATTCAAAAACTTTAAAAATCATTTGTTCTGGCCGGATTGAGAATCAATCCTTGAATTTAACGTGCCCACTAATCTAAAAGGACTTTGCGCCGGTGGTTTTTTTGGCAAATAGCTAGTTTTGAATAGTTCTAAACTAGCTATTTATCAATCATATGTAAAAGCCTGAGCACTCAACGTCAAGCATATATGGGCGACTTCTGTCCGGGTATGAACTGAAAAGTAGAATTTTGTGAGTATAAGGACTTAAAAGCCCATGCCAGAAGTAGTTTACAACGGTCCCGCTGGTCGCCTTGAGGGGCGTTATCAGCCGGGTAAAGAGCCAAATGCCCCGGTTGCAATCATTATGCACCCCCACCCCGAATTCGGTGGAAACATGAATAATCAGATCATTTATGATCTTTATTACATGTTTGTTGAACGCGGCTTTGCCACTCTTCGTTTCAATTCGCGCGGCGTTGGCCGCTCTCAGGGCCTGTTTGACCATGGTCCCGGTGAGCTTTCCGATGCGGCGGCATCTCTTGACTGGCTGCAATCAATCAACCCGGAGAGCAAAGGATCATGGATTGCCGGATTTTCTTTTGGTTCATGGATTGGCATGCAATTGTTGATGCGCCGCCCCGAGGTTGAAGGGTTTATTTCCATTGCCCCCCCTGAAAATCTTTATGATTTTTCTTTTCTGGCCCCCTGCCCGTCATCTGGGTTGATAATTCACGGCTCTGAAGACAAGGTTGCCGATCCCGAATCCGTGCAACGGCTGGTTGATAAACTTCACACCCAAAAAGGCATAACCATCGAGCAGCAGACCATGGACGGGGCCAATCATTTTTTCACGGATCAAACCGAAGAGTTGATTGAGCGCTGTTCTGAATATCTTGATCGTCGCCGGGCCGACATTGCCGCTGGCGGGGGACGTTAAACCGTTATGGGAAAGTATAAATCAGATTTTTTGCAAACCCTTGAAGAGCGCGGGTTTATTCATCAGATCTCCAACCCTGAAAAGCTTGATGATCTTTGCGCGGCCGGGCCAATAAGCGCCTATATAGGCTATGACGCCACCGCCACCAGCCTGCATATAGGCAATCTGATTACTGTCACCATGCTGCACTGGCTGCAGGAAACCGGCCATAAGCCCATTACATTGATGGGTGGTGGAACCTCGCTCGTCGGCGATCCCTCGTTCAAGGACGAACAACGCAAATTGTTGGGTCACGAAGAAATTGCCACCAATATCAGCGGCATAAAAAAGATTTTCTCTCGCATCCTCAAGTTTGGCGATGGTAAAACCGATGCCTTAATGGTCAATAATGCCGATTGGCTGCTTGGCCTCAAATATGTGGATTTTTTGCGCGATGTGGGCCGCCATTTTTCCGTAAACCGCATGCTTAGTTTTGATAGTGTTCGCCTGCGTCTTGATCGCGAACAGTCTTTGTCATTTTTAGAATTCAACTATATGATTATGCAGGGCTATGATTTTGTTGAACTGAGCCAGCGCCATGATTGTGTGTTGCAAATGGGCGGCTCTGACCAATGGGGAAATATCATCAACGGCGTTGATCTTTCGCACCGCATGAAAGGCAAACAGCTTTTTGCCCTGACAACACCTTTGCTTACCACTTCATCGGGCCAAAAAATGGGTAAAACCGAAAACGGTGCCGTCTGGCTCAATGAAGAGCTGTTTTCCCCTTATGATTTTTGGCAATTTTTCCGCAATACCGAAGACGCTGACGTTAATCGCTTTCTTAAGATTTTTACCCGCCTTCCCTTAAGTGAAATCGAAAAAATTTCCGGCGCTGATATTAATGATGCCAAGAAAATTCTGGCCACCGCAGCGACCGCCATTGTTCATGGACAGGTAGCGGCTGATCAGGCTGAAAGCACCGCCGCAGCAACCTTTGAGCAAGGCGCACTGGACCTGTCTTTGCCAACCGTCGAAGTTTCCAAATCTGAATTAAACTCCGGGATCGGCGTGTTATCGGCTTTTGTAAAAGTCGGTCTGGCTGCTTCAAATGGCGAGGCCAGAAGGCACATCAAATCCGGAGCGGCTCGCATCAACGATATTCAAATCACAGATGAGCGGGCAACGATTTCTGAGGAAAATCAACTTCCTGAAGGGGTGATAAAGCTCTCCCTGGGCAAAAAACGCCACGTTTTACTGCGCGCTCAATAGAGAGTTCCCCCGATGCCTATTCCTGAGCACGAAACTCAAATAACGAGCGAAACGCCCCCGGCACCAAAAGGGAAAGCGGATTAACCGAAAATTGCGGTTCTGCCAGACTGCCGCGCACAGCAAAAGTTACACCAAACAACCCCTCTCCCTCGCGCCCACCCAATAGCGGCCCCAATATGGGAATTTGCTGAAAGGCATTATTCAGCTCAAACAGGGGAATATAGGTGCCAACCAGATCATATTGATTGGCATCCATATTAATAAATCCGCGCGCTGTTCCCCCCTGAACTCCTCCATCGACAACCGCATCAATAATTTCAATCCGGTCAGGACGGCGAATAAACTGGGCACGGCCGGAATTAAAATCAATTCGATTTCTATTAGCTATCAATTCGCGAGAATTTGGATTATTTCCCAAAACCTGAGCAACATTACCCTCGTCAATGATTGAAAAATTGCGCAGGACAAATTCACCACGGTCAATTTTTTGCGCCACATTTGTAGTCATGACCAAAGAGCCTTCCCCGCCAGCGAGTCGCGGATAGGTTCCAACAAAGCGCAACAGGGTTCCAAGGTCCCCAAAAGCCACCGACATAACCCGGCCACCCTGCACATTATTGGTGGTGATCGAGAGGGAATTTGTGCCTCCGAACTGGGTGCGAAGCTCCACTTTTTCCAAATCTTCACCATGCAGCGTCAGGTCCGCATCCAGATTGATTGCTGTGGTGCCATAAAATCCTAAAGCCCGCTCAACTTCGATATCAAGCATTATCGTTTGATCAATTCCAGAAAACTGCGGGCCACCGGTCCCCCCCGTTTCCAAAGAAAAGAACCGCTGCATCATTGGCTTGAAATCAAGCTGACGACCACGCAACCGCACAGCATATCCATCATTAAGCGGAGTTAGTCGAATTTGTGCCTGATCACCCTCATTGATGGCAAATCGCGAGAAATCAGCCGACTGCAATCCATCTTTCTGATGATAAATCAGACTGCCACCCAGCCTGACAGAACCAAAGCCAAGATCAATGTCATTAATTTCGATCAACGGGTCTGAAAATTTCACAAGGGCGGTTAAATATCCCTCACTGCCGGGGGATTTGCTCAATCCAATATCGGCAACATTCATACTGGCATCTTTCAGGTCGACCAGTATCCTTAGGTCTCCATTTGTCAAAGGCTCACCGGTAAAGCGCACTTTTCCGCCGATGAACTGGGTTACATCAAATCCAAATTCCTTAAAATCCTCTGCATCAAACAATGCCGATACCTTGATTTGCGGCTCGGCATTTTCCTCTAATTGACCAGCAATGGAAAAATCGGTTTCCAGCCCGTTTAGCTTAAGCGGGCCGGCAACCTGATAACGGTCTTGATCAAGCTGAAACTGTAATTGTCCCTCGGTAATACTAAAATCAGAAACCGGCTCGCTGCTGGAAAAATCAGCAATTTTTCCCTCCAGCGCATATTGCATACTCCCGACCTCGTTATCCTGCCCAATCAAGGATATCCGCGCGGTCAATGACGTTTCCAAATCCCCGCTTAAAGCTGCCAGATTGATCGGTAAATCCATATTCTCAAGAAATTCTGGCGAAGATAATTCACCAATTGCTCTCAATGCGCTGATCGGCGAGTTCAAATTACCCTGAAAGGAAAATATACTGGTATCATCGTCTCCCCAGGCAATCGAAAGCGTGGAGTTTTGCATTGTTATTTCCCCACCGGCAGTTGGCAATCGCGCCTGCCCAAAACCAACGGAGGTGCTGTTTTCTTCAACTTTCAAATGGGTCAATCCGGCAATTACAACTGGCTCGAACCTATCATCCACGCGCAGCTTTACACCTTCGGCAAGCATTTCCACCTTCATCGCACCGGCGGGCATACTAACTTCTTCACCTTCCCCCTCAAGCGTTCCGGCAGGGATTCTAAACTGCATATTGGAAGCAATTATTTTGCCATCAGATATATTTTTAACAAACCAGTCCCTTGTGCTCCCCCCTAAAAAATAGGGCCACATGCGCTTAAGATCATCGGCACTGGCCCCTTCAAGACCAACGTTCAAATCAACGCCGATACCCGCCTGCAACATATCAAACCGGCCCGAAGTCACCAGTTTCAAATCACCACTGGTCGCGGCAAAATTCTCAATGCCCAAGGCTCCATATAAAGGAGCCGACCATCCAATAAACTGCATTTTTTCAATTGGGGTAACCGGTTCATCCAAATCACCGGGGCGCAAATATATATCGGTAAAACCAACTGACATACGCATTGTCGGGCCAAAGTTTTCATCCAGCCCCATGGAAAACACGCCGGAAATATTTGCCGATGATTTCCCGGCCATAAACAGTGTTTCCTTCATCGTAAACACCGCAGCTTTTGCGTTCCAGTCAATTTCCATCGGGCTGGCCTGAACTAAAAACTCATCCTTGCGAATTCTCAAAGACATACCGCTCATATCTATCAGAAATGTCCCCCCCAGAACCTGATTTTGACCCGGCATCCCCATATCCACATCAATAACAACTCCCCCCGCTCCATGCAGCGCAATCAGCGCGTCCGGGTCATCCATAAAAGGTACAAAAGCCGCAAAATCCAGATTTTCGAATTGATTGATCAGTCTTGAACTTCCATCGCTCTGCACCGTTCGCAAAATGGTGCCCTCCATGCGCTTTCCACCGATCTCAGCGCCAATCCATCCCTCCACATCACGGGTTCCCGGCTGCACACTCAGCTCCATCTCGATATTTGAAAATGTTCGCGCCAGCCCATAAACGCTGTCGAGCATCTCCAGCTCGCCATCAGAAACAGAAAAAGAAGAAAATACCCCAAGCTCGGAGTTTTCCAATATGGTGCGCAATCCTTCTTCGGCAGCCAGTAAATTGCTGATCAGCCAGTCATTATCCGAACGAAGGGTCAAAGCGGGCGAACCCAAAATATCAGCCCCTATTTCCAACCCTTCTGACTTTATTCCAATGGTGGGAAAAGTGCTGGTCCCTTCAATAACCCGAACAATATCGCCGCTCCCGTTCTCTCCCTCCACCAGTTCAAACTGGGCCAGACGTGGCCCAAACAAATCCTGAACAACCTGCAATTTAGGCGCCACAAAAGTAATCTCAGCTCCCGGTTGGCCAAGCAATGCCCGCCAAAAAGAAAACCCGACCTCCAAGGCTTCCATTTCCACTTTTCCGCCGGTTTGACTGTCCAGCAAAACCACCGGCGAAAATCTGATGGTCAGCGCCGCACCATCTTTCAGGTTCATAAACGTTGCCCCCAATTCCAAATCCATATTCTGGGGCAAAGAACTCAAAACCATGGCTCTGGCCTGCCCCCCGACAAAGGGAATAGGAATGGGGCGCACCAGAAGTGCCAGATAAAACATCAAAAGGATCAATACCGGCACACCAACCGTCCATGATATTCCATAGGCAAATTTGCGGCGGCGGGATTTTTTTGGTCGCAGCCTACGGCCATCAAAGGAATTAGGCTCAGAACCACTTAATGCAGGTTGTTTTTGCAGATTTTGCCCCGCCCCCTCGGCATCACTGGATTTTGATATGCCATTTTTATTCATAAGGTAAAAGCCGTTTCAAAATCCAAAAACATTACAAATCACAATTTTGCAAAGCCCTTTTTGCCCAGAAATAACAATGTACAACTCAAAGAATCACAAGCAACTTCATCTCATAGTCTGTCATACCGCCCGCAATATGGCGAACTTTCGTCAACAGCTATATTTAACCCCGTTTTCGACAATTTTTTGCCGTTATTTTGCCGCTCTCCCCGTAAGGGACTTTTATCTCCCAATGAAATTTTTTGTTTATTAACCATAGTT
>CAZMVQ010000032.1:7759-14061 GCA_964569865.1 uncultured Devosia sp.
GAGTGTTTGGGGTTAGTGGCGTGCAAAGTAAAAAAACGAGTTTTAGTTCACCAAGGGGCCCTTATGGAAAAAAGGGTGCTAAAGGTCTGGCCAGTACGCTAATGATCTATGTGGTTTTTGCTGTTCTGGTAGCATCAAATATTGCCATGGGCCTTGCCCTGACCATGTCTGATGAAATTTCGCGGATATTTCAGAACTCAAAAGATCCGGTGCTTTTGGCCTACGAAACCAAAATCATGCAATTGCGCATGGAGGTGGACCGCCTTAATTCACGGCAATATATTCAGGCAGGAAATTTGAATCTTCGCCTGCAGGAATTATTGCGCCAGCAAGATGTTTTAAGCGAGCAATATCGCTTTATTCAGGTACTTGCCCAAGAATCCGAAGAATTGGGTGGCCCGGCGCTAGCCTCTATTTCCCTCCAACCCGCACTAGAAGAAACTACGTCCGGCAATGTGGATTTTAATCCGGTGGATTTTGCCCCAATCGTCACGGGTAGTATTTTTCAGCGCACTTCGTTGCAAATTTCCTCTGCTCAAAACAGTGTAAGCCAAAGGAAAAATCTGGCAGCATCAGGCATTGATGATGCGCTGATGATTTCACAATCCCTGACAAATATGATGGAGCAATCCCAATTTATTGTTTCAAGCATTGCCAATGAAGCGCGCAGCTCTACCGAACAGATAATGCAACAATTAGGACCACTTGGCATTGCCCCGGAGCTAAAAAGATTTGACGAGTTTGACGGCATGGGGGTTGGTGGCCCGCTTATTCCTCTGCCCCAAAATACATCGATAACAGATAGTTCGTCCCAAACATTAATCAATCAGGTTAATACCGCTTCAATTGCTCTTGATCGCCTGCGGCAGGCTAAAATTTCGCTTAGCACAGCTCCGATTTATTATCCGCTCCCCCAAAAAGGGCGCATAAGCTCACCCTTTGGCCCACGCAAAGACCCGTTTGGTAACACAAGGGCATTCCATTCAGGAATTGACTATCCCGCCCCTCGCGGCACTTCTGTAACCAGTGTTGGTGCCGGAACGGTTTTGTTCGCCGGAATTCGTAGCGGTTATGGCAAATTTGTTGAAATTGACCATGGCGGCGGCATTATCACCAGATACGCCCACATGTCTAAAATTCTTGTGCAGACCGGTCAGCAAATTGGCGCCGGAATTCCGGTTGGCGAAGTCGGCTCGACCGGGCGCAGTACCGGGCCTCATTTGCATGTGGAGGTGAGACGCGACAATGTAGCGGTTAACCCCTTAAACTTTTTTGCTCTCGAAGAAAAACTAGGTGCTTTTATTCAATAATTTGTTCTTAAGCAATCAGTTACACAGATTTTTTATGTTATAAATTAATCTTTGTTGCCAACCCTTAGGGCCAGCGCCGCCTCCATAAATGCATCCAGTTCCCCATCCAGAACATCATTTGGCGCGGTGTTTTCTATGCCGGTGCGCAGATCTTTGACCAATTGATAGGGCTGTAATACATAGGAGCGGATTTGATGGCCCCAGCCGATTTCAGACTTGTTGGCCGCATCGCTTAAAGCTGCCTCTTCGCGCTTTTGCAATTCATCCTCATAAAGACGCGCCCTTAACATCTGCCATGCTGTCGAGCGATTTTTATGCTGTGATCTATCATTCTGGCACTGCACAACAATTCCGGTGGCGATGTGGGTAATGCGCACGGCGCTGTCTGTGGTGTTTACGTGCTGACCACCGGCACCTGATGCCCGATAAGTGTCAATGCGCACATCTGCTTCTGAAACCTCGATATCAATGGAATCATCAATTACCGGATAAACTCCAACGCTGGAAAAGCTGGTATGGCGACGGGCCTGAGAGTCAAAGGGAGAAATCCTGACCAGCCGGTGCACACCACTTTCTGTCTTTAGCCAGCCATAGGCATTGTGACCTTTTATCAACAGCGTTGCGGACTTGATGCCAGCTTCTTCGCCCGCGTGATATTCCATCATTTCAACTTTGAATTTTTGCTTTTCGCCCCAGCGCTGATACATGCGTAACAGCATTAATGCCCAGTCGCAGCTTTCAGTACCCCCGGCCCCGGAATGTACCTCCACATAACAATCATTTGCATCTGCCTCCCCTGACAACAGGGTTTCAATCTGTAAGCGAGCAGAAGTTTTTGCCAGCTTGCTCAGGGCGCTTTCGGCTTCAAGGACGATATCTTCATCCCCCTCCTCTTCGCCCATTGCAATCAGTTCAATATTTTCGGACAATTGATCAACTAAATTGCTGACAGTGGCAATTTGTGCTTCCAGCACCTGTCGCTCACGCATCACGCTCTGGGCCTTTTCCACATTGTCCCAAAGGTCTGGCGCTTCGGCGCGAGTGTTTAGCTCGTCAAGTCGGCTCTTAGCTGTATCCCAGTCAAAGATGCCTCCTCAGCAGAGTGATAGTCTGCTCGATTTGCTCAACAATATTTTGAATTTCATTACGCATGAAACATTCCGCATTATTTTGAAAATGAAATAAGTTTGTAAATTGAGGAAGGAAAAACCGGCCTAAAACAATCCCCCGCGCCCGGCGTTAAAGTCCACATTGCCGCCCTCAATATTTAGAAATGCATCAGAATTCACCCCGATGACCGAAGTAACAAGATTTGGTCCGGTTCCGGGTTTAAATCCCTCAAGAATTGCCGCCCCGCCGGAAATTGCCTTGATGCCTGATTCAGGATCAATCCACACCTGGCTCATGCCAGCGGGAATATTAAAGGGAGTTGGCGGAGTGCCAACCAGTGCGTCCTTCATAAAAGCGGTAAATATGGGGGCCGCAAGCCCGCCTCCGGTGGCAGCGCGTCCCATACTGGCCGGTTGATCATAGCCCACATAAACCCCAACGGCCAATTGCGGGGTAAAGCCGACAAACCACACATCTTTGTTCTCCGACGAAGTGCCGGTTTTTCCAGCAACCGGTCGCCCAAGAGCTGAAACAGAGCGCGCGGTTCCCCGCTGCACTACCCCCTCCATCATCGACGTGATCTGATAGGCGGTCATTGGGTCCAGAACCTGTTCCCGATTATCAATTATTAGAGGTTCAGATTGATTTTGCCAAAGAGCAACATCACATCCATCACATATCCGCTCATCATGTTTAAGGATCGTATTCCCGTTCCGGTCCTGAATTCGATCAATCAAAGTCGGCGTTATCCTGCGTCCGCCATTGGCAATGGTGGCAAAGGCCGCAGTCATGCGCATATCGGTAGTTTCTCCAGCTCCCAGCGCCATAGAAAGAACCGGCAGCAAATCTTCATACAGGCCAAACATACGCGCGTATTCGCTAACCATGGGCATGCCGATATCCTGAGCCAGCCTGACGGTCATAACATTACGCGAGCGCTCGATGCCCTGTCTAAGAGTTTGTGGGCCAAAAAACTTATCTGAGTAGTTTTCGGGGTTCCAGGTCGAGCCGTCACTGTTGATTATTTCCAGCGGTGCATCAAGAACAACAGAAGCGGGCGTATACCCATTGTCCAGTGCGGCCGCATAAACTATCGGCTTGAAAGACGATCCCGGTTGGCGCAACGCCTGAGTTGCTCGATTGAACTCTGAATTTGCAAAAGAAAATCCACCAACCATAGCTAAAACACGCCCGGTACGTGGATCCATAGCCACCAAAGCACCTTCGGTTTTTGGGATTTGCTTGAGGGTAAATACGCCCTCTTTGTCGGCAACCGGCATCACAAAAATAACATCGCCAACTTTTAGCAACTCATCCAGCCTTGGCCTGATCCAGCGCATTTCTTCACCCGGCAAGCGGGCGGTGATCCTTTCATCAGAAATCGCACCATTTACTTCCGGGGTGGCTCGCAAGCCAATTGTTGCTTCATTGCCTTCTATTTCAAGAACAATCGCCAATTGCCATTCGGGCACATCCCAAAGCGGCTCGGTTTCAAACAGGCTTATACCCCAGTCCTCCCCAAGCTCGATATTTTTTACCGGTCCGCGATAGCCCTTGGTTTCATCAAAATCCACCAGCCCGTCTATAAGGGCGTTGCGGGCCAGAACCTGCAACCGTGAATCAAGGGTTGTTCTAACCGAAAGACCTCCCCCATAAAGCTCGTCCGAGCCATAAAGACTTAACAGGCGGCGACGAACATCTTCGGTAAAGTATTCCGCATAAAACAGTTGCGATCCGCCCCGGCGCAATACCACATTTAGTCCCTGTGCCTTGGCCGCGCTTGCCTGTTCTTCGCTAATGTATTCTTCTTCCAACATGCGGTTGATAACGTGATTACGGCGCTCAATTGCCTCTTTTGGGCGGCGGAACGGATTATAATTGGCAGGTCCCTTGGGCAGGGCAGCAAGATATGCGGCCTCAGATATGGTCAGCTCATATAAGGCTTTGTCAAAATAATTCAGAGAGGCAGCAGCTATTCCATAGGAATTAAATCCAAAAAATATCTCGTTCAGATACAGTTCCAAAATTTCATATTTTGAAAATGTTTCCTCGATCCTGATGGCTAGAAGTGCCTCGCGGATTTTACGATCCCAGGTTTGCTCCCGCGTTAGAAGAAAGTTTCTGGCCACCTGTTGAGTAATTGTCGAGGCGCCAACCAAAGGTCCGCCACCCCCGTCAATCAGTCGAATTACGTTATCGCGCACAGCCCGCGCAATTCCATCGAACGCTATGCCTCCATGGTCAAAAAAATTCTTGTCCTCCACGGCAATAAACGCGTTGACCACCAAAGGCGGCACCGTTTCAATGGGCTGAAAAAGCCTTCTTTCCCGAGAAAACTCGGCCAATAGCGTACCGTCCGCAGCGTGAATTCTGGTGGTGATCGGTGGCTGGTAATCCTTAAGAACATTATAATCAGGCAAATCCTGCGAGACGGACCAGACATAATACCCAACCACGCCAAGGGAGATTATCCCGGCGAACATTCCAAAACTAAATAACCATCCCACCAGACGAAACATGTGAGCATAAATCCCAAAAACTAAATATCTAACCGCATCATAGCGGCTATTGCTCGCCGTTGAAACCAAAAGCGCGGCAAAATTGTGAATTGAGCGATCAACTTATCGCTTTATACCATCAAAATACGATCCGATCCCGCGCGCCACCGCATCCGCAACCCTTTTGCGCCATTGCGCAGATGTTAGATTGCGTACATCCAGATCATTGGATAAAAACCCCAGCTCCACAAGAACAGCAGGCACATCCGGGGATTGCAGAACAAAAAAATCGGCTCTGCGCATGGGAAAACGCCTGATTCTGACACTTTGGCGCAATTGTTCCACAATCGACAAAGCGGCTGAAAACGATTGCCGACGCATTTCACGACGCATCAGATCAACCAGCAAATTCACAACCGCCCCTTCGGTTTGCTGCAATTGTTCAATGCCAAAACCCGCCAGCAGATCAGATTTGTTTTCATTTTCCGCCAGCACCTTATCCAACACATCCGTTGCCTGTTCGTCACGAATATATACGCTGGCACCACGAATTTGAGGGTCTTCAAACGAATCAGCGTGCAGCGATACCAATAGATCAGCCCGATTATCCCGCGCCAGTTGCACACGTTCTTCAAGCATCACAGCTTCATCCCCCTCTCTGGTCAGTGCCACATCAAACCGACCTGAGGAAATCAGAACTTCGCGCAATTGCTCTGCAAACATCAGGGTAATTGCTTTTTCCCTAACACCATTAGAGGCCCTTGCCCCGCCATCGCTTCCCCCATGTCCCGGATCAATCAAAATCAGAGGTCTTGAATTAGTTTGAATTTGTGATGCCCCGGGAAGATCAGAAACCTGATCAAGATTTACCTCGCCTGAAACTCCCTGTCCCTGCTCCCCGTTAGCCCCAAGATTTGCCGATGCTGCTTCATCAGCTGCAACACGGGCTAAAAACTCCTCGTCACTGGCCCTGATAATATCAACAACCAGACGGGCTGGCTGATCGGCAAACGGCTCCAATACATAGGCCTGCTGCACCTGAGCGCTGGCTGAAAGCATCAATATGGTACGCAGGCGGTCTTGCCCGATCATGGTGATGGAATAGCTTCCAATCAGCCCCTGCCCTGCGGCCTCGCCCTCGGTTTGGCTTTGAGAACCTGATGCCCGCACATCAATAGCAATGCGTTTTGGCTCATCTAGCGAGACAAATGCAAATGAGCTGACCCCGGTAAGATCTATAACCAGACGCGCACGTTGCGGCGTGCTTGAAACCCTGACAGCCTCAACGGTTGGCAATACGCCAACTTCGTCAGCATTAGGATTTGCCGCCTCTTGCGCCATACTTGATGAAACAAAGCCAATAGACAGACTTGTCAAAGACAGA
>CAZMVQ010000032.1:14161-18908 GCA_964569865.1 uncultured Devosia sp.
AGACAGACTTGTCAAAGACAGAATTGCCAATGCCAAACCTGCCAATAAAAATCTAATTTTTTTCACCCGGTTTACCAAAATGAGTTTCCTAAATTGCGCTGCCTGCATCACAGTACGAAACATATTCTTATCAAAGATGTTCTTTTTATTTTTATAAGGATGTTCTTTTTATTTTTATAATGGCGAGAATTGGAATTTTTGCGAGCAAGCGTCAATTGATTTTTCAAAAAACTGCCCTCATACACAAAATATATTACCCCTCTAGCCTGCTGATCAATTTTGATTGTTTAACTAATGTAGCTTTTTTTGTTGCCAAATCAGCTCTTCAAACGTAAAGCGATAATTGAGGATATTGTTTTTGTCCGTTTTCCTCTCGTTTGACCGGATCGAACTGGCTGGCAGTTTTATGCAAGCACAGATAAACCGGCAACAGAAGTGGCGGATAAATTGGTCTTTAAGATAACAAAGCTGACACTTTTAGCAAAAGGGCAACCTTGTATCTTGGGACAAATAACACAACATAGAACCTCATAGGAAATTCGGCCCTTAAAAGATGCGGTCGTTGGCGTGCAGCACCTGATTGTCCATTTGATCAATTAAAGTGCCCACCCAGAAAAGAAAGAGAACATATGAGCGACTTGTTGCAACATCAGAATTCGAAGGCTGAAAATTTGCCCGAATTGATGTTATGCAACGCGTTTTTTGCTCAACCTCCCCTTAACTCAGGCCACAAACGAACATTTAGCTTTGGAAGCTATGGTTTAGAGCGGGCCTCAATTTTGAAACAATCTGCCTCGCATGGCGCGACGGGACAAGGCGGGAATTCCCGCCTCGGTCTCGCTCGAGCGCGAGCGCCAGGAGCAATTATTTATGACTACCAAACGTATGCTGGTCGATGCCAGCCACCCCGAAGAAACCCGGATTGTAATCACTAACGGAAATCGACTGGAAGAATTTGACTTTGAAGCTGCCAATCGGCGTCAGTTGCGCGGTAATATTTACCTCGCAAAGGTAACGCGGGTTGAGCCCTCTTTGCAGGCAGCTTTTGTTGAATATGGCGGCAATCGCCATGGATTTCTGGCATTTTCGGAAATTCACCCGGATTATTTCCAAATTCCCAAAGCAGATCGCGAAGCGCTTTTGCGCGCCGAAGCCGATGTGGTAAGCGCTCAGGCTAAACTTGATGCACAGATCGAAGCTAAAAACGAAGCTGCTGAAGCAAAAGACACATCTAAAGAAACTGATGAAGTTTCACCCCGACACTCGGATGAGAATGCCAAAAGTGAAATAGAATCAGACAGTGAACTACTTGACGACACTGATGAGGCCCAAAAAGACCTTGCTGATGAAGAAGCTGGCAACGAGGACGAAAATAACGAAACCTCCTCGAAGGAAACCTCCTCAAAGGAATCTTCCTCAAAGGACGAAGAAGCGGACATCACTGCTGAAAAAAATGCTGAGGCAGAACAAACTGATAACTCAGATGATACTGATAACTCAGATGATGATGACAATTCAGATGATATTGTTGAAGATCTCGGCCCCGGTCAGGATGAACTTTTAGAGCTTCGTCGTGCCCAGGCTCGTCGTTATAAAATTCAGGAAGTCATCAAACGCCGTCAGGTATTGCTGATTCAGGTGGTAAAAGAAGAGCGGGGCAATAAAGGCGCCGCACTAACCACCTATCTTTCGTTGGCTGGTCGCTATTCGGTTTTGATGCCCAATACTGCCCGTGGCGGCGGCATATCGAGAAAAATCACCTCTGGCTCTGATCGCAAACGGCTCAAGCAAATTGCCTCCGAACTTAGTGTGCCCCCCGGAATGGGCGTGATTTTGCGCACCGCCGGTGCCTCGCGCACCAAGGCCGACATTAAACGCGATTTTGAATATCTTTCCCGCCTTTGGGAAAATGTCAGAAAATTGACGCTGCAGTCATCGGCTCCCTCTTTGGTTTATGAAGAAGGTTCACTGATCAAGCGCACCATTCGCGATCTTTATAACAAGGATATTTCCGAGGTTCTGGTTTCCGGTGAGCCCTCGTTTAACGAGGCTCGCGATTTCATGCAGTTGATCATGCCCAACCATGTCAAAAACGTAAAACTGCATAAAGAAGCCCAACACCTGTTCGCCCGTTATGGGGTCGAGGCGCAACTGGATGCAATATTTTCTCCTCAGGTCACCCTGCCCTCTGGCGGCTATATTGTCATCAACCCCACCGAGGCTTTAGTCTCAATTGATGTGAACTCAGGTCGGGCCACCAAAGAGCAAAATATTGAAGCCACCGCCCTTCAAACCAATCTGGAAGCGGCAGAAGAAGTTGCCCGCCAGTTCAGATTGCGGGATTTGGCCGGACTGATTGTCATTGATTTTATCGACATGAATGATCGCCGCTCAATAAGGGCGGTAGAGAAACGCCTCAAAGATGCCCTTAAAAACGACAGGGCCCGCATTCAAATTGGCCGGATATCCCATTTTGGCCTGCTTGAAATGAGCCGCCAACGCATGCGCTCGGGTGTTCTTGAAAGTTCAACCCATGCCTGCCCCACCTGCGAGGGGACCGGCATAATCAGAGGCGTGGAAAGTCGCGCCCTGATGGTTTTAAGAGCTGTGGAAGATCATGTGGTACGCAAGCCCGGCATCTCCGTTGAGGTTAAGGCACCGGCAGAAGTCGCCCTTTATGTGCTAAATACCAAGCGGGCCAAACTGATCGAACTGGAAGCGCAAAATCGCACCACCATCACTATTAGTTCCGACCCGGCCAAAACCGCCAGCGAGTTTTCAATCTCCAAGGGTGAAAACCGCATACTGGTGTCACCGGTTGCCAAAAAATCCATAAGCGTTGATTCTCAAGTACCTCAGACAGCTTTAAGCGAACCTGACGCCGCTGATAGTTCCGGCGATAATGACAATCAACCAAAGCGCAAACGTCGTCGGCGTAAATCATCTGCCTCCCAATCAACAAATGAGGCTGGTGCTAAAAACACTAACGTTCAAAACACTAATGTTCACAACACAAGTGTTCAGGGCAGCGAAAATGCCGACAGCGAAGGCAACGATAATGTTGGCAATAGTAATGGCGAAACAGTTTCAAGCGATGAGGATTCAGAAGATCAGCCCCGCAAACGCCGCCGTCGTGGTCGCCGTGGCGGCCGCCGCAATCGCCGCAGCATCAATGGCGAAGCCGGCGTAGCGCAACAAAATTCTGATGGTCAGGACGGCGATGCACCATCTCAAGAAGCGACATCCCAAGATACGACATCCCAAGATGCTACCGCTCCAAATATAGCTGTTCAGGAACAACCTGTCGTTCAGGCAACTGATAAAAGTGACATTTCATCGACAGGTGACAATGCACCTTCTGATGAAAAACCAGCTTCAAGCACTTCTGCCGACCAGAACGAGGCGATAGAGCCGGCAAAAGAAAAAAAGCCGGCCCGTCGCAGAAGTCGCAAAAAACCGACCTCGAATGAAGAAGTTTCTTCCACGGAGACAAAACCTCAGGAAAAAACTCAAGAAAAACCAGCCAAAAAGCCTCGCAAAAAAGCTGCCGCCAAAAAATCCAGACCTGATGAAAAAGATGATGTAACAGGTCTGGAAAAATCCACACCAGAGGCAAAACCGGCAAGGGATAAAAAAGCCAAACGGGTTTTACCGGATGATGGAAGCATTATCAGCACATCGAATACTGAAACAGCTGCCCCCGCTCAACGCAAGGGCTGGTGGTCCAGAGGATAGAACAAAAGGACAGGTCGAGCTGTAATCGAATTTATGGTTTTCAGCTCGACCCAATCATCATCACAATTCAAAGATATATATCTATAGAGTAACTGGAGGTTCAAATGTCAGCACCCAACATGGCTCTTGTAGCAATCAGCGCCGCTCTTTTTGGAGCGCTGGCAATGTTCATGCTCAACCCAGCTCCATCAACCGGTTCTGATGAAGCTATTCGAACATTGGTTGGAACCATGCTGGATGAACGCGATGCAGAAAATGCTGCCTCCAGCCAACAGGCTTTAGTGGCCCAAGCTGCCGAAACTTCAACACAGGACATTAATCCCGAAACTCTCTATCCTATGATTGAAAATTTCCTGATGGATGATCCTAAAATTTTGCAAAGGGTATCAGTTGCCCTGCAAGAGCAGCTTCGCCTTGATGAAGTTAGCGAGGCAAAAATTGCCCTGGTGAGTTTTGAAAGTGAAATATACGACGATCCTGATCATGTGGTTCTTGGCAATCCTGACGGCGATGTCACTCTGGTCGAATTTTTTGACTATAATTGCGTATTTTGCCGCGCCGCCATGCCCGATGTGGCCCGACTTCTGGCCGAAGATCCAAACTTGCGGGTAATTTTTAAGGAATATCCAATCCTTTCCGAAGATTCAGTCAATGCCGCAAGGGTTGCTATCGCTGTATCAAAAACCCCGGGAGCCGACTATTGGGCCTTTCATGAGCTGCTTTATACCGCAAGGGGCCAGATTTCTGGAGAAACCGCTCTGGCCACCGCTCAATCCATGGGCATGAACCGAATTGAACTCGAACTTGCAGCCCGGGGCGCCAACGTAACCGACATAATTCAAAAGTCCTATATTCTGGCCGATGGACTAAAAATTTCCGGTACTCCAGCCTTTATAATCGGTGATGAAATTATTCCCGGTGCTGTTGGCTATGAGCGGTTGCGAGATAGTGTTGCCAATATGCGCAAGTGCGGCAGCACTGTTTGCAACACATAAAAGTGCGGCAGCACTGT
>CAZMVQ010000032.1:19008-28304 GCA_964569865.1 uncultured Devosia sp.
AAGTGCGGCAGCACTGTTTGCAACACATAAAAGTGCGGCAGCACTGTACGTAATTCCTGAAAATTCGCTGCAATTGTTATACTTTTTAAGTGCATTAATTATAGCCCCCCTTGCTTTGCTCTCAAACCAATGCAAGAACCGATAAATTATGGCCAAAAAAATCCTGATCCTTAACGGTCCGAACCTCAACCTGCTTGGCAGCCGGCAACCTGATGTTTATGGATCGTTGACCCTTGACGATATCAAGGCTAATTGCCTTGAAAGAGCAAAGAAGCTGGATCTGGAAATTGATTTTAGACAATCAAACCATGAGGGCGAACTTATAAGCTGGATACAACAATGCCAGCCACCTCATTTTCATGGTCTGGTCATAAACCCTGCCGCTTATTCCCACACTTCAATCGGAATTCCTGACGCATTAAGCGCTATGGAACTGCCCAAAGTTGAGGTTCATATTTCCAACATTTTTGCCCGCGAAAGCTTTCGACACCATTCTTTTGTGTCGCCGGTTTCCACGGGAATAATTTGTGGATTTGGACCTGCGGGATATTTGCTGGCATTAAATGCAATAGTTGAACTAATATAGAAATATCGAGCCAATGCCTAAAGAAAGTAAAAAGAGTATGACCAAATCTTCCCAAATGGACCAGGAACTGATCAAGTCTCTGGCTCAGATGCTCAACGATTCCGATCTTGCGGAAATTGAAATTGAAAAGGATGATTTTAGGGTTCGCATTACCCGCTCCTGGCCAATAGAAAACCAAGCTGCCCCCCAATATAGCGTTGCTCCAGCCCAAATTGCTGCCGCTCCAGTTGCGGCCGCCCCGGCAAATGTTGTGGATACCGCAACTGCGCCAAAACCTGGCGATGACATTGCTTCAAACCCGGGCACTTTGACTTCGCCCATGGTTGGCACCTCTTATCTATCACCGGAGCCTGACGCCTCCCCCTTCGTCACTGAAGGATCAAAAGTAAGCGAGGGACAAACCGTTCTGATCATTGAAGCCATGAAAACCATGAACCAGATTCCAGCCCACCGTTCCGGCACCATTGTCAAGATTCTTGTCGATGATTCCCAGCCGGTCGAATATGGCGAACCGTTGGTTCTGATCGAATAGTATTTGGTTTTGCAAATACTTCTTGGTTTTGCGAATACTTTTTGGTTTTGAACAAATAATTAAAGGCAGCTTGCCATGTTTAGCAAAGTACTGATCGCCAATCGCGGCGAAATTGCACTTAGAATCCTCAGAGCCTGCAAGGAATTGGGAATTCAAACCGTCGCCGTGCATTCGGTGGCAGACGCCCACGCCATGCATGTGCGTCTGGCTGATGAAAGCGTATGTATTGGCCCCAACCCCGCCTCACAAAGCTATTTGAATATCCCCTCTATTCTGGCAGCATGTGAAATTACCGGCGCTGATGCGGTTCATCCCGGCTATGGTTTTTTATCGGAAAACGCCCGCTTCGCCCGGATTTTAGAAGAACATAATATCACCTTCATCGGCCCAAGTGCCCATCATATCGATATTATGGGTGACAAGATTGAAGCAAAAAAAACCGCCATCGAACTTGGCATCCCTTGTGTTCCCGGCTCTAAAGGCGAAGTAAAAACCGCCGAAGAAGCCCGCAAAATCGGCGCTGACATCGGTTATCCCGTTTTGGTAAAAGCCGCATCAGGCGGCGGTGGCCGTGGCATGAAACTGGCAAATTCCGCTAAAGAAATGGCCAATGCCTGGTCTATGGCCAGATCAGAGGCAAAAACTGCCTTTGGTGATGACGCGGTTTATATCGAGAAATATCTGGCCAAACCCCGCCATATCGAAATTCAGGTTATTGGTGATGGCAAAGGCCATGCGGTACACCTTGGTGATCGGGATTGCTCATTGCAGCGTCGTCACCAAAAGGTCTGGGAAGAGGCAACCGCCCCCTCCCTAAGCGATAAACAGCGTAGTGATATCGGTATGATTGTTGCTAACGCCATGAAAAAACTCAAATATGCCGGAGCGGGAACCGTCGAGTTCTTGTATGAAGACGGGGAATTTTATTTCATCGAAATGAATACCCGCATTCAGGTTGAGCACCCTGTAACAGAACGTATCACCAATATTGACATTGTTTATGAACAAATTCGTGTCGCGGCCGGTGAAGAGTTGCGCCTTAAGCAGGACGAGATCAAATTCTGGGGCCATGCAATCGAGTTGCGCATCAATGCCGAAGACGGTCGTACCTTCATTCCCTCGCCGGGCAAGATAACCTATTATCACCCCGCCGGAGGTGTAGGCGTTCGGGTGGATGCTGCCATTTATCAGGGCTATACCGTACTCCCGTATTATGACAGTCTGATCGGAAAATTGATCGTACATGGTCGCGACCGCAAAGAATGTTTGCAGCGTTTAAGCCGGGCCGTTGACGAATTCATCATAGATGGCATCAACACCACCCTGCCCCTGTTTCAGGACCTGTTGAAGGAACCCGATATAATTTCCGGTGATTATGATATTCATTGGCTGGAAAAATATCTGGCTCGCACCAACAATCAGGCCGGTTCATAAATACCAATACGAGTGTGAGGCAATACCTAAAAATGTCCCACAAACCTGACCCTTTTGATATGGAATTCACCCCGGATCTGGTAGTGCGAGCCTATCAGGCCGGGATTTTTCCCATGTCTGAAAGCGCTAGTGATCCGGATGTTTTCTGGGTCAGCCCCGAGCAACGCGGTATAATCCCCCTTGATGGATTCAAAACCTCAAGATCGTTGCGTAAAGTCTTAAAAAACCATCCATATACCATTAAAATCGACACGGATTTTGATCAAATAATTCATGCCTGCGCCAATTATGGTGCCGACCGGGATAGCACATGGATCAATCCGGCAATAGTTGATGTTTATGGGAAATTATTTGACAGCAAAATCTGTCACACCGTTGAAATATGGGATGGGGACGAGTTGGCAGGCGGCCTGTATGGGTTGGCAATCGGAACTGCATTTTTTGGTGAAAGCATGTTCCACCGCAAAGCAAATACCTCAAAAATTGCTTTGGCCCATTTGGTAAAAAGATTGCAGGCTGGACAATTCTCATTGCTCGATACCCAGTTCATTTCCCCGCATCTAAAAACCCTTGGTGCCATAGAAATCCCGCGTGCAGAATATGAAAAACTACTACACAATGCCTTAGCTGAGGATGGGGATTTTTACCTGCTCTCAGGTGGTGGAATTGGGGATGATGTCTTGCAACCCGTAAGCCACACATCATAAACCGCGTGATCGATTGCGTTGAGCGCCGGGCTTTCCGCAAACATCCAACCGGAGAATATCCGTGTAATATCTCCTTGCAGACTTACCTCATCAACTTCCAAAAACACCGAAACCCGCTGAATTTCTGATGCCGGACGCGTATAACATACCCGTGGGGTCAATTGCAGTGCGCCAAACTGCACGGTTTCATTTATATAGACATCGAATTTAGTCAATCGACCGGTAATTTTATCAAGCCCGGCAAACGCCGCCACCGGGTTTTCAAGGGGCGCGGCATATGCTCTGGAAATAGCTAAGGGCATAGAAATCAGGGCGAACATTATCACGGCGAGTGCAACAGCAAAAAATCTGGCAGACGTCAAAATCTTGTGCTTTAACAGGCCCGATGCGGCAAGCACGCCTTTATTTACAGCAATAATAGATACCATATTCATGCGCGCTTTACTGGTTTTAATTACCCGAGCAAATCGGGTGGTAGGAACTTGTCATAGATAAAAACTAATGCTGAAAACTATCATCAAAACATGAAATTATTATGCCACGAATAAGGTATTCGCCCCACCATAAGGATATTCCTCTAGGGAGACCATGCATCATAGTCGGCGCTAACCCTTGGGCGCTCTCCCTTCACCAGAAGTGAGCTTTGCGGTCTGTAGGCATCAGCCGATCCTGTAAGATTTGGCTGATGGGATTTCTCCCAGAATTTTGGCACATAGCGCTCTTCATCCGGCAGCAGGTCGGTGCGATGATGCATCCAGCCATGCCAGCCCGGCGGAATTTGAGAAGCCTCAACAACCCCGTTATAGATCACCCAGCGTTTGGGACCCTTTTTGGCCTTGTAATAGCGATTGCCAGCCTCGTCAGTGCCCACATGCACTCCACGCAACCAGGTGAAAACTCTGGTTTCAATAGTTTGCCTGTTCCACCAGATAAATAGATCCGCAATAAACTGCATCTGCCTGCCCTCGGTTTCGCCTGCCATTTTTTTTCGAAGCAAGTTTGTTGGCTATCATCTATCATGACTGGTGTTTATGGCAAAGCCCCTATGCTGGTCTTTTTAAGGCAGCAATTTTTGGAAAACCTGCAATGGCAGCAGCGCGCAATATGTCCGACGTTTAACAACGCTAAAAAGTCGAAGAAAGAATCCGGTCCACATCGCTTTGCAAAGAATCCATAGCCTTGACCTGCTCGGCCTGATATTCGCGTGCAGATGCCAATTGCTGTTGTTTTTCTGTTTCTTCGTCGAGCTTTTCAGAAACTCCCGCCACCACATAGCGCTCACCCACGAGTTTTAACTCCCGCTGCTCTGAAACCGCCCAATTGATGTGCTCCATGAGAGTTATTGGCGAAATTGGTTTCACCAATGCTCCCTGCGCCCCAAGTCTTAAAGCGCTTTCCACCGCCTTTTGTCGTGCATGGGCAAACAGAACCACAATCGGAACCAGACAAAGCGGATACATTTTTTCATGGCGAATCAATTTGAGAAATTTGCGTCCCCGATATGGTCCCGCGTCCCAATCCAGCAATACCATGCATGGGGGGTCGCTCAACATTGAGGTAACGGCCGAATCAGTTTCGCTGAAAATCCTCACCGTCCGATGGCCAAAATTGGACAACATTGCCCGCAACAGATTTTGCATCTGCCGGTTTGGTTCTATCACCACAATGGAATTCAGGCCGGTTTTTGGGCCATTTTTCCCCGATTTGCCCTTAATGCCCATAGCACATTCCTGTTCTGGATACGCGTGCAGTCAAAATAGGTGTTCGTCAAAGATTCTGTCTGATTCAAATCCTGAATTAAATTTCACTCCGGACTAAAAATATTGCCCTTGACTTGAATTCGAATCTAGATGGGTTGCGCACTCTTGGGATTATCACGGTGCCATAGAGCTAACTTGCATTAACCAGATGCGATCTAAAAGCACTAATAACCGCTTGGGTTTAGGGGAAAAACCAAAGCAATTTTCTACCCGGCCAAACTGATAATCCACACGGCAATTTTTGCCTGCTTCACGGTTTTGCCGGTCATAACTTTTCCCCGCAATTAACACATTGTCTACCAGATTTAGTTATATACCACCCAATAACCACTATAGATGGCTTTTTTGCACGTTTGAGAGCTTGCCAGCCATCTTAAAAAATTCTAGCTTTGCTTCGTTGCGTAATTGAAATTTTTTAGGAGGAAAAGAACAGGTTTATTTGCAATAGTCGGGCCCAGTGTTCGGGCAGCTGATTTCGGTTGATAAAATCTTCAATATCAACACTCAGCTCTTATCGCTCTCTTGCATATTCTTTCACAGGCATTGCTGAAAAGACGTAGGTAAATTTGCCTATGAAGCTAAAATCTTGAACCCAATTGTATAAAAATTTCGCAGCCCCGGGTTGATATGACCAGACCTAGAAGTCTGGCAACAGGCCGGGAGACTATAAAAAACTTTCAGGTTGAATACCGATAATTGACTGTTCGGTATTTTGGGGCATTTAAGCAGATCCGGGTTAAAACCTGAGATTAGCCGCGAGATTTTTTTGTCTCGCAAATATAATAAGGTTGGAAATAATGCGCGTCGAACGCCAATTCACGAAGTCAGGCAAATCAGCCTATGACGGATTAAATTTTAGAAAAACCACCAGCGAAATTCGCAATCCCGATGGCTCTATTGTCTTTCAGCTAAAGGATATTGATGTGCCAGCTTCCTGGTCACAGGTGGCAGCAGACATCATAGCGCAAAAATATTTCCGCAAGGCCGGTGTCGCCAAAGCCCTTAAAAAAATTGAAGAAAACGACATACCCTCATGGCTGTGGCGCTCAACTCCAGATGAAAAAGCTCTGGCAAAACTGCCCGAAGAAACCCGTTATGGCTCTGAAATTGATGCCAGACAGGTTTTTGATCGACTGGCCGGCACATGGACCTATTGGGGCTTTAAGGGCAAATATTTCGACACGGAAGAAGACGCACGCGCATTTTATGATGAATTGCGCTTTATGCTGGCCACCCAGCGCGTTGCCCCCAATTCCCCCCAATGGTTCAACACCGGCCTGTTCTGGGCCTATGGCATAGATGGGCCGGGACAGGGCCACTTTTATGTGGACCCGTTCACCCAAAAGCTCGTGCAATCCAAATCCTCCTATGAACACCCCCAGCCCCATGCCTGCTTCATTCAGTCGGTGGATGATGATCTGGTCAACGAAAACGGCATTATGGACCTTTGGGTTCGCGAAGCCCGCCTGTTCAAATATGGCTCTGGCACCGGCTCGAACTTTTCCGCCCTGCGTGGTGAGGGTGAAAACCTTTCCGGCGGCGGTAAATCCTCCGGCCTGATGAGTTTTCTAAAAATCGGTGATCGCGCAGCCGGAGCCATTAAATCCGGTGGCACCACCCGCCGTGCCGCCAAAATGGTGGTGGTTGATATTGATCATCCCGATATCGAGCAATTCATCAACTGGAAGGTCAAAGAAGAGCAAAAAGTCGCCGCTTTGGTCACTGGCTCAAAAATCGTCTCCAAACATCTTAAATCCCTGATGAAAGCCTGTGTAAATTGCACCGGCACCGGCGATGATTGTTTTGACCCGGATAAAAACCCGGCTCTAAAACGCGAAGTTCGCGCTGCCAAAGCCGCTTTGGTTCCCCACAATTATATTTATAGAGTGATGCAGTTTGCCCGTCAGGGTTATACGGATCTGGATTTCCCGGTCTATGATACCGATTGGGATAGCGAGGCCTATCTTACCGTGGCGGGCCAGAACTCCAATAATTCAATCCGCGTCAGTGATGATTTTTTGCGCGCCGTCGAAGAAAATAAAGACTGGGACCTGATCGGACGAAAAAAAGGCGATGTGATTAAAACCATCAACGCCAAGGATTTGTGGGAAAGCGTAGGCTATGCGGCCTGGGCCTGTGCCGATCCCGGCATTCAATATCACACCACAATTAATGACTGGCACACCTGCCCTGAAGCCGGGCCGATCAACGCCTCAAATCCATGTTCCGAATATATGTTTTTGGATGATACCGCCTGCAATCTGGCCTCCATCAACCTGCTGCCCTATCGCAATTCTAACAGCACATTCGACACAAAAAGCTTTGAACATACGGCCCGCCTTTGGACCATGGTGCTGGAAATTTCGGTGATGATGGCCCAGTTCCCATCAAAATCCATTGCCCTTGGCTCATTCAATTATCGCACCCTTGGCATCGGATACGCCAATATTGGCGGCTATCTGATGACCTCTGGCATTCCCTACGATAGCGAAGAAGGCCGCGCCATTTGCGGAGCCGTTTCTGCCATTCTAACCGGTGTTGCCTATACTACTTCGGCCCAAATGGCCAAAGAGCTTGGCCCCTTCAAAGATTACAAACGCAACGCCAAATCCATGCTTGCGGTAATTGCCAACCATCGCAATGCAGCTAATGGCAACGAGAGCGGATATAAAAATCTTTCCATCAATCCGGTTCCCCTCGATGGTGAAGCCTGCCCCGATCAAAATCTTGTCACAAGGGCCAGATTTGCCTGGGATGAAGCCTTAGAACTTGGCAAGGCCCACGGCTATCGCAATGCGCAGGTTTCTGTTGTTGCGCCAACCGGCACCATTGGTCTGGTTATGGATTGTGACACCACCGGCATTGAGCCGGATTTTGCTCTGGTAAAAATGAAAAAACTGGCGGGTGGCGGATATTTCAAAATCATCAACCGAGCTGTTCCGCCAGCATTAAGAACCCTTGGCTATTCCGAAAGCGATATCGCCGAAATAAAAGCCTATGCGGTGGGTCATGGCAATCTAAATCAGGCCCCGGCCATTAATCCCGCCACCCTAAGAACCAAAGGCTTTACTGATGAGGCAATCAAGGCATTAAACGAAGCCCTAACCGCTGCCTTTGATATAAAATTCGTCTTTAACAAATGGACCCTTGGCGAAGAATTTTGCAAAACCACTCTGAAAATGAGTGATGAGCAAATGGAAGATTTCAACTTTGATATTCTGGCCCATATGGGTTTTTCAAAGCTGGATATTGAAAACGCCAATGTGCATATTTGCGGCGCCATGACCCTTGAGGGTGCGCCCCATTTAAAGCCTGACGATCTGCCAGTATTTGATTGCGCCTCCCCTTGTGGCAAGCTTGGCACGCGCTATTTATCGGTCGAGAGCCATATCCGCATGATGGCGGCGGCCCAGCCGTTTATTTCCGGCGCTATTTCCAAAACCATCAACATGCCCAATGATGCAACGGTTGAGGATTGCAAACAGAGCTATATTCTAAGCTGGAAACTGGCCCTTAAGGCCAATGCGCTTTATCGCGATGGCTCCAAACTTTCCCAGCCTTTAAATGCCTCCCTTTTGGCCGATGATGACGAAGAAGCCATGGACGCCGCAGAAGAATTGGCGGCAAAACCACCAGCCGAGCGCGCTCAGGTTGTGGCCGAGCGTATTGTGGAGCGCATCATTGAGCGCAGTCGCGAAAAAATCCCTGACCGGCGCAAAGGCTATACCCAAAAAGCCAATGTTGGTGGCCACAAGGTCTATCTGCATACCGGCGAATATGATGATGGCCGCTTGGGCGAAATCTTCATTGATATGCACAAAGAAGGTGCAGCCTTTCGCGCCATGATGAACAATTTCGCCATTTCCATCTCCATCGGCCTGCAATATGGAGTGCCGCTGGATGAGTTTGTCGAAGCGTTTATCTTTACCCGCTTTGAACCGGCCGGCATGGTGACGGGCAATGATTCCATTAAAAACGCCACCTCAATTCTGGACTATATCTTCCGCGAGCTGGCGGTTTCATATCTGGATCGCTCTGATCTGGCCCACGTTATTCCCGATGGCGGATCAACCTCCATTGGCGGGGGCGTAAAATCCGACAAGGGCGAGCGTACCGGCGGATCAAACGCGGTTTTAGCCGAGCAATATGTCTCCAAAGGCATGACCAGAGGCCGGGTTGGCAAAGATACAAAACTGGTGCTGGTTACGGCAGAAGAAGCGGTTGGCGATGGTCCCGTTCACTCCATGCAGCAAACCGCCGCCACGGCCATGGCCACC
>CAZMVQ010000033.1:0-26592 GCA_964569865.1 uncultured Devosia sp.
AGCTGATAATTTTTCTAATGCATTAGCGGTGCAATGCAGGGCGATTTTTTTTCGCCTGTGATTCTTTAGGGCGGCGCGCACAGCATGCAGCCCATAAATATGGTGGGATGCTGGTTGTTTTTGCACTTTGCCAGCGGTAGCAGGGCGTTTTTTTTGACGGCGGAAAATTGGTTTTTGGCTCATGATAGTGCCTATTACAAATATCGAATGCTTTTGAGCAAGTTAAATGTTGACACGAGGCCATGCACTTTGCATAAACCGCCCGACGGTTCGCAAGTTTATTCTGTGAAGCGCCTTTGATGTCGGTTGTTAAAACTGGTGTTTGGAGGGATGGGAGAGTGGTTAAATCCACCAGACTGTAAATCTGGCCGCTTAGCGTACGCTGGTTCGAATCCAGCTCCCTCCACCAAAACAAACGACACTAAAACTAACGAACTGGATTTTAAAGCGGGTGTAGCTCAATGGTAGAGCAGCAGCCTTCCAAGCTGAATACGAGGGTTCGATTCCCTCCACCCGCTCCATTATCTGATCTTGATCGAACCCTCATTTTTTTTGTTTTCCATCTCCGATGGAGTGGTTCGCTTCCCTCCACCCGCTCCACACACTTCGTGTGATTTACTTATCTCGCGGCAGTTCACTTTGTTCACGCCTCCGATGGGCGCGGCATTGGCCGCGGCTCGCGTTGAAGCTCGCAAGTGCTTTGAAGTTTCTACCTCAAAGCACTTCAAACTTTTGAATTTGTTTGAACCCTCATTTTTTTGTATTCAGCTCGACTGAAGTGGTTCGTTAAAACCCTCACAATTTATCATAACTGCTTATTAAAGGTTCGGACGCAAACTTAACTGTGCCCAAGTTTGCTCTATCATGAGCGGGTTTAGTACGAATTGTTAAAAATCTTGGGCCAAGATTTTATTTCACGGCTTCGCAGGGAGCAATATTTTAGGGGGAAAGCATGGCAGATGATCAAGACAATAACGAAGTAGAAGTTGCGCAGGATGCAGTTGTGGCGGACAGCAAAGGCAAAAAAATCTCTAACTCAAAATATGAAAAAGAGCTGGCGCGCCTGCAAATAGAACTTGTTAAAATGCAGGAGTGGATAAAACAGCAAGGACACCGGGTCGTGGTGATTTTTGAGGGACGCGATGCGGCAGGAAAGGGTGGTGTCATCAAGCGCATAACCGAACCATTAAGCCCAAGAATTTGCCGGGTTGTGGCGCTTCCGGCCCCAACCGAGCGAGAAAAAGGACAATGGTATTTTCAGCGTTATGTTTCCCACCTGCCAACCAATGGGGAAATGGTGATCTTTGATCGTTCCTGGTATAATCGGGCTGGTGTGGAAAGGGTTATGGGGTTTTGCACCGAGGAAGAATATCTGGAGTTTTTGCGCTCCGCGCCCGAGTTTGAGCGTATGCTGGTTCGCTCTGGAATTCAGGTGATCAAATACTGGTTTTCGGTCAGTGATGAAGAGCAGGAACGGCGCTTTCAAAAACGCCTGAAAACCCCTACTAAACGCTGGAAACTCTCGCCCATGGATTTGGAATCACGAAAAATGTGGGTGGAATATTCCAAGGCAAAAGACGCAATGTTTGCCCATACGGACATCAAGCAGTCACCTTGGTTTGTGGTTCCCTCCGATATTAAAAAGCACGCCCGCCTAAATTGTATTTCTCATCTTTTGGAACAGATTTCCCATGAGGATCTGACCCCTGAAGAAATCATCATGGAGCCGCGCCCCGCCCAGCAGGGTTATGTAAGGCCTCCAATGGATGAGCAGACATTTGTTCCGCAAATACATGGGGCGGATTATGATTAGGTCTTGCCCCTGAATAATAATGTTAAATTTGTACCAGTAACCAATTAAGTAATACCTGATTTTGTTTTGCTTGAATTTTCTCTATAGTAGTGGTTGTTACTTGGGCTATGACCTAGTATTTAGCCAGTAACTGATTGGCTAAGCATGCCGATACATTTGGAGGGGGAAATGGCGGTGGCAAATTGCATTGCGACGGCGGCTGTTTTTATTGTTGCAGATTTAAGAAAATCCACAAACTGGTATATTGAGCAATTGGGTTTTGTTGCTGCTGAACTTAATTGGGATGAAAATCCCACCTTCTCGATTGTCCGATGCGAGGGGGCGGCAATAATGTTAAAGCAGGGCGGTAAAAATGCCTTGGCCAATCGTCAACTCGCCAACCGTCACTATACGCCCGGTGATGTGGTTAGTGATGTATATTTTTGGGTGCATGACCTGAAAAAGACCGAATTGTCGCTGAAAGTTGGAAATACGCCGATATTTGCCGGGCCTATAAAGAGGGCCTATGGATGCACAGAAATAATGGTTGTTGACCCGGACGATTATCTGATTTGCTTTGGGCAATGTCCATAGTTTTTGGCCCGTGAGTTTTTGCGCCTAACGATTTTTAAAGACCGCAAGAGCAGGTTTTGCATTGCCCCTATCGTCAAACAGTCCGGACAAGTCATGATAGGCATCTCCACCATCGGTGAGTTTAAAATAATAGGCTCGCTCCACCGGTAATTGTGAAATTGTGCGCAAATAGGTCGCTAGTCGGCTGGCCTGATAAATTGGGTCTCTAAGTTCGAAATCGGGATTAGGGCCACCAAATTCCGTTACATAAACCGGCTTATTAGTCATGGCTTTGAAACTCGAGATAAACCGGGGCCAAAGATCCGGGGTGTCATAAAGGTGAATATCGGCAATGTCATATCGGGCATTGCTGAGCAGATTTTTCACATCCGCCAGGTCAGCGGCGTATGATAGGCGCTGGCGGGTGCAAACATCGGTTTGAATGAACTGGTTGAGGTCAATCTGGTTTTGCAGGCGATATTCGGCCTGATTAATTCTTACATTATCCAAGCACATGGCCTCGTATATCAGGGGGCGAGTGGTTATTCCCCCAAGAACCACATTCAGATCCGGGCGATATTTTTTCACCAGATCATAAAAAAGGTTTTGGAATGAAAGGAATTGTTCCGCCGAACCTACAAACTGATTATCCCATTCGTTGCCAAACTGGATGGCGTTTAACATTGGGCCGATGCGTTCAAGCAATTCTTTCATATATGGCTCAAACTCATTCCAATCGTTGAACATACATGATTTTGAATTGGATATACCACAGGCCCAGTCAGGCCCGTCGGACTGAATAGTCAAGAGTATATCCATTCCCCCCTCGCTCAATATTCGAATGCGGTTTTCCAATGGCTGCCAGTTGAAATTGCCTTGTGCCGGCTCGCGATTTTTCCAGTTTTCAGCAATGCGAATATCGCTGATATTGAGCATATTCAATTGTTTTAAGGTGAAATTTATCTCGGTTTGATTTTTAACCGGTGGAAATGACATGCCGATAAGGGGCTGGCTGATAGCTGATAGGGAAAAGCTAAAATACAGAGCGATTGTGAAGAAAAGGGGCTTTAGAACTCGAGATGTCACAGAATTTTCCTGGTCGAATCAAATTTGGTTGTCGCGTATAGATCGCATAATCATGGTTATTCTTTGGGTGCTATCCCTTTTATAGCACTCTTCACGTAAAAGGCTTGCGCAAGAACATATTTGCAATTAAGTCAGGTGCGACCATGAAGGGGTGTAGCTCAGTTGGTAGAGCATCGGTCTCCAAAACCGAGGGTCGTGAGTTCGAGTCTCTCCGCCCCTGCCATGGTTTCAGTAGTTTCTGGCTGTCTTTAGTTCATGATCGTCTGTAGTTTTTTAGCCTTTGTGGCTTGATTATTCTGGTTTTGCCCGCTGATTTGCTCCTGTGATATTTAGGGGCGGGGAAATTAAATCCATTAACAGGCAAAAGTTGCGTTTTTTGCCTTGCCTTTGCACAAACAAGTAACTAGATAAGTCCGAAGAAGCCACACATTCGTTTTGTGTGGCGTTTGCCTATGGAAATTCGGAATTTTATTTTGCTTCGGGTTTTTGTTGGCAGGATTAGTTGCTTTTAAAGAACTATTATCAAGAGGTTGTCGGCAATATGGCCAAAACAAATCCAGTGCAGTTTTTTCAGCAGGTTCGGATCGAAATTTCCAAGGTGGTCTGGCCAACAAGAAATGAAACGCTGATTTCTACGATTATGGTTCTGATAATGGTTTTTCTAGCCAGCATGTTTTTTCTTTTAGCTGATCAGGTGATCGCCTGGTTCGTGCAACTTTTGCTGTCAATTCGCTAGCAATACAGGAATTTTCATCATCCGGCCGGGTTTTATAAAAGCAGTTGGCCGGACTATAATGAAGTTTAAGAGGCGAGATTACCCATAATGGCCATGCGCTGGTACATAGTTCAGTCCTATTCAAATTTTGAGCGTAAAGTGGCCGATGCCATTCGCGAAAAAGTTATTACAAAAAAGCTGGACAATTATTTTGAAGATGTTCTCGTTCCCACCGAAAAGGTGGTGGAGGTGCGCCGAGGCCGCAAGGTCGATGCTGAGCGCAAGTTCTTTCCGGGCTATGTTCTGGTGAAAATGGAACTTACCGATGAAACTTTTCATCTGGTGAAGAACACTCCAAAGGTTACAGGATTTTTGGGTTCTGAAAATAAACCGATTCCTATTTCTGAAGCTGAAGCGCAAGCGATTTTGCAACAGGTTCAAGAGGGTGTGGACCGTCCCAAGCCCTCTATCAGCTTTGATGTGGGTGAAAAGGTTCGGGTTTCAGATGGGCCGTTTGCTTCATTCAACGGGGTTGTTGAAGAGGTTGATGAGGAGCGGGCGCGTCTTAAAGTGGAAGTGTCGATTTTTGGCCGGGCTACCCCGGTCGAGTTGGAATATGGACAGGTGGAAAAAACCTGACCATTTTGTGGGGCAATGCGTTTGAATGTGAAGTTCGGGCGTTTGTTTTTGAAATCCGTGGAAGAGACCGGCAGTTGCCAAGCTGCCAAAAAGGTTTTGCACCACGGCGTTAGTAAAACGGTCAGTTGGCCGGGAACGGAAGAAAAATGGCGAAAAAAATTACAGGTTACCTGAAACTACAGGTGCCGGCGGGGGCGGCTACACCTTCTCCCCCAATTGGTCCTGCGCTGGGTCAGCGCGGGCTAAATATTATGGAATTCTGTAAGGCGTTTAACGCGGCTTCGCAGGAAATTGACAAGGGCGCACCAGTGCCCTGCATTATCACCATCTACGGGGATAAGAGCTTTTCGTTCGAAATGAAAATGCCGCCGGTCAGTTATATGATCAAGCAGGCGGTTAAGGTGAAATCAGGTTCGCAAAAACCGGGGCATGATGTTGCTGCAACTTTAACCATGGATCAGGTTCGTAAAATCGCCGAGGCGAAAATGAAAGATCTGAACGCCCATGATGTTGAAGCTGCCATGGCGCAAATTGCAGGTTCCGCCCGTTCTATGGGCATAGAGGTTGGAGGCTGATCTGATGGCAAAAGTTGGAAAAAGAACAAAAGCTGCTTTGGCTAAAATTGACCGCAAAAAACTTTATGAGCTTGGTGAAGCTGTAAAGCTGGTTAAAGAAAATGCCGGGGCGAAATTTGACGAAACTATCGAAGTTGCCATGAATCTTGGTGTTGATCCGCGTCATGCTGATCAGATGGTTCGCGGTGTTATTTCGTTGCCAAATGGTACTGGCCGCACGGTTCGCGTGGCAGTATTTGCCCGTGATGCTAAAGCTGACGAAGCTCGCGAAGCAGGTGCTGATATTGTTGGTGCTGAAGATCTTATGGAACAGGTACAAAAGGGCAAAATTGATTTTGACCGTTGTATTGCAACCCCTGACATGATGCCGATTGTTGGTCGTCTGGGTAAGGTTCTTGGTCCGCGCAATCTGATGCCAAACCCCAAAGTGGGCACGGTAACACCAAATGTTGCAGAAGCGGTGAAAAACGCCAAGGGCGGCGCCGTGGAATTTCGGGTCGAGAAAAACGGCATCGTGCATGCAGGTGTTGGCAAGGCTTCGTTCAAGGAAGATGCGCTGGAAGCAAATATCCGCGCGTTTACTCAAGCGGTTGCCAAGGCAAAGCCTTCTGGCTCCAAGGGTACATATATAAAGAGGGTGGCAATCTCTTCGACCATGGGTCCCGGGGTGCATGTTGATCCGGGAAGTGTTGCCTGAAGTAGCGTTGCGTAAAAGTAGCGCATTATAAAAAAAGAATTCGGGCGGTCCGGTGGGCTGCCCAAATTGCTGAAAAGGGCACTCAACTTAAAGGGTGATTTTTTAGTAAAGACCTGTCCGAGACTGTGGGTGCAAATTTTCCCCAAAAGGGAAACAAGCCTAAACCAAATTTTGGGCCTGCACAGATGGGGAGACAATTGAAATTTAGCCGGCTCTTTTGAACTGGCGATGTTTTGGTTTGATCCAGACCAGTTGTTGTTGTGAGAAATTTTTTTTGAAATTTCTTAGATGATTGCGGTTTACAGGCGATGAGCCGTTATTTTGTTATCCCTGTTTCATAAAGGGGTGTGAAATGACAATTGGTAACGACCCGGCTTTTGTCGGGTCAAATAAGGAGAGAAGCATTGGATAGAGCGCAAAAAGCTGAATTCATCACTTCGTTCAGGGATTCTGTAAAGGATGCCGGAGCAATTGTGGTGGCTCATTATGCTGGTCTTTCGGTTAGCGAAATGGAAAATCTGCGTGTGCAGATGAAGCAAGCCGGCGGCCATGTAAAAGTTGCGAAAAACCGCCTTGCCAAGCTGGCTCTTGAACAGACCGAGAATGCAGATATTTCTGACCTTTTAGTTGGTCAGGTAGTATTTGCCTATTCTTCGGACCCGGTCGCCGCACCAAAAATTGCGGTGAAATTTGCCAAGGACAATGAAAATTTTGTTGTTCTGGGTGGAGCCATGGGTGCTGTTGCTCTTGATGCAGATGGCGTCAAGGCACTGGCATCCGTACCCTCGCTGGACGAATTGCGAGCAACTATTGCGGGCATGCTTGTGCGCCCCGCAACCAAGGTTGCAGCCGTTCTGCAGGCACCTGGTTCTCAGGTGGCACGGGTTGTTGGAGCTTATGCTGATAAGGACGCTGCGGCATAAATCGCAGCTATTTCTCAAATAATTCAAACTAAAACGAAACGAAAGAAAATATTATGGCTGATCTAAATAAACTGGTTGACGATTTGTCCGCCCTTACCGTTCTGGAAGCATCTGAACTTTCAAAACTTCTTGAAGAAAAATGGGGCGTTTCTGCAGCTGCTCCTGTTGCTGTTGCTGCAGCTGCTGGCGATGCCGGCGCAGCGGCTGAAGAGAAAACCGAATTTGACGTGGTTCTTACTAGCTTTGGCGAAAAGAAAATCAACGTTATTAAAGAGGTTCGCGCCCTTACAGGTCTTGGCTTGAAAGAAGCTAAAGATCTGGTTGAAAGCGCTCCCAAGGCCGTTAAAGAAGCTGTTACCAAAGCTGAAGCCGAAGAAGTTAAAGCCAAGCTGGAAGCAGCTGGTGCAAGTGTTGAACTGAAATAGTTTAACACCAAGCAAATATTGGGGCAGGGCGCATTGTCGCCCTGCCTGTCTTTCCACTCGACCGTTCCGCCGCGTTTTTTTGGTGGAATTGTTCTTTTGAAATGGGCGCTTAAGAAAAGGCACTCGATTGGTTTCAAAAGATAAGCAAGTTACCAATTGCCGGTTTTTATGGCGAGAGGTCCTATTTGCGTAAAAAAAGTGGGCAAGTGTCCTGAAGGCCGACGGCTGATTGTCGGATTTTTGGACTTTTGCCTCCGCAGATTTTCAAAATTTTTAAGAGGAATTCAAATGAGTGTTACATTTAACGGTCGTCGCAAGATGCGTAAATCTTTTGGCTCGATCCGCGAAGTCATTGATATGCCGAACCTTATTGATGTGCAAAAAACCTCCTATGAGCAGTTTTTGATAATGGATAAGCCTGAAGGGGGGCGCGATGATACGGGTTTGCAAGCCGTATTCAAATCGGTGTTTCCCATCAAGGATTTTTCTGACACCTCCTCGCTGGAATTCGTTGAATATGAATTCTCCAAGCCTAAATTTGATACAGAAGAGTGTCGTCAGCGCGATATGACATTTGCCGCTCCGCTCAAGGTTGTATTGCGGTTGATTGTCTTTGAAGTGGATGAAGATACGGGCGCTCGCTCGGTCAAAGACATTAAAGAGCAAGAAGTTTATATGGGCGATATGCCTTTGATGACCAGAGATGGCACCTTTGTCATCAACGGCACCGAGAGGGTTATTGTTTCCCAGATGCACCGTTCACCCGGTGTGTTCTTTGATCACGATAAGGGTAAAACCCACTCATCAGGCAAACTTTTGTTTGCGGCACGCATTATTCCCTATCGCGGTTCATGGCTGGATATTGAATTTGATGCCAAGGATGTGGTTTTTGCGCGCATCGATCGTCGCAGAAAAATTCCGGTTACTTCTTTGCTTAAAGCTCTGGGGCTTAATGCTGAAGAAATTCTTGATACTTATTATGACACCGTTGAGCTTAAGAAAGTTAAGCAGGGCTGGAAGCAGCCCTATGTTGCGGATAATTACAAGGGTGTAAAACCCCTAAAAGATCTGGTTGATGCAAAAACCGGCGATGTGGTGCATGAAGCGGGCAAAAAACTCTCGGCCCGTGCCGCTCAAAAAATTGCCGAAAATGGCACAAAAGAAATTTTGCTCAGCGTTGAAGACCTGTACGGCACATACCTTGCCCATGATATGATGAGCATGGAAACCGGCGAAGTTTATGCGGAAGCTGGCGACGAGTTGGATGAAGCGCTGGTTGAAAAGCTGGTGGAGAATGAATTTAATGTCATTCCGGTTCTTGATGTGGACGATATTAAGGTTGGGGCATATTTGCGCAACACTTTGGCCGTGGATAAAAACGAAAGCCGAGAAGACGCATTGTTTGATATTTATCGAGTGATGCGCCCGGGCGAGCCACCCACCATTGAAACCGCTGAAGCGATGTTTAATTCGCTGTTCTTTGATTCCGAGCGCTATGATTTGAGTGCTGTTGGTCGGGTTAAAATGAACATGCGTCTTGATCTGGATGCCGAGGATACCGTTCGGGTCTTGCGGCGCGAAGACATTGTTGAAGTTGTGCGCACGCTTGTTGATTTGCGCAATGGCATCGGCGAAATCGACGATATTGATAATCTTGGCAATCGGCGCGTGCGCTCGGTGGGCGAATTGATGCAAAATCAATATCGCGTTGGTCTGCTGCGTATGGAGCGGGCAATCAAAGAGCGTATGAGCTCGGCGGAAATCGATACCGTGATGCCTCAGGATCTGATCAATGCCAAACCGGCAGCAGCGGCAGTGCGTGAGTTTTTTGGCTCTTCCCAGCTGTCCCAGTTTATGGATCAGACCAACCCATTGAGTGAAATAACCCACAAACGACGCCTTTCGGCACTTGGGCCGGGCGGTTTGACCCGCGAGCGGGCCGGGTTTGAAGTGCGCGATGTGCACACCACCCACTATGGCCGGATTTGCCCGATTGAAACTCCTGAGGGTCCAAATATTGGTCTGATCAACTCACTGGCTACCTTTGCTAAGGTTAATAAATATGGATTTATCGAAACTCCCTATCGCAAGGTAGTTGACGGCAAGATCACCGATGATGTTGTTTATCTTTCGGCCATTGAAGAGGCCAAATATCACGTGGCGCAGGCCAATGCCCATATTTCCAAAGATAATACATTTATCAATGATCTGGTTACAGCCCGCCATTCGGGCAATGTTTCGCTTACTCCTCGCGAAATGATTGACCTGATGGATGTTTCTCCAAAACAGGTTATTTCGGTTGCTGCCTCGCTCATTCCATTCCTTGAAAATGATGATGCGAACAGGGCTTTGATGGGCTCGAACATGCAACGTCAGGCTGTGCCATTGCTGCAGAGTGAAGCTCCATTTGTGGGGACAGGCATGGAAGCGGTTGTGGCTCGGGATTCCGGAGCTGCCATTGTTGCAAAACGTACCGGGGTTATTGATCAGGTGGATGCGACCCGTATTGTTATTCGCGCTACTCAGGAAAGCGATGCATCAAAAACCGGGGTTGATATTTATAACCTCATGAAGTTTCAGCGCTCCAACCAGTCCACTTGTATAAACCAGCGGCCTTTGGTTGTGGTTGGCGAGCATGTGGAAGCTGGTGATATTATTGCCGATGGTCCATCAACCGATCTTGGTGATCTGGCTCTTGGTCGTAACGTGCTGGTGGCATTTATGCCTTGGAACGGTTACAATTATGAAGATTCAATTCTGCTTTCCGAGCGGATTGCAAGGGATGATGTTTTTACCTCAATTCATATTGATGAATATGAAGTGATCGCTCGCGATACCAAACTTGGTCCTGAGGATATCACTCGTGATATTCCAAACGTATCCGAAGAAGCTATGCGCAACCTTGATGAGGCCGGTATTATTCATATTGGTGCTCAGGTTGGTCCCGCAGATATTCTGGTTGGCAAAATCACTCCAAAGGGTGAAAGCCCCATGACCCCGGAGGAAAAACTCCTAAGGGCGATTTTTGGTGAAAAAGCTTCTGACGTTCGCGATACATCTCTAAGGGTTCCCCCGGGGGATTCTGGCACCGTTGTCGAGGTTAGGGTATTTAACCGTCACGGCATCGAAAAAGATGAACGTGCCATGTCTATCGAGCGCGAGGAAATTGAGCATCTGGCCAAGGATAGGGATGATGAGCAATCAATTCTTGATCGCAACGTTTATGCCCGCCTCAAAGAAATGCTGTTTGGCAAAAAAGCCACAGCCGGACCCAAAGGTTATGTAAAAGGCACTAAGCTCAACGACAGCATATTTGAGAGCAATCCCCGTTCGAAATGGTGGCAGTTTGCCGTTGATGACGATAAAATCATGGGCGAAATGGAAGCTCTGCATTCGCAATATGAAGAAAGCCGCAAATTGCTTGAGCGCCGCTTTATTGACAAGGTTGATAAATTGCAGCGTGGCGACGAATTGCCGCCGGGCGTTATGAAGATGGTAAAAGTCTTTGTTGCTACCAAACGCAAAATTCAGTCGGGCGATAAAATGGCCGGACGGCACGGAAACAAGGGTGTTGTATCACGTATTATGCCCATTGAAGACATGCCATATCTGGCCGATGGAACCCATGTTGATGTGGTGCTGAACCCGCTTGGGGTGCCATCACGCATGAATGTGGGGCAGATCCTTGAAACCCATCTGGGTTGGGCCTGTTCCGGCATGGGCCAAAAAATCGGCGATATGCTGGCGGCCTATCATCGCAAAGGTGATATCGCTCCGTTGAAGAATGAGTTGAGCGAACTCTATGCCGGCGGTGAAGACAAAGTCGCAGATTATGATGATGATGGTGTAATTCGTCTCGCTGAACAGGTGAGCAAAGGTGTTTCGATCGCCACTCCGGTATTTGATGGAGCTAAAGAAAGCGACATCGAAGAAATGCTGGAAAAAGCAGGCCTTGAAGGTTCAGGCCAGAGCATTTTGTTTGATGGACGTACCGGGGAGCAGTTTGAGCGCCCGGTTACCGTGGGCTATATCTATATTCTTAAACTCCATCACTTGGTGGACGATAAGATCCATGCCCGCTCAATTGGTCCTTATTCGCTGGTAACTCAACAGCCACTGGGTGGTAAAGCCCAGTTTGGTGGCCAGAGATTTGGTGAAATGGAGGTTTGGGCGCTTGAGGCATATGGTGCAGCTTATACCCTGCAGGAAATGCTGACCATCAAGTCTGACGATGTTGCCGGACGTACAAAAGTCTATGAGGCGATTGTGCGTGGCGATGAGGCTTTTGAGTCCGGAATTCCAGAGAGTTTCAACGTTCTGGTTAAAGAGATGCGCTCTTTGGCCCTAAATGTTGAGTTGAGCCAGACCGAGGAAGAAGAGCCCGAGGAAGAAGCCAACTCTGAATTGCCACCTGCGGATGCGGCGGAGTAACCCGTCGCACCCTTATCCAATTTCAGTCCGCTGATTTCGCCCTTGAAAGGGAAAAGACTTCAGCAGGAACTAGGAGAACAAAAATGAACCGTCACCACCAGGTTATGGACCCGTTTAATCCGCAGGCACCAATTGAACATTTTGATCAGATGAAGATCAATATCGCCAGCCCAGAAAAAATTCTCAGCTGGTCTTTTGGCGAAATTAAAAAGCCTGAAACCATCAATTACCGTACCTTCAAACCAGAGCGGGACGGCCTGTTCTGTTCGCGAATTTTTGGCCCGCAAAAAGATTACGAATGTCTTTGCGGCAAATATAAGCGGATGAAATTCAAAGGCGTTATCTGCGAAAAATGCGGCGTTGAAGTAACTCTTTCACGGGTTCGGCGCGAGCGCATGGGCCATATCGAACTGGCAGCACCTGTTGCCCATATCTGGTATTTGAAATCTTTGCCTTCGCGGATTTCGCTGATGCTGGATATGACGCTTAAAGATATCGAGCGGATTTTATATTTTGAATATTATTCGGTAATCGAACCCGGTCTAACTCCGTTTTCCCAGTATGAATTGCTCTCCGAAGAGCAGTATCTGGATGCTCAGGAAGAATACGGGGCCGATAGTTTTACCGCCATGATTGGTGCTGAGGCCATTCGCGAAATGCTGATGGCGCTTGATCTGGAAAAGGTCGCCGCTGAATTAAGGGTTGGCATTGCCGAGGCTACGACTGAACTAAAGCCTAAAAAGCTGGCAAAGCGCCTAAAATTGATTGAGCAGTTCACGGTTTCTGGCAACCGTCCCGAATGGATGATCCTAAAAATCGTGCCGGTTATTCCGCCAGAATTGCGTCCGCTGGTGCCATTGGATGGGGGACGTTTTGCTACCTCTGATCTGAACGATCTTTATCGCCGGGTTATCAATCGCAACAATCGCCTTAAACGTCTGATCGAGCTGCGCGCTCCTGATATTATTGTGCGTAACGAAAAGCGCATGTTGCAGGAATCGGTGGATGCATTGCTCGACAATGGTCGTCGTGGCCGCACCATTACCGGTGCCAATAAACGTCCCTTAAAATCCCTTTCGGATATGCTTAAAGGCAAACAGGGCCGTTTCCGCCAGAACCTTTTGGGCAAGCGGGTGGATTATTCCGGTCGTTCGGTGATTACCGTTGGTCCAGAATTGATGCTGCATCAATGTGGTTTGCCTAAAAAAATGGCGCTGGAACTGTTCAAGCCGTTTATCTATTCGCGCCTTGAGGCCAAGGGATTTTCGTCCACTGTTAAACAGGCCAAAAAGCTTGTGGAAAAACAGCGTCCGGAAGTCTGGGATATTCTTGATGAAGTAATTCGCGAGCATCCGGTTCTTCTTAACCGGGCACCCACATTGCACAGGCTTGGCATTCAGGCGTTTGAACCCACATTGATCGAGGGTAAAGCAATTCAGCTGCATCCTTTGGTTTGTGCTGCTTTTAATGCCGACTTTGATGGCGATCAGATGGCCGTGCATATTCCGTTGTCGCTGGAAGCGCAGTTGGAAGCGCGCGTGTTGATGATGTCAACGAACAATATTTTGCACCCGGCCAACGGGCAGCCGATTATTGTTCCCTCGCAGGATATTGTTCTTGGTCTTTATCATATGTCTTTGATCTATGAGAATGAGCCGGGAGAGGGCATGGCCTTTAGTTCGGTTGCTGAAATCGAACATGCTTTGGGCAACAAGCTGATTACGGTTCATACCAAAATCAAAGCGCGTATTACCGATCGCACCATTGATGGGGAAATGGTTGTTAAAACCGTTGAGACTTCTGCCGGGCGGATGATGATTGGCCAATTGCTGCCCAAACATCATCTGGTGCCTTATGAAACCTGCAATCAGCTGATGACCAAAAAAATGGTCTCAAGCATGATTGATACGGTTTATCGGGCTTGTGGACAAAAAGAGACGGTTATCTTTTGTGATCACATTATGGATGTGGGCTTTAAGCATGCCTGTCAGGCGGGGATTTCGTTTGGCAAGGATGATATGATTATTCCAGATACCAAAGCGGGAATCGTCGATGGCGCTCGTAAGCAGGTGGAAGAATTTGAACAACAGTATAATGACGGTCTGATTACTCAGGGCGAAAAATACAACAAAGTTGTTGATGCATGGTCCAAATGCGGTGACAAGGTTGCCGACGAAATGATGTTGTCGATCTCCTCCGTTGATTTTGACGAAGAAACCAAACGGCAAAAACCGATCAACTCGGTTTATATGATGTCTCATTCCGGGGCTCGTGGATCACCGGCACAGATGAAGCAGCTGGCGGGAATGCGTGGCCTTATGGCTCGTCCTGATGGCTCGATCATTGAAACCCCGATCACTTCAAACTTTAAAGAAGGTTTGACCGTTATCGAATATTTCAACTCCACCCACGGGGCGCGTAAAGGTCTTGCCGATACGGCGCTTAAAACCGCCAACTCTGGTTATCTGACCCGTCGCCTTGTTGATGTGGCTCAGGACAGCATTATCACTGAAGTTGATTGCGGCACCGAAAATTGTTTGACCATGGAGCCGGTTGTTGACAGTGGACAGGTTGTGGCCACTCTGGGACAGCGCATTCTTGGCCGCACCATGGCCGATGATGTGATTGATGCGAACGGCACTGTTCTGGCTAAAAAGGGCCAGTTGCTGGTAGAGGCCGATGTGGAAATCATCGAAAATGCTGATATCCAGATGGTTCGCATTCGCTCTCCTTTGACGTGTGATATTCGTCAGGGCGTATGCGCTGCCTGTTATGGTCGTGATCTGGCCCGAGGAACACCCGTTAATCAGGGTGAAGCTGTTGGAGTTATTGCAGCCCAGTCAATTGGTGAGCCGGGTACTCAGCTTACCATGCGCACCTTCCATATTGGTGGTGCCGCTCAGGTGGTGGATAACTCATATCTTGAAGCTGGTGCTGAGGGTAAGATTAAAATCCGCAACCGCAATGTGGTGAAAAATTCTAACGGGGATACGGTTGTGCTTGGACGCAATCTTTCGTTGGCTATTGTTGATAAAAAAGGCAATGAGCTTTCATCTCATAGGGTGAATTATGGATCAACTCTGCTGCTTGACGATGGTGATGATGTAAAACGGGGCCAAAGGGTTGTTGAATGGGATCCTTATGCACGTCCGCTTCTGACCGAAGTGGGTGGTGAGGTTAAATTTGAAGATCTTGTCGATGGGGTTTCAATTGCTGAATCCACCGATGAGGCAACCGGCTTTACCAAACGTGTGGTTGTGGACTGGCGTTCTTCAAAACGCGGTGACGGCTTAACACCGGCAATTTCGCTACATGATGATGATAAGATTGCCAAACTGTCCAGAGGTGGAGATGCGCGTTATCTGCTTTCCGTTGATTCTGTTTTGGCGGTTGAGCCAGGGCAAAAAGTCTCGCCGGGTGACATTTTGGTTCGTATTCCTCTTGATAGCGCAAAAACCACCGATATTACCGGTGGTCTGCCAAGGGTTGCGGAACTGTTTGAGGCCCGCCGTCCCAAAGATCACGCAGTGATTGCGGAAATTGGTGGCACCATTCGTTTTGGTCGCGATTATAAAAACAAGCGCCGCATCATTATTGAGCCATTTGAGGAAACTGGCGAGCCGGTGGAATATCTTATTCCCAAGAGCAAGCCCTTCCATCTGCAAGAAGGTGATCAGATTGATCGTGGAGAATATCTGCTTGATGGCAATCCGGCTCCCCATGATATTTTAGCCATTCACGGGGTTGAAGAGTTGGCCAAATATCTGGTCAATGAAATTCAGGAGGTTTACCGTTTGCAGGGCGTGACCATCAACGATAAGCATATCGAAGTTATCGTTCGTCAGATGCTGCAAAAAGCAGAAATCACCGTTCCCGGAGATTCCGGTTTGCTCAAGGATGAGCAGGTGGACAAGGTTGACCTTGATCTTTTGAATGAGCAATTGGTTGCGGAGGGTAAAAAACCGGCTCAATATGTTCCGGTATTGCTTGGAATTACCAAAGCCTCACTGCAAACCCGCTCATTTATCTCTGCTGCTTCGTTCCAGGAGACCACTCGCGTTCTGACGGAAGCTTCCGTTAGCGGCAAGGCTGATCTTTTGGAAGGCTTGAAAGAAAATGTTATCGTTGGTCGTCTCATTCCTGCGGGAACGGGCGCTGCCACGGCGGCATTCAAGAACATTGCGGCTCGTCGTGATGACCTGATTCTTGAAGAAAGACGCAGACAGGCCGAGGCGGCAGCGCTTGCAGCACCAAAGCCTGAAGAAAGCGATGAGAGTGAAGCCAAAAGAGAAGATGGGGCGGTTGAAGCGGGTCAGGGAGATATAAATCTGGATGATGTGTTCGCTAACAGCAAAGAAGCATCGCCTGAGAATGATGATGCCTCTGAAGCTGAAAGTGATGCACCGGCTGCTGATGAAGACCCTAAGAAAGAATAGAGATTTCAGGACCAATCTGGTTTGAAATTCTTGGGTCTTGACCTTGATAAAATTAACAGACGGGGCTGCCATTTGGTGGTCCCGTTTTGTTTTGTCAATGTAGGATCTTTCGTTCCGTTATTGCTAAAAACCACCATATTACAAGAATTACAGCAAAACAGCGTTTATTTACTGGCTTTTTCCAGTGAGACTGTGCTTGTTTTACATTGCTTAATCAAAGTTACTTTGTTTAATTACGCTTGTTGGGTTTTGAGGGATTTTATAGTGGTTTTTAGTTCATTTCGTTGGCACCTGTTATTCTTTAGTGCACTTGTTACCGCAGCCGTTTTGGTTCCTCAAATTACTTTGGCTGCTGAATTTGTGGTGAATACGCCAACTACGGTTTCCAATGGTGATTTGGGCACTGTTTTAGCCAACGGCGATACTCTGACCATCACCGACAGCGGCTCTATTTCCACCGTTGGGGATTTTAATTTTGCAGTAAGAACCATTGTTGATAATGCAACTATCATCAATGCAGGAGCTCTCTCCACTAACGGCAATTTAGCCATTGGTATCAACGCCCTTTCAAATTTCAACACCATCTCCAATTTGGGAACAATCTTTACCTCTGGCACCGGCTCCCTGGGCATTAATGCCTTAAATAATAATATCATCAACAATTCCGGCTCAATTACAACGACAGGCACTATTGCGTGGGGCATTCTGGCCACTGACAGTAATATCATCACCAATTCCGGCACAATTAAAACGACAAGTACGTTTGCCGGGGGCATTACTGGCAATGATATAAATACCATTACCAATACCGGCTCTATCTTCACGACTGGTGAAGATGCCATTGGCATTTTGGGCAATAATTTTAATATCATCACCAATACCGGCACTATCTTCACTACTGGCGCCGACGCCATTGGCATTGATGTCTTGGATAATAACACCATCAACAATTCCGGATATGTGGTGAGCGCCCAGTCCAGTTCATTTGAAATTTCAGGGGTCGGTAATACGCTTAATCTGATGGCCCCCTCGTTTATCGGTGGTGCATTTGACTTTGATACAGTTACAAATTTGAACATCACCACCGGCCGTTCGCAATCGGTATTGTGGGCATTTGATCCGGCTGCCCTTATCGGGGGCATGCCCAATGTTAATGGCGATGTGCCCGGCGCATGGAATGGTAGCCAGTTTGCCACCATTGATCCAACGTCCCTTTCTGCCGCGCCGGATATGCTGGCGGATAATGCGGCGGCGCTCTCCCAAATCACCCGATCAAACAATGGCGTAAATGCTGGCAATTGGTGGCTGGGCGGTTTTGGCGGCTGGTCTGGTTATGGTGCGATTGGGGTGAATAACGACTATACCAACGCCAATGGCGGGGTCGCAGGCGGGGTTTCGTTTGATGTAAATAACAGTCTGAACATCGGCCTGATGACAGCTTATCTGGCCAATAATTTTGTCGCCAATTCCGCATGGATGACTTCGCAAACCATCACAGGTCAGGGTGGAGTTGTCGGAGTTTATGGCAATGCCAAGCTCGACAATTTCTTTGCTGATTTTGCCATCTATGCGGGTGCGCAGAACAATGACAGCTCACGTCTGGTCAATGATAATCTGGCCCCTCTTGGCATAGATTATGCCGATGCCAATTATAATAGCTGGTTTATCGCGCCGGAACTTAGAATAGGTGTTGATATCGCCACCGACGGAGAATGGACCTTAACTCCAAGTGTATCGGGACGAATTTCAATGCAGCAGATTGATGGCTATACGGAAACCGGATCGAACGCCAATGCCACTATTGGTGCGCGAAATGTGCAGGTGTTCGAGGGCAATATCGAGCTGGCTGCCACTCGCAAAGTTGACGCCGGATCATTTACAATTGCAGCTGGTGCGCAATATCGCCAGAACCTTGGGGCGGGAACTCAAGCCGTAACATTATTGGGGCAAAATCTGGCTGTTCCGGTAAATACGGCCGGATCAATCACGGGCTATCTGGGGCTGGATGCTACTTTTGACATAAGCGGCAATTCAGTTTTGAACCTTGCGGCAAAAGCTGCCATTGGCGCCAATGAATATAAATCCATCTCCGGCTCCCTTGGCATCAAGACCGTGTTCTAAGGGGGGGGAACCGAGACTTGTTTATTCACACGTGCCATTTCCCGGCCCCAGAGCCGGGATCCTGCTGACATTTGATGCAGATCCGGATCACAAGTCGGTGGTGCGTCCATTTCAAGGAGCTATGGCATATCCATGGTGCAGCGTTATATCCAGGTACAGCGTTATATCCAGGTACAGCGTTATATCCAAATGCAGCGTCATACTCGGGCTTGACCCGAGTATCCATACTTCAACCTTTTTGTCGGTCGAATCAGAATCGGCACTTTAATATCGACGTGATCTGGTCGTGGGTTTAAGTGTCTTTTAAAATTGCAGTTTGCCTTTCATGGATGCTTTTAATATGAAAATCTCAAGTGGGCAGGGGCGGGGCATATAAACCTCACTCAGACAGAACAAATTAACAAACAAACACTTGACGGTTGGATAGGGGGGCGTTATAGCCAGCGCATCTTAATGATCGGTCGTGAATTTGATATACGAACCTTCGCCCCACATGGCGAGGATTTCAAAAAAAATTCAAACACATCATTGGATGAAAAGACGTAGCAATTGTTGGTGTATGAGCGCTTCTTTATTGTGAAGTGTTCCAATGCAGCGAAAGCGCCGCTTGCCCTTATTAACGGGCTTGTTTGGCGCTGTTTGTTTGTTATGGATTTTCGATAAGAATTGTTTGGAAAATAAAGCAAAAGGTTTCGAGCGAAATGCCGACCATAAACCAGCTGATCCGCAAGCCGCGGCAACCAAAGCCCAAGCGGAACAAAGTTCCTGCTATGGAAGCTAATCCGCAAAAACGCGGTGTTTGCACGCGTGTTTATACCACGACACCAAAAAAGCCTAACTCGGCTCTGCGCAAGGTTGCAAAGGTTCGTCTGACCAACCAGCGCGAAGTTATTTCATATATCCCGGGCGAGGGGCACAATCTGCAGGAGCACTCTGTTGTGCTTATTCGCGGTGGTCGTGTTCGCGATTTGCCTGGTGTTCGTTATCATATTTTGCGCGGCGTTCTGGATACTCAGAGCGTCAAGGATCGCAGACAACGCCGTTCGAAATACGGCGCCAAGCGTCCGAAGTAAGGAGTATTCAGCAATGTCCCGCAGGCACCGTGCAGAGAAACGTGAAGTTATTCCTGATCCCAAATTTGGCGATCTGGTGGTTTCAAAGTTTATGAATTCACTAATGAAGGACGGCAAGAAGTCTACAGCCGAACGCATTGTTTATGGCGCGTTTGATCTGGTTCAGGACCGGGTCAAGCAGGACCCTGTCGGGGTCTTTCATCAGGCGTTGGAAAATATCCGTCCGTCGGTTGAAGTTCGCTCTCGCCGGGTTGGTGGTGCAACTTATCAGGTTCCGGTTGAGGTTCGCACTGAACGTCAGCAGGCTCTTGCTATTCGCTGGCTGATTGAAAGCTCGCGCAAGCGTGGCGAAAATACCATGATTGAACGTCTGTCCGGTGAGTTGCTGGATGCGATGAATTCGCGTGGTCAGGCTGTTAAAAAACGCGAAGATACTCATCGCATGGCCGAAGCTAACCGTGCGTTCTCGCACTATCGCTGGTAGGGAACTGTACGGATTATGGCACGCGAATATAATATCAAAGATTACCGCAATTTCGGCATTATGGCCCATATTGATGCGGGTAAAACCACCACCACCGAGCGGGTGCTCTATTATACGGGCAAAAGCCACAAGATTGGTGAAGTTCATGATGGCGCTGCCACCATGGATTGGATGGAGCAGGAGCAGGAGCGGGGTATTACCATTACCTCTGCCGCTACCACTACATTCTGGGATGACCGGGATGGCAAAGCCCATCGTTTCAATATTATTGATACACCGGGCCACGTGGATTTTACGATTGAAGTTGAGCGTTCTTTGCGTGTGCTTGATGGTGCCATTGCTCTGTTGGATGCCAATGCGGGTGTTGAGCCTCAGTCTGAAACAGTCTGGCGTCAGGCGGACAAGTATAATGTTCCTCGGATGATTTTCGTCAACAAGATGGACAAGGTCGGCGCTGATTTTTATCGTTCGGTTGAAATGATCAAAAGCCGCCTTGGTGGCAAGCCGGTTGTTGTTCAGTTGCCAATTGGTGCCGAGAATGAATTTGTCGGTGTGGTTGATCTCATCGAAATGAAAGCACTGGTCTGGCGTGATGAAAGTCTTGGTGCCAAGTGGGACGTTGTGGAAATTCCTGACGATCTTAAAGCCAAGGCCGAAGAATTCCGCGAGGAAATGATCGAAACCATCGTTGATATTGATGATGCGGCGACCGAAGCATATCTTGAGGGCGAAATGCCTGATATTGATACAATTCGCCGTCTTATCCGTCAGGGTACGGTTGCTGTGCAATTTTTCCCGGTTCTTTGTGGTTCTGCATTTAAAAACAAGGGTGTGCAGCCTTTGCTTGATGCAGTGATTGATTTCTTGCCTTCGCCGCTGGATATTCCTGCTGTTGCTGGTATTGACGCTCGGACTGAAGAGCCGATTACGCGTGAAGCTTCTGATGATGCGCCGCTTTCCATGCTGGCATTTAAAGTGGCCAACGATCCTCATATGGGATCATTGACATTTTGTCGCATTTATTCAGGCATGCTGGCCGCTGGTGATACGCTGGAAAATACAGTTAAGGGCAGACGCGAGCGCGTTGGCCGCATGTTCCAGATGCATTCCAATTCGCGTGAGCAGATTGCGGAAGCATATGCGGGTGATATTGTTGCGGTTGTCGGACTTAAAGACACAACCACCGGTGATACGCTGAGCGCTTCTAATTCTCAGGTTATTCTTGAGCGTATGGAATTCCCGGATCCGGTTATTTCCATCGCTGTTGAGCCTAAAACCAAGGCTGATCAGGAAAAAATGGGCGTTGCGCTTAATCGTTTGGCGGCCGAAGATCCAAGTTTTCGTGTTGCTTCTGATGAAGAAAGCGGACAGACAATTATTTCAGGTATGGGTGAATTGCACCTTGACATTCTGATTGATCGCATGCGGCGTGAATTTAATGTTGAGGCTAATATTGGTCAGCCTCAGGTTGCCTATCGCGAAACCATCACCAAATCCACCGATATTGATTATACTCATAAGAAGCAGTCGGGTGGTTCTGGTCAGTTTGCACGAATTAAGATGACTGTGATGCCTAATGAAGCAGGCGCCGGTTTTGAATTCGACAATACGATTGTTGGCGGAAATATTCCCAAAGAATATATTCCTGGTGTGCAAAAAGGCGTTAACAGCGTGATGGGAGCCGGTGTTCTGATTGGTTTTCCGGTTGTTGATGTAAAGGTCACTTTGACCGACGGTGCCTATCATGATGTTGATAGTTCGGTGCTGGCTTTTGAGATTGCGGGTCGTATGGGCTTCCGTGATGCTTTGAAGCAGGCTGGTCCAAAACTTCTTGAACCTATCATGAAGGTGGAAGTTGTTACTCCCGAGGACTATATGGGAGATGTTATTGGTGATTTGAATTCCCGTCGTGGGCAAATTCAGGGAACCGAAGCGCGTGGCGTTGCTACGATGATTGAAGCGTTTGTTCCGCTGGCCAACATGTTTGGTTATGTGAACAATCTGCGCTCCATGAGTCAGGGACGGGCGCAGTATAGCATGCAGTTTGATCACTATGAGCAGGTGCCGGCGGCGACTGCTGAAGAAATAATGGCGAAATATCGCTAAACTAAAATTTGGATTTAGGTTGGCTTGAGTGCCAACATACTTACGGAGAAAAGAAAATGGCTAAGGTTAAGTTTGATCGTACCAAACCCCACGTCAACGTTGGCACAATTGGCCATGTTGATCACGGTAAAACTACATTGACAGCGGCTATCACCAAGGTGCTTGCTGAAAGTGGCGGCGCGGAAGTAACCGCGTTTGACGAAATTGATAAAGCGCCGGAAGAAAAAGCCCGTGGCATTACGATTTCTACTTCCCACGTGGAATATGAAACAGAAAACCGCCACTATGCCCACGTTGATTGTCCCGGACACGCCGATTATGTGAAGAACATGATCACCGGTGCCGCTCAGATGGATGGTGGAATTCTGGTTGTTTCAGCTGCTGATGGCCCAATGCCCCAGACTCGCGAGCATATTTTGCTGGCCCGTCAGGTTGGTGTTCCTTCCCTGGTTGTTTACATGAATAAAGTCGATCAGGTTGACGATGAAGAACTGCTCGAGCTGGTGGAAATGGAAATTCGTGAATTGCTATCTTCCTATGATTTTCCGGGGGATGATATTCCGATCGTTAAAGGTTCGGCTCTTGCCGCTCTTGAAGGTCGCGATGATGAAATCGGCAAGAATTCAATTCTTGAGCTGATGAAAGCGGTTGATGAATATATTCCAACTCCAGCTCGTCCAAAAGACAAGCCATTCCTGATGCCGATTGAAGATGTGTTTTCGATTTCGGGTCGTGGTACGGTTGTTACCGGACGTGTTGAGCGTGGCGTTGTCAATGTTGGCGAAGAAGTTGAAATCATCGGTATCAAAGAAACCCAGAAAACTACGGTTACTGGTGTTGAAATGTTCCGCAAGCTGCTCGATACGGGTGAAGCTGGCGATAATATCGGCGCTTTGATCCGTGGTGTTGATCGCGAGCAGGTTGAGCGTGGTCAGGTTCTTTGTAAGCCTGGTTCGGTTACTCCGCATACCAAATTCGTCGGTGAAGCTTATATTTTGAGCAAAGATGAAGGTGGACGTCACACTCCATTTTTTACAAATTACCGTCCGCAATTCTATTTCCGCACTACCGATGTTACCGGTGTTGTGACTTTGCCTGATGGCGTGGAAATGGTTATGCCTGGTGATCGGGTGGAAGTTAATGTTGAGCTGATCGTTCCGATCGCCATGGAAGAAAAGCTTCGCTTTGCTATCCGTGAAGGTGGTCGTACCGTTGGTTCAGGTGTTGTTTCCAAAATCATCGAATAGATTTTTGAGACTGGCGCGGCTTTTGTGTCGCGCCGGTCTTGATACTTAAACTACTACCCAGCGACAAATATTGGCATTGGGCCAATAAATTGGAAAAAGCGAAATGAAAAGTCAAAATATTCGTATACGGCTTAAGGCCTTTGACCATCGTGTTCTTGACGTATCGACACGCGAAATCGTCTCTACGGCGAAGCGTACCGGTGCCCAGGTTCGTGGTCCTATTCCTTTGCCGACACGAATTGAGAAATTCACCGTCAACAGGTCTCCCCACGTCGATAAGAAAAGTCGGGAACAGTTCGAAATCCGCACCCATAAAAGGCTGTTGGATATTGTCGAACCCACCCCGCAGACTGTTGATGCACTTATGAAACTCGATCTCGCCGCAGGCGTAGATGTTGAGATTAAGCTCTAATTCGAGTTTGAAGAAAGAGGTTGAACCAATGCGTTCTGGATTGATCGCACAGAAGCTGGGCATGACCCGCATTTTCACCGAGGACGGTACTAACGTTCCTGTGACAGTGTTGGATTTGCAAAACTGCCAAGTGGTAGGCCAGCGGACGGAAGATAAAGACGGCTACACTGCACTACAATTGGGTGCCGGTGCCGCTAAAGTTAAAAACGTTTCCAAAGCCCGGCGCGGACAATTTGCCCTCGCCAAGGTTGAGCCGAAACGTTGTGTTGGAGAATTTCGGGTGAGCGAGGACAATCTCATTGAGGTTGGTGCTTCCATGCTTGCAGATCATTTTGTTGATGGTCAGCTTGTGGATGTTACCGGTACTTCTGTGGGCAAGGGTTTTGCCGGTGCTATGAAGCGGCATAACTTTAGTGGTCTTCGCGCTACTCACGGTGTTTCCATATCTCACAGATCTCACGGCTCGACTGGTAACTCTCAGGATCCTGGTAAAGTGTTCAAAGGCAAAAAAATGGCCGGACATATGGGTGCTGAACGCGTAACCACGCAAAACCTTGAGATTGTGCGCACTGATAATGAGCGTGGTCTTATTATGGTCAGGGGTTCTGTTCCCGGATCTAAAGGTGGCTGGGTATTTATTCGTGATGCGGTTAAAAAATCCGCGCCAGAGGGTGCTTCGTTCCCGGGTTCGTTCACGGGTGCACAGGATAATGCGGCTCCCGCCGCTGCTGAAAAGGAAGTTGCTGAAAAAGCTGATGCATCGACTTCTGATGGGGGGAGTGAATAAATGGATATCAAGGTAACAAGTCTTGGCGGCAAGTCAGCCGGCAAATTGAGTTTGCTTGAGAGTATTTTTGGTCTTGAGCCTCGTGCTGATATTTTGCAACGTATGGTTCGCTATCAATTGCTAAAACGTCAGGCGGGCACCCATGCGGTGAAAAATCGTTCTGATATTCGCGGAACCACTAAAAAGTCCGTTCGGCAAAAAGGCAGCGGTGGCGCTCGTCACGGTTCGCGCAAAGCCAACCTGTTTCGCAGTGGTGGTCGCTCGTTCGGTCCAACACCAAGAAGCCATGCGATTGCGATGCCTAAAAAAGTTCGCGCTCTTGCTCTAAAACATGCGCTTAGTTCTAAAGTTAAATCAGGTGATCTGATTATTTTGGACAAGGCGGAAGCAAAAGAGGCTAAAACTTCATCATTGCGGGCAAGTTTTGGCAAGATGGATCTTTCCAATGCGCTGATCATTGGTGGCGCCGAGCTGGATAGTAATTTTTCTCTGGCGGCAAGAAACATTCCTTTGATTGATGTGCTTCCGGTTCAGGGCATAAATGTTTATGATATTTTGCGTCGTTCCAAACTGGTTTTGACTAAAGATGCCGTTGAAGCTTTGGAGGCACGTTTGTCATGAGCAATGTAAAAGATTATGATGTGATTGTAGCTCCGGTGGTGACTGAAAAGTCCACCATTGCATCTGAACACAATCAGGTGGTGTTTGATGTAAACATCAATGCGACAAAACCTGAGATCAAGGCTGCTGTTGAGCGTTTGTTTTCGGTCAAGGTAAAGGCTGTCAACGTCAATGTTCGCAAGGGTAAAGTTAAGAAATTTCGTGGCATAACCGGTCGTCGTAAAGACGTTAAGAAGGCTATTGTCACACTGGTCGAAGGCCAGGTAATCGACATCGCGTCGGGTCTGTAAGAGAGGCTCAAAGGAAAGATTATGGCATTAAAATCATACAACGCCACTTCTGCCGGTCGCCGGGCTTTGATCGGGATTGATCGCTCAGAACTCTGGAAGGGCGGCCCGGTTAAAAAACTGACCGAAGCCAATTCTTCAAAGGGTGGCCGCAACAATCGTGGTCGGATAACCATGCGTCGTCGTGGTGGCGGACACAAGCGCACCTATCGTCTGGTGGATTTCAAACGTACACGCTTTGATATTGTGGCAACTGTTGAACGGCTGGAATATGATCCAAACCGCACAGCTTTTATTGCCCTCATTACTTATGATGATGGTGAGCAGGCATATATCATTGCGCCGCAACGTCTGGCAGCGGGTGACAAAGTTGTCTCCTCGCTCAGTGCAGTTGATGTGAAGCCGGGCAACACAATGCCGCTGGAAAAAATGCCGGTGGGAACGATTGTTCACAATATTGAAATGAAGCCTAAGAAGGGCGGGCAGGTGGCTCGTTCCGCCGGAGCCTATGCTCAATATGTGGGTCGTGATCATGGTTGGGCCATTTTGCGCCTTAACTCGGGCGAGCAAAGAATTGTTCATGGTTCGTGTCTGGCAACAGTTGGTGCTGTTTCCAATCCGGATCATTCAAATACCAACCTTGGAAAAGCGGGGCGTTCGCGCTGGCTTGGTCGTCGGCCAAGTGTTCGTGGTGTAGCCATGAACCCGGTTGATCACCCCCATGGTGGTGGTGAGGGTAGAACTTCAGGTGGCCGTCATCCGGTTACACCCTGGGGTGTGCCAACCAAGGGTAAGAAAACTCGTAAAAACAAGTTGACGGACAAATTCATTGTTCGCTCACGTCACGCCAGGAAGGGCCGTTAGAATATGTCTCGTTCCGTTTGGAAAGGCCCGTTTGTTGACGGGTATCTGTTGAAAAAAGCCGATAAAGTTCGCGAAGGCGGACGTCATGAGGTCATTAAGATCTGGAGCCGTCGCTCAACTATATTGCCGCAATTTGTCGGGCTGACCTTTGGGGTCTACAATGGCAAAAAGCATATTCCGGTTTCGATTTCCGAGGATATGATCGGTCATAAGTTTGGTGAATTTTCGCCGACCCGTACCTATTATGGTCACGGGGCCGACAAGCGCGCCAAGAGGGGCTGATTATGGGCAAGAAAAA
>CAZMVQ010000034.1:0-24051 GCA_964569865.1 uncultured Devosia sp.
CCCATTTAGATGGTGCCCATTTAGATGGTGCGGGCGGCGGGACTTGAACCCGCACGAAAGTTACCTTTCTCAGGATTTTAAGTCCTGTGTGTCTACCAATTCCACCACGCCCGCTAAAACGTATTTTTTTTTGCTACTTAAACATCACAGCCCATAGGTCAAGCCCCTGAATCAAAATCCCAAAGTCAACGCCCTAATCGTCGCCCCCGTGAATAGGCGGAGCATAGGCCACTTCCAGATCCCATGGGAAATATATCCATGTATCTTGCGAAACTTCAGTCACAAACGTATCCACCAGTTCACGCCCTAACGGTTTTGCATAAACCGTGGCAAAATGCGCACTGGGCAACATGGCCCTGACCACCCTCGCCGTCGCGCCTGTATCTACCAGATCATCGATTATCAGCACTTTGCCTTTTCCGCGCAAAACCGTGTCGGATATGGATTTGAGAACCTTTAGGTCCCCCTGATTTTTATGGTCATAGGATTTAACTGAAACCGTTTCCACCATTCTTATATTCAGTTCTCGCGCAACGATTGCCGCTGGCACCAATCCGCCTCTGGTTATAGCAACCATGGATTCAAACGGTCCCTCTTCGGTCAGCCGCCAGGCCAGTGCCCGCGAATCTCGATGAAACTGATCCCATGAAACCGGGAAGGATTTGTTTTTTGCGTCCATTATTTCAGCTCCTTAGCGCTCATTGATTTTGGCATCAGATCTATATCCTGCGCCCTATGGGCCTCGTCCACTATTGCCTGCACTTTTTGTGCCGCTTCGTCCAGCAGCAAACGCTCGCAACTACGCAAAACAACCTGAGTATAAACAGGTTTTTCTCCCATTTTGGGATAAGAGCCGATTTTCACCCCGTTATATTGCTTTTGAATGTCGCCCAGACCCTTGGCAATTGTGCTTTCCCCAACGCCCACATCGATGGCGTGAGAGAGCATTTTTTTACCCCCTTTAAGAGTTGGTGCAATTGCTTCAAGCATGGCGCGCATGATTATTGGCACCCCGGCCATCACATAAACATTTTCAATTTTAAAGCCCGGCGCACCGCTAACAAGATTTTCGATCAGAGAAGCCCCAACCGGAATTCTGGCCATGCGCAACCGCTCCGGGGTAAAATCCATTTCCCCGTATTTGGCAACGATCAAAGCCTTGGCCTCTTCGCTCACCGGCAGATCAACTTCAAATGCAACCGCAATGGCCTCGGCAGTTATATCGTCATGGGTCGGGCCAATTCCGCCGGTGGTAAATACATAATCATATTTTTTACGCAAATCATTGACAGCTCCGACGATCTGGCCCTGCACATCGGCCACAATTCGCACTTCGCTCAAATCGATTCCTGCTTCGGTGCACAAATTTGCAATTTCTGGAATATTTTCATCTCTGGTTCTACCGCTAAGAATTTCGTCACCGATCACTAAAGCCGCTGCAGTTACTTTGATGTCGCTCATTTGTTTTCGCCAAATTTTTTTGCGGAATTATAATATTTACAGGTTGGGCAATTCGGGACCAGTTTTCAACTCACAAAATTACCTCTATATTTATTTGATGCGATTCCAAAATCAATTAAATGCCTTTAGGTCCTGACCCTAGGTCAATCAACAAATAAAAAAAGCCTGATCAATGCAACTTCCCACCTCTATGACCAAAGTAAAACTTATCAAGCGCTATAAGCGTTTTCTTGCTGATGTGGAATTTGCTGACGGCACCATAGAAACCGCCCATTGTGCCAATACCGGCTCCATGAGCGGGCTTACTGATCCGGGCCTGCCGGTCTGGGTCTGGAAATCTGATAATCCCAATAGAAAACTTAGCTGGTCTTTGGAACTGGTGGAATTGAAAACCGGACTAGTGGGAATAAACACCTCTCGCCCCAATCAACTGGTAGCCGAGGCCTTAAAGAATAAAATAATCTCTCCCCTAAAGGATTATTCCAATATTCAACCGGAAGTGAAATATGGAGAGAAAAGCCGAATAGATTTTTTGCTTGGCGAACCGGGCCTGCAGAAATGTTATGTGGAGGTGAAAAACGTGCATTATTCCACCCGCGCCGGGCTGGCACAATTTCCCGACAGTGCCACCAGTCGCGGCGCGCGTCATCTTATGGAAATGAGCAAAATGTGCCAACAGGGCCACCGGGCAGCAACAATTTATGTGGTACAACGCACCGATTGCACTGAATTTTCTCTGTGCGAAGAAAACGACCCTACATATGTCAGCGCATTTGCTGAGGCGAAAAAAAACGGGGTTGAGTCTTATATCTATTCGTGTGCAATATCACCGACAGAATTAAAGCTATGCTCGGCCCTTGCATTTTCATCTTAATATGATCTGAAACAGTATCGGGCAAAACTAAAAATAGATTGGCCTCAATCAAATTTGAAAAGACCCATGCAAATGGTAACTTACGTACAGGCAATAAAAGGCAAAAAACGCGATCCGGGGGTAATTCCCCTACACGGGAAAGAAGGGTTTGAAGGCATGCGAAAAGCGGGTAATCTGACCGCACGCGCCCTTGATATGCTCACCGAACATGTGCGCCCCGGAGTTAGCACAGGTGAACTTGACCGTTTAGCCTATGAATTTGGCCGCGACCATAATGCCATTCCAGCCACCCTGTTTTATCGCGGTTACAGGCATTCAATCTGCACATCAATAAATCATGTGGTCTGCCATGGAATTCCGGGTGAAAAAGTGCTCAGGGAGGGCGATATAGTCAATATCGACCTGACCCTGATCTATGAGGGATGGCATGGGGATAGTTCGCGCATGTATGCCGTGGGCAAAATTTCCACCAAGGCAGACCGTTTGATTAAAGTCACCTACGAAAGTCTGGCCAAAGGCATAGAGGCCGCAATTCCGGGCAATACTACTGGAGATATCGGAGCTGCCATCCAGCAACATGCGGAAAGCGAACGCACCAGCGTTGTGCGCGATTTTGTCGGCCATGGCTTGGGACAGCTTTTTCATGACGAACCAAACATCATGCATTTTGGCACCCCCGGATCAGGCCCGGAGCTAAAGCCGGGGATGATTTTTACCATCGAGCCAATGCTCAATCTTGGCCGCCCCCATGTTAAAGTTCTAAGTGATGGCTGGACCGCCGTCACCCGCGATCGCTCCCTTTCAGCCCAGTGCGAACATTCCATCGGCATAACAAAAACCGGCAATGAGATATTCACCTCTTCACCGGCTTCAATATTCAATCCTCAAAGCCCTCATTAAAAAAAGATCGACTTCAAAAATGACCTCCCGGACCGGAAAAACTGACGCCCCGGACAAAAATCATTCCAGTGGAAATCAAATCCCTGAGGGTAAAAACTCTGGCCTGTCAGAGGATCACAGCCCCCATTATCTGGGGCATAGGGATCGCCTAAGAGAACGCTTTGTCAGCAATGGCCATGAAACAATGGCCGATTACGAATTGCTTGAAATGCTGCTGTTTCGCATTTTGCCGCGCCGGGATACAAAGCCCATCGCCAAAGCCCTGATCGAGCGTTTTGGCTCATTTTCCGAAGTTTTAGGAGCTCCCCCGAAACTTTTGAGTGAAATCAAGGGCCTTGGTCCTATGGCCATAACCGACTTGAAGGTTATTCTTGCCGCCGCCCAGCGCTTTGCCCGTGACGGAGTTCGCGATCGTCCGGTTCTCTCCTCATGGACCGAGTTGATTGATTATATCCGCTCTCAAATGGCTTTTGAAGAAAAAGAGCAGTTTCGCATATTGTTTCTGGATAAAAAAAACATGCTGATTGCCGATGAGGTACAACAGGTGGGAACCGTCGATCACACCCCGGTTTACACAAGAGAAGTCATAAAACGTTCGCTGGAACTTTCAGCAACTGCGATAATTCTGATTCACAATCATCCCTCTGGCGATCCCTCGCCCTCCAGCGCTGATGTGCGCATGACAAAGGCCATAATCGAAGTGGCTAAACCATTGGGAATAACTATCCATGACCACGTGATTGTCGGACGCTCTGGCCACGTTTCGCTGCGAGCAAGAAAGTTATTGTAGATAGAATTATTGCGAACTTGGCGCTTTCGCCCGGTTTGTGAAATTTTTTCTCAAAGCCAGCCGCACCGTTTTGAACAATTTAAACAAACTCTCATTGCTCTTGACCATTTTTCGGGTTCTGGCTTTCATCCGATGCAATTTTGCTGCCATCTTGCCCTTTTTGTTCAAAGCCAGATAACAGGTGCTGAGCTGATATTTTTTATTGCACCAGCGCCCTTTTTCATCAGAATATCCCGCCCCCATATCATGGATGGTAAATCCCGACTGAAAAATACTGGCCATTCCATGCAAAATGCTTTGTTTTCCGGGGGATCCGGGGCGTATTTCTTCGCGCTCTGACATGGAGGTGATCAGCACGAATATTTTTTCCATATATGAAAGGTTATATCTGGTCGCAACAACTTCCCCGTTCAGACTCAAAACCTGAAGTTTTGCACCAAGCGCATTGTTTTCTCGGAACAAATCCTTATAAAACTCGCGGGTATCTTCGTCAGCAAATGGGTCTTTTATTCCCAACTGTTCAAACCGGATTGCCTTTTGGGCAAACATTTTATCTATTGCATCAAGCGCTTTTGCACCGGGGCCAAGTTCATCAAAATTGACTTCTCCCATGGCCCTTAATTTATTGCCTTGCTGCTTATCGTGCTTTTTGCGCGATCGCGTACGTTGAATTTTTTCGCATTCTTCCCAACTGGAAAACTCAGATCGATAAAGAAACTCTTGAGGCACAGAATAGCCAAGCTCATCAAACAAATTCGCTCCATCCATTTGGGGCATGCCAGGCAGATATAAAACATCTGCTCCAATCATCGCCCTGCCCATGCGCTGCCAGAGTTTTTTGCGCTCCGCTTCATCAAGTTTGGTCAGAGCCTCATGATCGACCAGCGGCCGATTGCAACCCACATGGGAGCCAAAAAACCATGTCAGAGCATTTACGCCTAACAGTTTTGTTCGTTTGAGCGGCATTAAGGCAATGACTTTGCCTCTCGCAGCGCCGGTTACATATAATTGCTTTTCCTCACCAATTTCAAAGCGCTTTATCCATGCTTTGGTGAAATCAATGCTTTGAGCGGGGGAGATAATCCCTCTTTCCTCCATCTGGCGCCAGATGGCTTCCACTTCAGAAATATTTTGCGTGGCGGTAGCGCTAATTCCAAGATCGCCCCACCAATCGGCGCGCTTATTCTCAACTTCAGGTTGGGACTGAATAACCGGCATCTCTAAATTTCCCCGAACAAGCGCATCCATGATCATTGCATCCCTGCCATTTGCAAAGATCCAATCATTACGCTCAACCGTGAAATTTTGATTTACTGCAAGGCCAATGCACGCCATTTGACTTCAATAAGTGGCCCTTTGTGCGCAAACGGTAAATGAATTCCTAACCAATGTTGGAAAGCGCGGGGAATGTTGCCAAAAACCAAAATGACAGGCGGGTAAATTGCCCGGTAACAAACAAAATCCCTGTCAGGACAAGAAACGCTCCCATAAATTTTTCCACCTTGGCCAGATGTTTTTTGAACCCGTCGAAAAAATCCATAAACGGGCCGATGGCAAATGCAGCCAAAAGGAACGGCACCCCAAGCCCGGCTGAATAAACTCCCAGCAAAATAGCTCCTTCCATAGCCGATTGCTGACTTGCAGCAACCGCCAGAATTGCGGCCAAAACCGGCCCGATACAAGGGGTCCAGCCCAGCGCAAACGCCAAACCAAGAGTAAACCCCCCGGCCGGACCGCTGGCCTTTGACGGGCCATCGGAGCGAATTTGCATATCAAGGAACCCGATGCGAAACACACCCAAAAAATGCAATCCCATGATGATGACGATTATTCCGGCCAGTGGCGATAAAAATGGCATAGCCTGACGAAACAATTGTCCAAAGGCGGTTGCAGTTGCACCCAGCGCCACAAAAACTACCGAAAAACCGAGAATAAAAAATAATGAGGTAGCGATGGAGCGTCGCCAGACTGCCCCCGATTTTGCACCATCGGCGCGCAATTGCTCAAAAGTCGAGCCGCCCATATAGGTCAGATAGGCAGGCACTAACGGCAATACACACGGGGACAAAAAACTTAATATCCCGGCTCCAAAAACCAGCGGTAGTGACAGACCCAGCATAGGAAATCCTAATAAATTCAAACGATGTCAGCTTATAAAATGCATTGGATAAGGATAGCAACCACATGACACAACTCTCCCGTCATTGTGATTGCCCGTGCTTGCAATTTTTATAAATGTTTGCCGAGCGCCACCGGTTTTATTTCCGATTTTATATTTATAATGATCGGGCGATGATCTGATGGCCCGCGCTTCAATGTTCTGGCCCCGCTCCATGCCAGATCCCTGACCAGCACCCGATCAAGGCGAAATGGCATTAGTTTTTTTGCCATATGGGTAATGCGGCGCGGTCCCACATCTTTGAACCCTTTCAACACTATTGGACCGACGGCGTTAAAATCACCAATAATCGCCACCGGGCCAAAAATGGATTTACCAATGTGGCGAATTTGACGCCGGTTGAGCAATTGACCATGGCTTAGGTGCACATTGACGATGCTAAATTGAGGAAACTTGAGAATTTGTGCCTGACGGGGCGGAAATTTCCCCGGAACTTTTGAAAACGGCAATTCCAAAGAACCCGTTTTAACTTCACCCCGGGCCAGCCATGCCCCCAAAGCATAGGTTTTCCCCTTCCATGGTTGAGTATAAAAATTACCCCCCACAATCCCCGGCAGCTTGCTAATGCCGCTGACAGCCTCCTGTAACAAAAACAGGTCCGGCTTTTCTTGTTCAATAAGTTTGGCCACATCAACGGCCGCCGCTCCTCGCCTATATAAAAGGTTCCAACTAATAATTTTCAAGTAACTTCCCCGATGATAAATTTGCGCTGTAGAGATCGCGGACCCTTATCAATTCTATAAATATGGCAAAAACAACCGCGCCCCGGCATCACGCAATTTCACCGGCATTGAGCGCTCCAAAATCATGTGCTCCTCCAACAGAGAAGAATTAGCTTTTTTGGCATCAATCAAAGCATCAACTTTTGCACAAATTTCCCGATCGTAACATTCAACCTGAAACTCAAAATTCAATCGCATGGAACGCGCATCCCAGTTTGCCGAACCGATCGAACACCACTCCCCGTCAATACTGAACAATTTTGAATGATCAAACGGGGCCGGCATCAGATAGGTGTTTATTCCCTGTAATGAAAATGTCGCCATATGCCCCATAATCGCCCAGTCAAAATAAAACTGATTGCTTTTTTTAGGGACAAAAATTTCAACCAGAACCCCGCGCATTGCTGCCCGTCTGATGACTTCAAACAACCTGTCCTCAGGCAAAAAATACGGAGTTACTATCCTGATGCTTTTTTGCGCCTGCTCAATGGCGGTCGCAAACAGTGCCTCGATCTGACCGATGCTTTCATCCGGGCCCGAAGAAATTCCACGCATGGCTGCGTTTCCGGTTCCAACAATATCCGGCCACCAGATGTTGCCCTCCAGAGTTTGCGAGGTGGTAAATTCCCAATCGCGCTCAAATGTCTGCAATAGTTGCGCCACTACCGGACCATCAATTCTGGCCTGAATATCCTGAACTTTTATTGATTTTTCAGCCAGATCAATATTTTCGTCGGATATATTCATCCCCCCCGTAAACCCGATTTTACCATCGATTATCAACAGCTTTTTATGATTGCGAAGGTTTATATAGGTCATGGCCCACGGGGCCCACTGGTGCAAAAACTGATCGACATTAACTCCACCGGCTCTTAATTGCTCGACCACCGGCGAGCGAAAATAACCGCTGCCAATTCCATCCACCAGCACCCGCACATCAACACCACGATTTTTAGCATCGATCAGGGCCTTGGCAAATTTGCTACCAATATTATCGGGCGCAAATATATAGGCAGCCAGCGCAATTGAATGTTTTGCATTTTCGATTTCTTCCAGCATGACAGGATAGGCATCATTACCGTTGCAGTACAATTCCATAGCATTACCGATACTAAGGGCGACCCCGGATATGGTATCCCCCGCCTTGCCAATGGCAATTATTGCCTCGGGAACGTCCGCTCCATGAACACCCGACATAAGAATATTTTGCGCCCTTGCCATCCCTTCAGGGTCGCAAATGCAAGGACCAAGGCCGCTTTTAAGTGCCCGCCTTACCACCCGGTTAATTCCAAATGCCAGATAAATTGAAGACCCGATAAACGGTGACAACCATGACAGGGCAATCCAGCCAATCGACGAACGCACATGCCGGTGAGTTAAAAGCACATGAATGCTCACCCCGGTTGCCGCGCTGATATGGGCGATGGGCAAAAGATATTCCAAATTTTTCTCCCGACCGATTTGTAATAGAGCGCGATCAATCTTGTCTGCTCGGAACTAATATTTGTCCCCGCTTCCTTTTATGCACCTAAGTGTTTATAAAGGCGATTGCAAATCATCCAAAACCCGTGCTACCCCACCCGCAACATCAGCAAACGGGGCATTTTATGAATAATCAGACAATCAAAATCGCTCCATCCATCCTCTCGGCGGATTTTTCCAAACTTGGTGATGAAATTATTGCCATTGATAAAGCAGGATGCGACTGGGTGCATGTGGACGTTATGGATGGGCATTTTGTCCCCAATATTTCTTTTGGCCCATTGATTGTTGAGGCCATCCGCCCCCTGACAAAAAAAATCCTCGATGTGCACTTGATGATTGATCCCGCAGATGATTTTTTGCCCGCCTTTGCCAATGCCGGTGCCGATATCATCTCGGTACATGCAGAAGCTGGCAAACATTTGCACCGCTCCTTGCAATCCATCAGATCAATGGGCAAAAAAGCCGGTGTTGCGCTCAACCCTGCAACTCCGGTTTCCATGCTCGAAAATATCATCGCCGATATTGATTTGATTGTGATCATGAGCGTAAATCCGGGTTTTGGCGGCCAAAAATTCATCCCCGATGCATTGAACAAACTGGCTCAGGCCAAAGCCCTGATCGCTGATCGAAAAATTGATCTGGAAGTTGACGGGGGAGTCACAAAAGACAACGCCGCACAGATCGCCGCTGCCGGAGCCAACGTGCTGGTCGCCGGGTCTTCGGTATATGGGGGTAATGATCCAAAAACCTACCAACCCAGAATTGAAGCCATTCGCAACGCTGCCCAACCCATCACTTAATATCTCTTTATCAACTAAATAAATAAGAAAAACCCTATGATTGAACGCTATTCCCGCCCACAAATGGTGGCCATCTGGTCCGCTCAAACCAAATTTCGCATCTGGTTTGAAATCGAGGCCCATGGCGCCTCCGCCCAGGCAGAACTTGGCGTGGTGCCGAAACAGGCGGCAAAAATCATCTGGGAAAAGGGCAATGCTGCTGAATTTGACGTGGCGCGCATTGATGAAATCGAGCGTGAAGTAAAACATGACGTGATCGCATTTTTGACCCACCTATCCGAAATTGTTGGTGAAGAAGCCCGTTTTGTCCATCAGGGTATGACATCTTCTGATGTGCTGGACACCACCCTTGCCGTGCAATTGACCAGAGCATCTGATTTGCTTTTGGAGGGAATGGACAGATTGCTTGCCGCTCTGAAAAACCGTGCTCAAGAGCATAAAAACACCATTACCATTGGCCGCAGCCACGCAATTCATGCCGAACCAACCACTTTTGGCGTAAAACTGGCGCAGGCCTATGCGGAATTTATCCGGAATCGCGAACGATTGGTGGCAGCAAGGGCAGAAATTGCCACCTGTGCCATATCAGGAGCCGTTGGCACCTTTGCCAATATCGACCCCTTTGTCGAAGAATATGTGGCCAACAAGCTGGGCCTGTCGGTCGAGCCGGTTTCGACCCAGATCATCCCGCGTGATCGTCACGCCATGTTTTTCGCCACCCTTGGGGTCATCGCTTCATCAATCGAGCGTCTGGCTGTTGAAATCCGCCATCTTCAGCGCACCGAGGTTCTTGAGGTTGAGGAATTTTTCTCAAAAGGGCAAAAAGGTTCCTCCGCCATGCCCCACAAACGCAATCCAATTCTTACGGAAAACCTCACCGGATTGGCTCGTCTAGTGCGTGGCATGAGTGTTCCGGCTATGGAAAATGTCGCCCTGTGGCATGAGCGCGATATTTCCCATTCTTCGGTTGAAAGAATGATTGCACCGGATGCAACCATAACTCTGGATTTTGCCCTTCATCGTATGGCAAATGTTATCGAGAACCTGATGGTCTATCCTGAAAATATGCGGGATAATCTGGATCTATTGGGAGGATTGCACAATTCTCAAAGGGTTTTGCTTGCGCTGACCCAAGCCGGAATGAGCCGGGAGGAAAGCTATAGCGCCGTGCAGCGCAACGCCATGCAGGTCTGGCAGATCAAAGGCAATAGAGCCGGAAAATTTGCGCAATTTCTAAAAAGCGACAAAGAGGTCGCCGCAGCGTTAACGCCAGATCAAATCGATGATATGTTTGATGATGCCTATCACCTAAAACATGTGAATGGGATTTTTAAGCGGGTATTTGGAGAATAATTCCAGCCATTGTTTGCAATAAAAAAGTTTATGATAAAAAAATCCCAGCACCTGCAAAGGCACCGGGGTTTTATTTTCATATCTATATTTGGAAGGGCGTAGCCCCTAAACTTCCGACAAAACCTGCTCACGGGCCGTAGCCATGAACTCGTTCATTTTTGCCCGCAGATCTTCGTCGCTGACATTTTGACCGGCTGCCTTCAGATCGGCGCTGACCTTGCGAAAAACATCGTCATCGCCCGCTTCTTCAAAATCCGAAGCAATAACTTCACCCACATAGGTATCGGGACTGGCATGGCTCATTAAATCAGCCGCCCACAGGGCCAGCAATTTATTGCGTCGGGCCTCGGCCTTAAACTGCAATTGTGCATCATGGGCAAATTTGGCTTCCTGAGCCTTTTCGCGTTCATCAAAACCAGACATTCTTCACTTTTCTCCGCAGTTAAATTAATTACACTTTATAAACACCAATTTTATAAGTCTCACATATGTCTTTGTGGTCGCCAACGCAATGTCAATGAGACAACTATTAAGCTCAATCACAAATTGCTTGCAATTATTGATCAAATTGGCACAAGGGGTTTTTAGCGCAAGTGCACAGAGTCTCCCGTTTATAGAACAGGGCAAAAAAATATGAACCGCAGACGCAAAATCTATGAAGGCAAAGCCAAAACCCTTTATGAGGGACCGGAACCTGGCACCCTTATTCAGCATTTCAAAGATGACGCCACCGCAAATAATGGCAAAAAACACGAAGTCATTGACGGCAAAGGCGTGCTCAACAATCGAATTTCTGAATTTATTTTCAACAAGCTGAATAATCTTGGCGTTCCCACCCATTTTATTCGCCGCCTTAATATGCGCGAGCAACTGATCAAGGAAGTTGAAATAATTCCCCTTGAAATCGTGGTGCGTAATGTGGCTGCTGGCTCGATTGCCAAGCGGTTGGGACTTGAACAGGGCACCCGCCTGCCCCGTTCTATCATTGAATTCTATTATAAAGATGATGCCCTTGGCGACCCGCTGATTTCCGAAGAACATATAACCGCTTTTGGCTGGGCCACCCCTCAAGAGCTGGATGACATTATGTCCATGGCCGTCAGGGTCAACGATTTCCTGTCCGGATTATTTTCCGGAGTTGGCATTCAATTGGTGGATTTCAAGATCGAATGTGGCCGCCAGTTTGAAGGGGATCTGATGCGTATAGTAGTGGCTGATGAAATTTCCCCGGATTCGTGTCGTTTATGGGATGCAAAAACCCATAAAAAACTCGACAAGGATATTTTTCGCGAAGATCTTGGCTCCTTGATCGAAGCCTATCGCGAAGTAGCCCAGCGCCTTGGCATATTGACAGAAACCGAAAATGCTTTGACCACCGGTCCCCGGCTGGTCGAATAAAGCCAGATCGCCACCACAAAAATCGGAGTTTTCAAATGAAAGCGCAGGTCCGCGTCACCTTAAAGCCTTCAATTTTAGACCCTCAGGGCAAAGCCATAGAAGAAGCTCTGGCCAGCCTTGGCTTCAATGATGTCGGTTCCGTTCGGCAGGGAAAAACCTTTGACATCGAATTGGCTGAACCCGATGAAGAAAAAGCAAGGCTTATTATTGCTGATATGTGCGAAAAACTTCTGGCCAACACGGTAATCGAAGATTATCAGGTGGTCACAGATGGTTAACTAAAACCATCTAACAAGCATGCAAATTTATAATAAATATGCAACTTTAATTAAGACAAAAAACAATATCGGGAATTTTTCAATGATCCGTCAACTCTCCCTGACCGCTCTGTTTTTTCTTACCATAGGCATGATGATGGTGCCCTATGCTTTTGTTCCCGTTGCTGGCTAAGACATAGTCCAAGATCAGCCTCCCAAAGTCAGGCCCCAAAAGTTACCCCAAAAAATGGGCCCCTCAGATCAGCCTCTGACCCTCACCTTTATTTTTACATAATTAGGCAATAGCTTTCTTCGATAAGCGTTATCGGAGAGTTTTAATGTCCATTATCGGAGATAATCAATGTCCATAATCGGAGATAATCAATGTCTTTAACCGCCCAAATTCTAGTCGGTCTAGTAGCTTTTCTTCATATCGAATTTCTAATTCTTGAAATGTTTCTTTGGGACAAACCCTTGGGGCGCAAGATTTTTGGCTTGAAAGAAGATTTTGCCACCCAATCCAAAACCTTGGCTGCAAATCAGGGCCTATATAACGGATTTTTGGCCGCCGGACTTATCTGGAGCTTATTTCCCGTTGGCGCTGCGGGCATGAATGTGCCCATCGCCACATTCTTTTTGGGCTGCGTAATTATTGCCGGACTATATGGCGCGGCCACGGTTTCAAAAATGATCCTGTTTGTGCAGGCCGTTCCAGCCATTATTGCTCTGGGCGTATTGTGGATGCTTTGATCCGGGTTTTTTGATCTTACCCGCATCTTCCTTAAGCGGTTAAGTAAACCGTTAAGGTAAACAATTGAAATTGCACCATTTCACGCTCCCGTGAACAAAGCATTTGCCTTTTTTGTTCTATGTTCGCTTCAAACGCGCGCATATCAAAAGAGGAATTGATAATATGTCACAAAGTAAACGCATGGACTGGGTGGATAGTGCCAAGGGCATATCCATTATTCTGGTGGTGATGCTTTATGCCGCCAATTCGGTTGGCGAAGCAACCAATGGAACAGGATTTTTGCACTATATAATTGGCTTTGCCACTCCGTTCCGCATGCCTGAATTCTTTTTGATTTCCGGCCTTTTCTTATCATCTGTGATTGGGCGCGACTGGAAATCTTATCTGGATCGTCGCTTTGTTCATTACATGTATTTTTATGCCCTATGGGCCGCTATTTTGATTATTGTCAAAGTCGGTCTGTTTGCCGGCGATCCGGTGCAGGCAATTTCATGGCTGGGCTGGGCGATAATCGATCCCTATTCCATGCTTTGGTTCATCTATGTGCTGGCATTCTTTTCGCTGGTGGCAAAAATCGCCCATTCGTTAAAAATTCCCCATTGGGCAATGCTGATCGGCGCTGCTGCATTACAGATTGCCCCCGTTGACGGACCGGGATATGCCATTGATTATTTCTCCGAATATCTGGTTTATTTCTATTCGGGATATGTGTTTGCTCCTTATATTTTCAAGCTGGTCAACTGGTTTTTGCAGCGCCCGGCATATATTGTGGGTACCCTTGTTCTCTGGGCAGGCATAAACGGCGCGCTGGTTTTCTTGCCGGAATTCAAAGCCATGCCTGACCATTTTGAAATGGGCTATGCTGCAATTCCCGGCTTGCATCTTCTGCTGGCCCTTGTTGGAGCAATGGCAGTTTGTATAACCGCTGCCCTGTTCTCACGCTATAATGCCATGAACTGGCTCAAATGGATGGGTGCCCACTCGATCGTCATCTATCTTGGCTTCTCGCTACCGATGGGCGTTAGCCGCGAAATCTTGCTGCGCGTTGGCATTGTGGATACGGGAGTTCTTTCGGCGATTGTTCTTCTGGTCGCCATTGTCTCGCCACTCATCCTTTATTGGCTGGTGCAAAAAACCGGTTGGGGCAAATTCTTGTTTACCCGTCCGGCCTGGGCACATATTCCCGGCACCCCCGGCTCACTTCCAGGAAAAGTTGATGCCAGCAAGGTTCCGGCAGAATAAGCTCGACCAATTAAACTGATGAACATATCCAACGCCCCGACCAAATTTGTCGGGGCGTTTTTGCTTGGAATCGGCTCAGTTTCTCCTTGCCTTTTTTCCCCCGAGCAATCATAAAGCGCCCTCTCTTGGCCCGCATGAGATTAACTTCATGAATGCAGTAATAATCCAGTTTCCCGGCTCCAACCGCGATCGCGATATGATTGCAGCCTTGAGCAAGATTTCAAAAAAAGAACCAACTCTGGTCTGGCATAAAGAAACCTCTCTGCCAAAAGCCGATCTAATCGTGGTTCCCGGAGGTTTTTCATATGGTGATTATTTGCGCGCCGGAGCCATTGCCGCCCGCTCGCCAATCATTGAAGAAATCAGAACCGCTGCCGCCAAAGGCGTTCCAATTTTGGGGGTATGCAACGGCTTTCAGATCTTGAGCGAAGCTGAACTTTTACCCGGCACATTAATGCGCAACGCTTCGCTGAAATTTGTCTGCAAAACCGTTGAACTTGAAGTCACCAACAATGAAAACGCTTTCGCCTCACGCTATCAACACGGACAAATTATCAACTGCCCCGTTGCTCACCATGACGGCAATTATTTTGCCGCCCCTGACCAGCTGCAAAAGCTTGAAGACAATCAACAGGTTGCATTTAGATATGCCAATGGCACCAACCCAAATGGTTCGATCAATAATATTGCCGGAGTGCTGAACGAGCGAAAAAACATACTTGGTTTGATGCCTCACCCCGAAAACCTGATTGAAAAGGCCCATGGTGGCGAAGATGGTCGCCCCCTGTTTGAAAGTCTATTTGAAACAATCAATTAAATTGGGTATTAGCGTACACGGAGAAATTATTATGAACAAAATTGTTGCTTCATTTGGATTTGTTGTTGGCATAGCTGCCTTGCTTTTGCAGTTTTCAGTTTCCATTCCCAATTCAATAGAAGATGGCAGATCACTAACAATGTCAGTGATTCGCTATTTCAGCTTTTTCACCATTCTCACCAACATAACAATTGTTTTAATTTATGCCGCTAGCCTGTTTCCTCGCATTAGCTGGCTACGCATACTACAAACTCCTATCGCCCGTGCTACTGGCGCATCCTGCATCATGCTGGTAGGGTTGTTTTATTATTTCATTCTAGCTGGCTTATGGAAACCTGAAGGGTTGTGGCTGATTGCAGATGTCACACTCCATTATATAACCCCGATTACCTATGTGGTATGGTTTTCCCTTTTTCATCGCTCTGGCAGCTTAAAGTTCAAACATATCCCGCTAATGCTTCTCCCCGCTGTCATTTATCTGATTTATGTGATGATACGGGGCGCTATTATCGGCGAATACCCCTATCCAACTTTCGAAATATTCAATATTGGCCTCACACAAGTATTGTTGAATATTGGCGCGCTCGTTGTATTCTTGTCCGCTCTAAGCGCCGTTGCCATTGTAATTAGTCGCATTGCTCCAGGAAACAAATCACCAAACTAGGCCTCCCAATTATGACCCCCTCAAACGAACCTGCAATCACCCCTGAACTGATTGCAGACCACGGCCTTAATGACGAAGAATATCAAAAAATCCTCTCCCTGATCGGGCGCGAGCCAACCTATACAGAACTGGGCATATTCTCGGCCATGTGGAACGAGCATTGCTCCTATAAAAGTTCCAAAAAATGGCTAAAAACCCTGCCTACGGAAGGTAAGTGCGTAATCATGGGACCGGGAGAAAACGCCGGTGTTGTGGATATTGGTGACGGTCAGGCCGTGGTTTTCAAGATGGAAAGCCACAACCACCCCTCATTCATCGAACCCTATCAGGGAGCGGCGACCGGGGTTGGCGGCATATTGCGCGACGTGTTTACCATGGGCGCACGCCCGGTTGCCGCCATGAATGCCTTAAGGTTTGGCGAGCCAAAAAACCATAAAACCCGCCATCTGGTTTCCGGCGTAGTTTCCGGTGTTGGCGGTTATGGCAATTGTTTTGGCGTTCCCGTAGTTGGCGGCGAAGTGGAATTTGACCCCCGCTACAACACCAATAATCTGGTCAACGCCTTTGCCGCCGGAATTGTTGATTCGGACGCCATATTTTATTCTGAAGCCAAAGGGGTTGGCCTGCCGGTGGTTTATCTTGGGGCAAAAACCGGCCGTGACGGAGTTGGCGGCGCAACCATGGCCTCGGCCGAATTCGATAGCGACATTGAAGAAAAACGCCCCACCGTTCAGGTCGGCGATCCCTTTACCGAAAAGCGCCTGATGGAAGCCACGTTGGAACTCATGGCCACTGGCGCGGTAGTAGCCATTCAGGATATGGGAGCCGCCGGGCTAACCTGCTCTGCGGTTGAAATGGGTGCCAAGGGCGGTCTTGGCATCACGCTAAACCTTGATCAGGTGCCGGTGCGCGAAGAAAATATGACACCCTATGAGATGATGCTTTCTGAAAGTCAGGAACGCATGCTCATGGTATTGCATCCTGAAAAAGAAGATCAGGCGAGAGCGGTATTTGAAAAATGGGAACTGGATTTTGCAACGGTTGGTAAAACAACCGATAATTTGCGCTTTTCAATTTTCTGGCAAGGCAAGGAAGTTGCCAATCTGCCCATCCGCGAACTTGGTGATGAAGCCCCGGAATATGATCGGGAATGGATTGCAACAAAACCGCCCGCAGAACCAAATAGAGACCTGCCCAAAAGCGATATTGCCGATGCCCTGCTTAAACTGATTGCCTCGCCAAACCTTAGTTCGCGCCGCTGGGTGTGGGAACAATATGACACCTTAATTCAGGGTAATTCTTTACAACTTCCCGGTGGTGATGCCGGAGTTATTCGCGTCGATGGCCATCAAAGCAAGGCCCTTGCTTTTTCTTCAGACGTGACGCCGCGCTATTGCGAAGCCGACCCGTTTGAAGGGGGCAAGCAGGCTGTTGCTGAATGCTGGCGCAACATTTGCGCCACCGGAGCCACTCCCCTTGCCTGCTCGGATAATTTAAATTTTGGCAACCCGGAAAAACCAGAGATTATGGGCCAGCTTGTCGGTGCCATCAAAGGCATTGGCGAGGCCTGCACGGCCTTAAATTTTCCCATCGTTTCGGGAAATGTCTCCCTTTATAACGAAACCAACGGAGTTGGCATTTTGCCAACCCCCACCATTGCCGGGGTTGGGCTGCTTGCTGATTGGTCAAAAATGGCACGAATTGCTTTTATTGATGAGGGGCACAAAATCCTGCTGATCGGTGCCCCTGATGTTTGGGGATCCCATCTCAGCCAATCCCAATATCTGGCCCAGATTCACAATGATTTTGATGGTCCCCCGCCCCCGGTTGATCTGGCTAAAGAAAAAAATTCCGGCCAATTCATCCGCGCCATTGTCCAAGCCGGTCTGGTTAACTCGGTGCATGATTGCTCCGGTGGTGGCCTTGGTATTGCTCTGGCTGAAATGGCCATGGCCGGCAATATCGGCGCAATCATCTCTGCTCCTTCCAGCGATAATACCGTCGCCTTTTTTGGCGAAGATCAGGGTCGATATGTAATTGCGGTTGATGAAAAGCACCTGATAGAAGTACAAAAATTGGCAGAGAAGTCAAAAACTCCCGCTGTGGTGATCGGTGCGACCACAGACCACACCTTGAAGCTGGGGCAAGCCCGTGCCATATCTGTTGCAGAGCTTAAATCAGCCCACGAAGGTTGGTTCCCCCAATTTATGGCCACTTGAAAAAGGATTTACCCATGGAAACTGCCGAAATAGAACGCCTGATCCGTGAAGCAATCCCCGGCGCCTCCGTTCTGGCCCAGACCGATGATGGCCGCCATTATACCGCAACCGTTGTCGCCTCAGCATTTGATGGCAAATCCCGCGTGCAACAACATCAAATGGTCTACGCTGCCCTTAAAGAAAAAATCGGCGGTAACGAGCTTCACGCTTTAGCCTTGCAAACCAGTGTTCCCCAATAATTTTTAGGCTTTTATTGAGCCGCTTTTATAAACTTCAAACCCCATTGATTTTACCCCTCGACATCCCGGCAATGAGTGCCTATTTAATTTCTAATCGGAGCTATTACCCATGAGCGGATTACTTCTTGCCATCGCATTGGTACTGATTGTTTCGATCGCGGCGGATTTTCGCGTTCTTAACGCCCTGATTTGCCTTTTTAATTCTGTTACCGGCGCAATTGGCCGTCAACTGTTCAAAGGAACAAACAAATGAGTGATATCCAGGCAATTATAGAGAAACAAGTTAAAGCCAGCCCGGTTGTTTTGTTTATGAAGGGCAGCGCTGATTTTCCCCAGTGCGGATTTTCCGGTCAGGTTGTCCAAATCCTAAATTATCTTGAACTTAAATTTGAAACTGCCAATGTTCTGGAAAGCGAAGATATGCGTCAGGGCGTCAAGGATTATTCCAACTGGCCCACTATTCCCCAGCTATACGTCAATGGTGAATTTGTCGGCGGCGCTGATATTATTCGCGAAATGTTTCAGGCTGGCGAATTGCAGGACCTGCTGGGCAAAAACGGCATTGAATATAAGAGCCAAGACTAGATCATAACCACAATCTCCCCTTCCAAGGCCAAAAGCCTTTTTTAGAAAACTAACGGATATATCTATCATGAGCGAACATATTTGGTCCGTATACCTATCGGGTGAAATTCATACCGACTGGCGCGAGCAGATTGAAAACGGCGCAAAAAAGCTGGATTTACCGGTGGTTTTTTCCGCTCCGATTACCAATCATGATGCATCGGATGATTGTGGGGTAAAAATCCTTGGGGCCGAAGAAAATAAATTCTGGCATGATCACAAGGGCGCAAAAATCAACGCTATTCGCACGCGCACGCTGATCGGCGATGCGGATATTATGGTGGTACGGTTTGGCGAAAAATATCGCCAGTGGAACGCGGCCTTTGATGCGGGAATTGCCAGCGCTCTAAATATACCCCTGATTGTCATGCATCAGGACGAGCACCAGCATCCCCTAAAAGAAATTGACGCAGCGGCGCTGGCAGTAACCAAAACACCGCAAGAGGTGGTTGAAATTTTGGCCTATGTGATTGAGGGCAGGCTTGGACAGTAGCAATATTTAGCTAGTCATCACCAAATTGCATGTCTGGTATCAAAAGCTCTTATTTGACAGAACAAGTTCAAGCCACCTAACCTTCGCCCCTTTGCTCTTCAAACGTGGCAAGGCACCGTGATTATGGCGACTGAGCGTTCAAATAAACAATTGGCCCTGCCATTGGCAGCAACCATAATAATTGGCTCTATAATTGCTTTAATCGCTTTTGGTGCCCGCTCTTCCTTTGGCATATTCACCCTGCCGATTACTGAGGATCTTGGGTTTTCGCGTCAGACTTACGGCATGGCCATGGCCATTCAAAATCTGGCCTGGGGCATAGCTCAACCCTTTGCCGGAGGTTTTGCCGACAAGTACGGAACCGGGCGCGTAATGGCGTTTGGAGCGTTAATTTATGCGGGCGGCATGGTCGCCATGGCGCTGGCATCATCCGTTGGGATTTTTTATCTCGGTGCCGGGGTTTTAGTCGGCATTGGTGTCGCCGCCACCTCATTTGGCATCATAATGGCGGCGTTTGGCCGCTTGGTTCCACCTGAAAAGCGCAGCTTGATCTTTGGCGTGGCCACCGCCGCTTCCTCTTTGGGGCAGTTTGTTTTTGCTCCGTTGGGACAGGCTTTTATTTCCAGCTTTGGCTGGAACATGGCACTGATTTATATTGCGGCACTGGTTTTGCTGATAATTCCGATGGCAGTTGCATTGCGAGGCAAGACTCTAAAAACTGACGATGAAGTTATTTTTCCCGCCAAAAAAGCTTTAACGATGGCATGGGAAAATTCTTCCTTTAGATTACTGACCATCGGGTTTTTTGTTTGCGGATTTTATCTGGCTTTTATAACTATCCATCTGCCGCCCTATTTGGTGCAAAACGGCCTCAGCGCTGCACAAGGAAGCTGGGCCATTGCCATTATCGGACTTTTTAATGTACTCGGCTCGCTATTGGCCGGATATTTAGGGGGCAAATTTCCCAAGCAGGTATTGCTGGCCGCGATTTATTTAATTCGGGTTGTGGCCACTCTGGGATTTTTGATTGTGCCGGTTACCCTTGCCAGCACATATATTTTTGCCGCTGTTCTGGGTCTGGTATGGCTGGCCACGATTCCCCTGACCGCCGGCCTGGTAAGTCAATTCTTTGGCCCCAGATATTTGGGAATGTTATATGGAACGGTATTTTTATCACACCAGTTGGGTTCATTCTTTGGTGTCTGGCTTGGTGGATTGGTATTTGACTTAACCGGCTCCTATAATCTTTTATGGATACTTGCAGCGGCTCTGAGCCTTATCTCGGCAGCACTTCACATTCCCATAAAGGAGCGCCGGGTTAGCGCTTTTTTTGCCCCCGCAACTTAACATTATATAGCTGAGCATATTTTGCTCCAACCAAACAAAAACGCCCCTTGCCAAACTCAATAAATTGAAGTCAAATTACCAAGACTCAAGATCCTGTTAGTTGTGATTTTTAGCTAACGCCTTCGGGGTTGCTGGGTAAGATTTTTTTAGCGAGCAAATATGAACAACCAAAACGTCCAGCGGCGCCAGCTTCCGCGACTGGAATTCATTGCCTTGATGGCAACATTGATGGGCCTGAACGCGCTGGCAATTGATATTATGTTGCCTGCCCTGCCCGATATAGGAGCAGGTTTTGGCAATGACAACGCCAATGATCGCCAGTTGGTAATTTCATTTTATCTGATTGGTGCCGGGATTGGCCAATTGCTTTTTGGACCTTTGGTTGACAGGTTTGGCCGCCGCAACCCGCTAATGTTCTGCTTTGCTGTCTATGTAATCACCGCCCTTGGTGCCACCATTGTGTCCAGTTTTTCAGCCCTGATAATGTTGCGTTTAGTGCAGGGACTTGGCACCGCAGGTTTCAGGGTTGCAGCTTTAGCCATTGTTCGTGATTTGCATCATGGTCGGGCCATGGCCGAAATTCTTTCCCTCGTATTCATGGTATTTATGATCGCCCCTATTGTGGCTCCGGGCATTGGGCAATTGATTTTATTTGCTGCACCCTGGCAGGGAATATTTTTGTTTGTTGCCTTTATTGGCGCAATATCATGGGTTTGGGCCTATATTCGGCTGCCAGAGACTCTCGAACCAAAAAACCAGCGCCCACTGACATTTAAAAGCATATTTGGCGGCTTCAAAATCGTGCTTACCAACCGGGTTTCAATGATTTATTCAATTGCCGGCATGTTTATTTTTGGCTCGCTGGTTGGCATGCTTAATTCTTCGCAGCAGATATTCGTCGAAATTTATGGCCTTGGCGCGCTATTTCCCATCGCTTTTGCTGGAGTGGCGGTGCTGATGGCTATCGCCTCATATCTCAATTCTCGCATAGTCATACAATATGGAATGCGGCGGCTGGCCCACTTTGCTTTGATTGTTTTTACAATTTGCGCCATTACATTGCTGGTTCTTTCCATGACGATAAACATTCCCCTGCCGGTATTTTATGGATTCTTGGGGATATTATTTTTCATGTTTTCCTGGACTGCCCCAAACATGAATTCCTTATCCATGAACCCCCTTGGCAAGGTGGCCGGAACCGCCGCATCGACATTTGGATTTTTTCAAACCCTTGGTGGTGCATTGTTTGGGCTGTGGGTCGGACGATTGTATAATGACACCATAATACCGCTAGCCGCAGGATTTGCCATTGCCGGTTTAGTTTCACTGGCTCTGGTGCTGATTGCTGAAAACGGCAAATTGTTTGGAGTTGGGGACGGTTTACAAGACACCTGATTTGGCCTGTGCAGATTATACGCCCTCATATTGTTACGTGTTTTTGCATATTGCTTAAGCCACCACGGATTAACGCTATGGGCATAATGGTGTTTTGCAGGGGCAGAACTGATTAAAATTCATCTGGTTTTGCCTAAGATTCTAAGTGGCAAATCAGGGATATAATCATGAAAAAACCAATTGTTAACACGACTTCAGGGCGATTTGTAAATGCAATCCGCTCCGTTAAAGGGCGTGTAATGTTATTGGCAATTGTTCCAACAATGGCGGTTATTTTTCTTGGTGCCCAGCTTTCCTTCGAGAGATTAAACGAGGCAAGGAACGCCAATACAATGATTGAGGAATTTGCAATTGCTCCAATCGTTGCCAAAATGGTGCATGCTTTACAGGCCGAGCGCGCCTATGCCAGTGGATTTGCAAGTCTTGAGCGCGCCGAATTTATTGAGCCACTGAAACAGTCCCAATTACGTTCACAAAATGAGCTGAGCTCTTTGCTTGCCGGATTAACGGCCATGCAAAATCAGGGTAATTCCGTTGCCGGTGATAGTCATGTAGTTGAGGCTTTGGCTTCACTTGATGGCATGGCGTTCATCCGCGAACAGGTCAGCAGTTCTTCAATCTCCCAAGAAGAAATAATCTCCAACTATACTCAAATTATCCATCAGTTGATCGGATTGCAGGAATTGGTGGCAAGTGAAGCAAAAACCGTTGAATTGACCCAAAAAGCTTTCACCTTTGTCGCCCTTGTTCAGGCCGTAGAAGCTGCGGAGCTTGAAAGAGCGGAAGGCGTGGCAGGAATTGGCAACGGAACATTCAGCTCCTATGAGTTTGAGGATTTTGTATCCCAAGGGGCAACTAATGCAACCTATATGAATGAATTTCTCTCCTCGGCAACTTCTGAAGAATTAGCTATCTATCAACAGCTTGCTGGCAGCGAAACATACTCCAAGTTTGAAAATATTCGAAAAGATATTTTTGAACGTCAGTTTGCCGGTGAGCCATTGAACACAGATGCCATGACATGGATTGAGGTTTCCGGAGACAGAATTTCAGCCCTGACGGATATGGAAAAAACAGTGAGTGCCGATTTACTTCATGAGGCTGAATTAGAAGCTGGAACCGCCAACATTCAATTGTGGATAGTGCTTGGCATAAACGGAATGATTTTGCTGATAACAGGAATTCTTGGTACCGTGATAATCAGATCAATCACCATCCCGATTGCTGATCTAATGCAAGCCATGAACGCTTTATCCAAAGGCGACGTTGATGTACAGGTTCCCGGAGTTGAAAGCTCAGACGAAATCGGGGATATGGCACGGGCTGTGGAAATTTTCAAAACATCCGGCATTGAGCGCCTTCGCCTTGAAGGGGAAAGTGAAACAGACCAACGCCTGCGTGCGGAGCGTCAACACAAGGTTGACGGTTTGATTGAGCATTTCCGCTCCAACGTGGAGACAGCGCTTATCGACGTGGCCTCAAATGCCGAACAGATGAGCAATACCGCCGACAAATTAACTTCCATCGCCTCCAATACTTCCGGTCAGGCCAAAGAAGCGGTTGATTCTTCGCAATTGGCCTCAGAAAACGTGCAAACTGTTGCCGCAGCGACCGAACAGCTTTCCGCATCTATTTCTGAGATTTCCCATCAGGTATCAAAAACCAATACCATTGTTGCCAATGCCAGCGACGCCGCAAACGCCACCAATGAAAAGGTAACCGCCCTCGCCTCCGCCGCAAAAAATATTGGCGATGTTATTGCCCTCATTCAGGATATTGCCGAACGCACCAATCTTTTGGCTCTCAATACCTCCATTGAAGCGGCCAGAGCCGGAGAAGCAGGCAAGGGCTTTGCCGTTGTTGCTTCAGAAGTTAAAAGTCTGGCCAATCAGACCGCGACTGCAACAGAAGAAATATCAGCCCAAATTGCCGATATTCAAAATTCCACCGGTGAAGCGGTTGAGGGAATTTCTGAAATCACCCGCACCATGATCGAAGTAAACACCTTTACATCTTCCATTGCATCAGCCGTTGAAGAACA
>CAZMVQ010000034.1:24151-26478 GCA_964569865.1 uncultured Devosia sp.
AAACCTCTCACCGCGATTCGAAAAAATGATCCCGCCGGAATTAATTCCGGCGGTTTTTCGCAGGTGAATTGCCACCAAAAGCTTTTTCGGATCATTTTTTCAATCAAATCATCAAAAATTACAATTAAATCAGCACTTCACTTAAACCTGAGTTGCAAATTTTCTCTCCAGACAGTTAGATTTCATTTAAACTATCTAGGAGATACTAAATTGTTTCGCTCTTTTTTCCCCTCACCCCGCCTGTTTTTCCCCGCCGCCATATTGTGGGTTGGCTTCGCCATGTTCATCTGGTTTTTGTTCGGCCCTCAAATTGGATCAGTCCTCTCCATTGGTAACCTGATTGGCATTGCTCCAACGGAAGCGGATCCAGACCCGTTTTTCTCGGCTGAAAAAGTCTGGCTTTATCAATATGTGTTGCTGACCGGATATCTGTTTTGTGTCCCTTGGTATTTTTTCAAGAAAACCCCATGGTTCTGGTGGTCGGTTTTCGGGTCGGTAACAATTTTGGAAGTTGTATATTTCAATGTTCAGATCGGGGCATGGCTCAACGATTGGTACGGTACGTTTTATGATATGATTCAACAGGCCATGAGCGAGGCAAAATCAGTTACTCCTGAAGAATTCTATGGGGAGCTTTGGACCGTTCTTTATGTTCTGGTGCCCAACATCACGGTGTTGGTTCTAAACTCGTTTTTTATTGCCCATTACCTGTTCCGTTGGCGCCGGGCCATGAATGCCTTTTATATGGCCCACTGGCCCATATTGCGCGAGGTTGAGGGCGCTTCCCAGCGTATTCAGGAAGATACCCAGCGTTTTGCCCGCATAGTTGAAGGGTTGGCGGTTTCTTTTGTCGCCTCGATGATGACCTTGATTGTATTTTTGCCGCTTTTGTTCGAGCTTTCTACAAATATAACCGAATTGCCCATCATCGGGCCGGTTGATGGCTCATTGGTTTGGATTGCCATGATCTCGGCGATTTTTGGCACAGTGCTTTTGGCCACGGTTGGCATAAAGCTTCCCGGTCTTGAATTTGAAAATCAAAAAGTCGAAGCCGCTTTCCGTAAAGAACTGGTTTATGGGGAAGATGCAACTGAGCGCGCCCAGCCCGTTTCCATTCAGGAACTGTTTGGCAATGTGCAAAAAAACTATTTTCGGCTTTATCGTCACTACCTGTATTTTAATGTTGCGCGTTTTTCCTATCTTCAGGCGTCCAACTTTATTCCCCTTGTAGCCATGGCCCCCTCAATTCTTTCGGGCGCCTTAACTCTTGGCTTGTTTCAACAGATCTCGAACGCTTTTAATCAGGTTGAAGAATCGTTCAAATTTCTGGCCAATTCATGGACGACGATTATTGACCTGATCTCGGTTTATAAACGCCTGCGCCTATTTGAATCTTCGGTGCCGTATGAGGCTGATATCGCCTATGATCTCGATCATCCGGTGTTTATGAATTCAGGGATTTCTCCGGCTGAATGATTAGATTGGCATTCAATTGGCCAGCCGGTCATCGGTCACCCGGTCATTGCGAACGCCTGATTTTCAGGCGTGTGGCAATCCAGTTCTGATATAAAAATTTCTGGATTGCTTCATCGCTTTGCTTCTAGCAATGACAAAAAAGGCCGCCCATACTATGGGCGGCCTTTTTAATATAACTTTGCCTGTTGGTTGCCAAACCGAGGCAGAAACTGCCTATCTGGAGTAAAATTCCACAACCAGATTTGGCTCCATCTGTACCGGATAAGGTACATCGGAAAGGGCCGGAATTCGAGTTAGTGACGCAGTCAGTTTTTCATGGCTTACATCAATATAATCAGGAACATCACGCTCGGCCAAAGCAATGGCCTCTACAATGATGCCCATTTGTTTGGAGCGTTCACGAACCTCGATCACGTCACCAATTTTCACCCGATAAGAAGGTATGTTAACTCTGCCGCCATTGACCGTTACATGGCCATGGTTGACGAACTGGCGAGCGGCGAAAACCGTGGCCACAAATTTTGCCCGATAGACAATGGCATCAAGACGCTGTTCCAAAAGACCGATAAGGTTTTCGCTGGTATCGCCTTTAACTCTAACGGCTTCATCATAGGTACGGCGGAAGGCTTTTTCGGTAATTGAACCATAATAGCCTTTGAGTTTTTGCTTGGCGCGCAACTGCAATCCATAATCGGAGATTTTTGACTTGCGGCGCTGCCCGTGCTGGCCGGGTCCATAAGAGCGGATATTTACCGGACTCTTGGGACGACCCCAGATATTTTCACCTAAACGGCGATCTATTTTATGTTTTTGTGTATGGCGCTTCGACATCGCTCATCCTTTCATCACTA
>CAZMVQ010000035.1:0-21007 GCA_964569865.1 uncultured Devosia sp.
AAAAACAGCACTATTGTTTTAACGCCCGCGCCAGTAAAAGTGCCTTGCGGGCAATGCAGCACACTATGCAGATTGCAATTTTTTAGTAATTCGCCGCGTAGCGCCGTTGAGGCATTGTCGTCATTACTCAAAAAGGTATTTTTGATAACAATCGCCGCACGACCACCAGCTTTCAGCGACTTGATGAAATGCTGCAAAAACAAAAAGGCCGTCTCGCCAGTTTTTATCGGGAAATTCTGCTGCACCTCTTTGCGCTCCTTACCACCAAAAGGCGGGTTGGCGAGGATTATATCAAAGCGGTCTTTTTCCTGAATGTCATTGAGGTTTTCCGCCAGCGTATTGGTGTGCAAAATGTTTGGCGCGTCAATGCCGTGTAAAATCATATTCATGATGGCAATGACATAGGCAAGCGGCTTTTTCTCTTTGCCGTAAAAGGTTCTGGTTTGTAGGGTTTCCAGTTCCGATGTGGTCATGTCCTTACGCCACATATGTTCATAAGCCTCACATAAAAACCCGGCAGAGCCGACCGCGCCATCATAGATGGTTTCGCCAATTTGCGGTTTGGTTACGGCGATCATGGCTCGGATCAGCGGGCGCGGGGTGTAATATTCCCCGCCATTGCGCCCGGCATTGCCCATGTTCTTGATTTTGGCCTCATAAAGGTGGGAAAGCTCATGCTTTTGCTTTTGCGAGCGGATTTGCAAGGTGTCCATATATTCCAGCGCATCACGCAGGGAATAACCAGACTGGAACTTGTTTTTAATCTCACCAAAAATCTCACCGATTTTATATTCTATAGTATCAGAACCGCTGGCGCGAGCCTTGAAGCCTTGCAAGTACGGGAACAAATTGGTGTTGACGTATTCGATCAAATCATCACCCGTCAGCGCTGTGTCGTGGTCAAATTCATCATTGTCCTTTTTTGGCGCCGCCCATTTTGACCAGCGATGCGCCTCGTCAATAATATGTTGATAAGGCTTGCCAACTAGCTCGGCTTCCATGGCGCGCTCGTGTTCCAGATCATCGAGATATTTCAGAAACAACATCCATGAGGTCTGTTCGGTATAGTCAAGCTCAGTCGAACATCCAGCCTCCTGACGCAACACATCATCAATATTTTTGAATACCTGCTCGAACATTTCCCCGCCCCAATTTGTTCTTTTTAGGAAACTTATACATGAGGGGTGCGTTTTGTACATGAGGGGCGCGTTTTGTCGACGGACTTTGAGATCGTCACATTCCACGCGCCGTCAGTATTTCTTCAATATCTGATCGGGTGAGTGGTTGTCTTCTGTGTCATGGGTGGAATTTCTGACAAGTATGCCCTACTCTTCCAGTCCGATTTTCCATAACTGGTTAGCGTCGTCGTCGTGCCCTCATGGCCAAGGTTTTGGCTCCATGCCTCGAATTGGGCAACAGAAAGATTTCAGACATACATTTCGCTGACAATCATATAACGAAAGCTGTGAGGGGTGAAATGGGGCAGGTCTGCAGACTTAAAAGCGGCTTTGAAAATCGAGCGGACTGGCGAGGTACTTGCCCAATGTTCACGCGACAAGCCAACAGGAATAAAGCAATCGTTTTCATCATGGCCAATCGCGGCTTTGGGAAACAGTGGATCATGGCCAGTAAACAGCCGTAAGTTATCTCGCAATAGAAATTTTTTATCTACATTTAACCAAAATTTTTAACCGGCGTATTTGCGCAGAGCTGCATCAGGGGAAAATTTCAAATGGCGAGACTTGGCATGTTCTAGAATTTAGATTGCCTCTGGATTTCGCCAAGCCCTCCCCCGTAAAACATGTGCTCAAATTATTGATCGAGCCGCTGTTTGTTGGGCATTTATTGGAACTGTTCACCCAAGCTGGTATGCGTTAACTCCCAAAGACGCAGAGCAAATCAAAACTGTCCATGCCATTAAGATTTACAATCACGGCGCACAGGTCATTGTAGATAAAGGGCAGGATACTGCTTATCTGGATATGATGCGAAATGGGGGAATACAGCCACCGAAGCCACGCACCTGTTGCCTCAGAATTCTTTTGGCACTTTTTGTGGAAATACCGTGATGCTTTGCTGCGCTCGAATTGGCCATGGATTAAGACTAACAACACCTATGCTCTTACGGTGCGCGGTTCGAGTGCAAGTGAGTTGAATGTATTTCCCAATCCGGCGCGAAGTTCTGGATGCAAACCCAAATGTGGGCGACCTGTTGAATTCTTTGTCGGCTACACTTTCGGACGCCGTCATGCAGGACCTGAATTCTCGGGTTGACGTGGATAAGCAGACGATCGAGCAAGTTGCAAGAGACTTTTTGCAATCCATGGACTTGATTTAAATCTGTCAGGCTTGTGATATGAATGCCTCCGGAACGAAAGTGCCGGAGGCAATTTTTATTTCGACCTTGGGAGAGAGCGCGCAATGCAAAAGTCGGTCCTTCGCGTGGCTTGCGCGCAACTGGTTCACCCACAAAAATCCGCTCTTGAGGCTATAGGCCATCACACAATCAGCCCTCACCTGGAGATGATTGCGCGGGCGCGCAAGGAAAACGTGGATATTTTGGTCTTTCCCGAACTCTCATTAACCGGATATTCGTTTGCCGCCCGGCATCAGGATTTGGCGCTTTTGCCGGATGCTGAACAACTGCTTTCGCTGGCTAAGGCCAGTGCCGGTATGACAACAGGCGTTGGTTTTATAGAGCAATCCTCGACCGGCCTGTTGTATAATTCCTTTGCCTGGTTGAGCCAAGGAAAGGTAACCGCAATTTATAGAAAGGTGAATCTGCCCAATTATGGTCAACTTGACGAGGCGAAGTATTTCGCCGCCGGGCGCCATATCACGACTCAAACCCTTTTCGGCCATTGGTCGATGGCAACTCTGATTTGTGCAGACGTATGGAACCCGGCCCTTGTTCATCTGGCGGTATTGCAAAATCCCAGCATGCTGATATGCCCTTTTGCCTCCACCAGAGAGGCGGTCGGCGGTGGCTTTGACAACCCGACCGGCTGGACCAATACGTTTCGCTTTTATTCAATGATATACGGGTTGCCCGGAATTTATTGCAACTGGATCGGGCCGATAGCAGGAGTGAATTTTACCGGTGGCTCATCCATTATTGATGCTGACGGGTCTGAACTGGTCAGAGCAAAGGGGGGAGATGAATTGATATTGGCCGAACTGGATTATCAGCAAATCATAGATGCGCGCATGCGTCTGCCGACGATCCGCACCTCCAGACCTGACTTGATTTTAAGGGAATTAGAACGCATCCACCCCGCGCTTTCAGGCTAGGTCATATTTGGCTTTTCAGTTGATAATCTTGTCGTGTTTTAACAAGCATACCCTACCACCCAATGTGGCCAAGGCTGCGCAACGATTATGCAATTTTTAGTCTATTTGGGAATATTAGGAAGCACTCTAGAGCGCCGTTTATGTTCCTAAATCTTCAGTTATTTTTCCCGTTATTAGCCACTCCTATGTGGCCCGACCCTATCTGTCTCCATGATTTTTTTTAACGCGGGAAAGCAGCGTTGGCAGCATCTTATAGTATGGGTGATTTTTTACTGCCTTAAATTTTGTCGAGATTATTAACAGGAAATCCCACTCAACTCCTACGGCGGATAACAAAGCTGCGCCTCTGCTGAAATCAATATCTTGGAATTCATCCAGATAACCCATAGACAATTCCTTGTGTTCAGATGAATTACGAAACTGTCATATGGGTGTCCATAGATAGGCTCATACGGAGTGGAGCAGTTTCATCACAGGTCAAACTGTGAGAAATTTTGGGGTATTAGGTTTGATACCAATAATAGATTGCTCCAATGTCACGCCAAAAACATGATGCCGTAATTTAGCAGCTTTATGTCGTATTTATGGCATTAAATCACTGTAAAACTAGGCAGTGTGGCCAAAATCTGCTATTACTCCCACGGAGAAAAAAATGTCCGTTCCCTCCAAGTCAAAATATGTAATTATCGGTGCTGGTATTCATGGCCTTTCAACGGCCTATCATCTGGCAAAAATTCTAAAAGCCAAAGGTCGTCAAAGCGAGGCGGAAATCGTCGTGCTTGACAAGGGCAAGATTGGAGCCGGAGCATCAGGGATTGCCTGCGGTATTGTTCGCAACAACTATTTTCAGCCCGCCATGCGCGAACTGATGGCACACTCTGTGAAGGAATGGGAAAGTGATCCAAAAACCTATTCATATCATCCCACGGGCTATATGCAGCTCAGCCCGGAGGTGATGCATGAAGATATCGTGAGTATTTATGACCAGCAGCAAGCCATCGGCTATCAGTCTGCTCTGATCGAAGGTGCTGATGAATGTAACACCTATTTAAAGGGCATTTTCAGCGACTGGCAGGGAACAGGAATAACAACGGTCCTGCATGAGAAACAGGGTGGATTTGCCAACAATATGGCCTCGTTGCACGGGCTGGCTGCCAAGGCCAGAAATGCTGGAGTTACAATTTTGGAAGGTGTTACTGTCACCGGTTTTCGATTTGATCAGACGAGCGATGCCATCTGCGCAGTTGAGACCGATCAGGGGAATATAGAGTGCGAATATCTTGTCATCGGCGTTGGGCCATGGGTGCGCGACTTTTGGAATATGCTGGAATTGCCAAATTCAATCCCTGTTACGGATCTGGATGGAAAGAGCCATCCTGAAGTGGCGATGTGGCGTTTTTGGCAACTCGAAGAGGGCGTTCTTGACGTTGCTTCAGATTTTTTGCGCACCAATGCGGGCAAGGAACCACCGGTCATTCATCTTGATACTGATGCGCCGCTCTACTCACAAAAAACCGGCAATCTGATATGTGAGGATCTGTGGGGGGTGTATTTCAAACCAGACTTACATTTTGGCGGCGTGCAAGGCGGGGCAATGCCCTATAAAATCGAAACCAAAACCGATGAAGTTGCCCTTGATCCATACGGTCCCAAAAGCCCTGAATTTGTCGCCTCGGCTGAATTTGTCGATATGTGGACTTCTTCTTTGGCCTTCTGCCTGCAGCGTTTTGAGGGTAAACATGTTCATTATCGCGACGAAAAGTCCGGTGGACTTGGTTGCTTTACTCCGGATTCATTCCCGGTTTTTGATGTATTTCGTCAAAATTGTTACGTAATCGCTGACAGCAATCATGGCTACAAAATGTTAGGTGTAGGTGAGCTTGTCGCTGAAGAAGTTCTTGGGCAAACAGCCCCCCTATTAGAGCCGTTTAGAATTTCCCGCTTTGCAACAGGTGAGTTGCACCCTGTTTCAAACAGCCCATACCCCTGGAGTTAGAACGCTGGCAAATGCTGCTACTTCCAACATCTCATATCTGGATCAAAACCAGCCGGTTACGGTGGGAGCCAACCAGAAACCGGTGACATTCGTCCTGTTCCTGTTGCCTGACCTTTCGATGATGAGCCTGGCCTCGATGATTGAGCCAATGCGTTCACTCAACAGGCTTTTGAACAAAACCGCCTATATCTGGAAACTGGCCAGCTTGAGGGGTGGGCAGGTTTTTACCTCCAACGGTATCGGAATGGAAACGCTGGCGGTAGATGAAGCGCTTGAGGGTGCGGACTATTTATTTGTTTGCGGCGGTTCCCGGGTTAAACATGGCGAAAAACCGGCGCATATGTCGTTTTTGCGTAAAGCCGCGCGCAGCAGCAGGGTGCTTGGCGCACTTTCAACCGGCAGCTATCTTTTAGCGCGAGCCGGGTTATTAAACGGCTATCGATGCACAATCCATTGGGAAAGCCGCCCTGCTTTCAGAGAAGATTTTCCCCAACTTGATTGCACCAACAACCTGTTTGAAATAGATCGCAATCGGTTTACTTGTTCAGGGGGAACTGCCGCCCTTGATATGATGCTTTATCTGATCGAGAAGGAACATGGTCGCGAACTGGCTGGCGCTGTGGCAAATCAATTCCACCATGAACGAATTCGCGAAGGCCAGACCAACCAGCTCGGCGGCAGTCAGCAATTGTTCGAGCGCTTGCCAATTGGATTGCGCACGGTTATCCGGGCCATGCTGGATAATATTGAAGACCCCGTAAGCATGCCCGAGCTTGCCAGCGAGATCGATCTTAGTGTTCGCCAGTTGCAGCGACTTTTTCTTCAGTATACCGGAATGACGCCTCACCGATATTATGTCAAAATCCGGCTTCAGCAGGCGCGGGAATTGCTGCTTTATTCAGATCGCTCGATCATCGAGGTTGCTGTTTGTACCGGTTTTACATCGTCGTCACATTTCGCAACGAGTTACAAACGCGTTTACGCCATAAGGCCATCCGACACACGTCTGCAGCAGCATATGTAGGGTCAAAACCTATGTTTTTACCGCAAGCGAGCATGGCCGAAGTTTGTTTATCATGGCCAAAATACAAAACTGCATGGCGATAAAACAGCATAAGCTGCAAGCGCTGTACTTAAATTCAACCCTTGTTCTCATAGCCAATCAAGAAACAATACTGACCAATTCGAGCTGGCAATATTCCGGATAAACCTCCAAAAATTTTAGGAAACTTTTATGCCCGATAACGAAGACACTATTATTCTTGAAGACTTGAATGACACCGATCTGGTTGAGCAGATGCATGACGATATTTATGACGGTCTGGTTGATGAAATTGAGCAGGGTACGAAAATTCTGTTGAACCGGGGCTGGGAAGCCAACATGGTGCTGACCGAAGTTCTTGTTGAGGGCATGCGGGTGGTCGGCGTGGATTTCCGTGACGGCATTTTGTTTGTGCCGGAAGTTCTTTTGAGCGCTAACGCCATGAAGGGGGGAATGGGGTTGTTACGTCCCATATTGGCCAAGAGCGACGATACTGCCAGCACCGGCAAATATGTAATCGGCACGGTCAAGGGTGACATTCACGACATTGGTAAAAACCTTGTCGGTATGATGCTGGAGGGCGCAGGCTTTGAAGTTGTTGACCTTGGAATCAACAATAGTGTGGAAGATTATTTAAAGGCCATAGATGAACATCAGCCAGATATTTTGGGTATGTCAGCATTGCTGACCACCACGATGCCATACATGAAAGTCGTTATTGAAGAATTGGATAAACGCGGCATTTTGAAACAATTGCATGTAATGGTCGGCGGCGCACCACTAAATCAGGAATTCGCTGATGCGGTCAATTCCGATGCCTATGGGCGTGATGCTGCAGTAAGTGTCGAATTGGCCAAGGCGCTGGTGGGGAAAACCCAGGGGCGTATCCTTGAGGCAAAACAAGCGATATCGGTCTCATAGGCGGTAATCTAAAATGTATAAAGTCAGACTGTGGTCCGTAAGACGTTCTAAAATTTTGGAAACAGTTTATCTGGTCACCAGACCGGTCATCGTGTTTAGCTTAAGTGCCTTAAACAAGATTTTCGGGCGGTTTCTTGATCGGCCAGTTATTGTTGTTGAGCGGGCCATCAAGGGATTTTTGTTTGATTGTCAGATGTGCGGGGACTGCGTCTTAAGCAAAACCGGCATGAGCTGCCCGATGAACTGCCCCAAAAATATCCGCAACGGTCCCTGTGGGGGGGTACGTGAAGATGGTATGTGTGAGGTCAAGCCCGACATGTTGTGCGTGTGGGTTGCGGCGTGGGATGGCGCATCGCGAATGAAAGGCGGTGGTGGAATAGAGAATTTGCAACCGGCGCTCGATCATCGCTCCAATGGCACATCGTCCTGGTTGAAGCTGGCACGCGAGCACTCTGGCGATGTATAAGGGCGCAGCCGAAATGGGTCGGGATGAAAGTGACCCCACTGCCCCATTGCCAAAACTAAAAGGGCATGTTTCGCACACCAGATTTGAGCGTGTGCTGCGAGCGGGCCAATTCGCCGTAACAACAGAAATCGCGCCACCGGATAGTGCTGACCCGGCTGAAGTGGTTCGGCGGGCGGATTTGTTCAGCGGTGTTGTTGACGCGATAAATGCAACAGATGGGTCCGGCGCCAATTGCCATATGTCCAGCCTTGGGGTTTGCGCCATTTTGACCAAAAACGGCTACTCGCCAATCATCCAGATGTCGTGTCGCGACCGCAACCGCATCGCCATTCAGGGGGATGTGCTTGGCGCTGCTGCCATCGGGGTGGGCAGTGTGCTTTGTTTAAGTGGCGATGATGTGAGTGTTGGCGATCATCCAGAGGCAAAACCCGTGTTTGATCTGGACAGTATTTCATTAATCAAAACCATTAAAACGATGCGCGACAAAGCGCAGTTTTTAAGCGGGCGCAAGCTGGACAAGCCGCCGAGCCAGTTCATCGGATCAACCATCAATCCGTTTGCGCCTCCTCTAAAAAATCGCGTCGATCAACTTGCTAAAAAGATTGATGCTGGCGCCGAGTTTATTCAGACTCAATACTGTTTTGATATAAAAATGCTGCAATCTTTCATGAGCCGTGCTGTGGACGAGGGTTTGACGGAACGGGCGTTTATGCTGATCGGAACCGGTCCTTTGGCCTCGGCGCGAACAGCGCGCTGGCTTCGGAAAAATATCCCGGGCATTCACATTCCTGATGCGATTGTTGATCGCCTTGAGAGGGCTGAAAACCCACGCCTCGAAGGTCGAAAAATCTGCGTGGAATTAATGGCTCGTATCAAGGAAATTGAAGGGGTTAAAGGGGTGCATGTGATGGCTTATAAGCAGGAAAGCCATGTCAAAAGCATCATTTTGGAATCTAAGGTGCTGGGCGAGCGCCAACCATGGGCGCGCTCAAATCCAAAAATCTTCCGCAACTGAAAATTTCAGCAACTGATTGACCCTAGAGCGCAAAATACTGAACACGAAGGAAATATGATGGCAAGACTTTCACAAGGCAGGCGAGCTGGCGGACGGGCCGGTAACGCCAGACGCAGCGGCCCGGCAATCAAACAGATGGATTGGGGAATTCCTGTTAACAGCGATATGCCAACCGCGCCACTTCCCCCCGAAGGGGTTGAGGCCATGCATGATGGAGCAATGCGAATTTTAGAGGAAATCGGCATTGAATTCCTAAATGAGGAAGCAGCGCTTATTCTCAAGAAGGCCGGGTGTACGCTTAACGATACAAACGTGCGCATGGACCGCGAATTTGTTATGGAAAAGGTCGCGCTCGCCCCGTCCCAGTTCAAGATCACGCCACGAAACCCCGACCGCGAAATCATCATCGGTGGCGGACACATGGTGTTTGGCAACGTTTCCAGCCCACCAAATTGTTCAGACCTTGATCGGGGCCGACGGCCCGGAGATCGAGCAGCGTTTCAGGATTTTCTAAAGTTTACGCAACATTTCAACTGTATCCATTTTGCCGCAGGTTATCCGGTCGAGCCACTGGATATCCACGCATCGGTTCGCCACCTTGATTGCCTTTATGACAAACTCACTTTGACCGACAAGGTCACCCACGGATATTGTCTGGGGTCGGAACGAATTGAAGATGCAATGGAAATGGTGCGCATCGCCGCCGGACTTAGTGATGAGGAGTTTGCAGCCAGTCCGCGTATGTACACCAACATCAATTCATCATCACCACTTAAACATGACTGGCCAATGCTGGACGGTTTGATGCGCATGACGCGGCGCGGGCAACCAACTATCGTCACCCCGTTTACTCTGGCCGGTGCCATGGCGCCAATCACTATGGCTGGCGCTGTCATGCAGTCGGTGGCTGAAGCACTTGCCGCCATTGTCTTGGTTCAGTGCATCAGGCCCGGAACACCAACGGTAATCGGCTCTTTTACCTCCAACGTGGATATGAAAACCGGAGCTCCCGCTTTTGGTACTCCCGATTATGTGCGCGCCACACAAATGGCCGGGCAAATGGCCCGATTTTATAATCTTCCCCTGCGTACGGCCAATGCCAACGCTGCAAATTGTCCGGATAGTCAATCAGCCTGGGAGAGCATGAATTCGCTATGGGCGGCGGTGACATCAGGAACAAACGTGGTTTATCACGCGGCTGGCTGGCTTGAGGGCGGCCTTTGCGCTTCATACGAAAAATTTATCATGGACTGCGAGACCTTGCAGCAAATGATCGCCTATATGAAACCGGTGCCATGCACCCCTGAAGATCTGGCATTTGATGCCATAAAAGAGGTAGGCCCGGATGGGCACTTTTTCGGCGTTCAACATACTCAGGACCGTTACGAAACGGCATTTTATAACCCCTTCATTTCTGACTGGAGCAATTTTGAAAATTGGGAGGATGGCGGCAGTGTTCAAACCCCGGAACGGGCCAACAAAATCTGGAAGAAAATTCTAGAGGAGTACGAGGCACCGGCAATAGATGAGGCCATTAAAGAAGAACTGGCCGATTTTGTAGCCAGACGAAAATCAGAGGGCGGAGCGCCAACTGACTTTTGATACAATATTGAAATACGGAACGCTCTAGGGCCTGCTCTGGTCAAGAAACCATTTGCGAAACATCTCAATTCTGCGGATGCCGACTTTCACTTTCGGGGTAAGCAAATAATAGGCACTTTCAGTAGTGCATTCGTGAGAATGGGCCTTGATCAAGGTGCCCTCCAGCAGTTCTTTTTGAATTAAAATGCTGGGAATTATCGCCACGCCATGTCCGCCTTTTACGGCATCTATCAGCATTTCGAACTGAGAAAACATCGGCCCTGTCGGGCGTAAATGTAATTGCTCATCTAGGCTGCTAGACCAAATTTCCCACGATTTGGGGCGTGTGGAATGTAACAGGACCCGATTTTCCAGCAATTGGGAGGCTTGTTCGAGAGGTTTTTGCATCAATTTGGGACTGCACACAACTATCATGGTTTCTCCCATCAAAAAATCCACACGAAACCCCGGCCAGGGCGGACTTCCCTGAACGATGGCCAGATCAACAAGGCTGGGATCGATGGCACCATTGCTTAGATAAGTAATGGTATTAAGGGTCAGTTTATCGTTCGCTTCGGCGAACTTTAGGAACCGTGGCATCAACCATCGACTGCCCAAGGTCGGATAAACCCCCACATTTATCGTGCCGCCCTGATTGTTGTGGGATCGGATTGTAAAAAGTGTGCCCTCCAGCTTTTCAAGCTGCGGTATGAGTTCAGCAGACAATGTCTTGCCAGCCAGCGTAAGTTTGACCCTTTGGCGGTTTCGGGTAAACAAAGTCTGTTGAGTAAAAGATTCCAGCGCCTGAATTTGGCGAGAGAGAGCACTCTGCGTTATGTTGATTTCACGGGCAGCCTTGGCAAAATTTTCCGTTCGGGCGGCAGCCTCAAAGCAAAGTAACGCGGTGATTGTGGGGATCTGACGGCGCATATGTATTTTTAGCTCGCATAAAGTTAAAATCAAGAGTTAATCTAATTTATGCATCAAGTCATTCCCCATTGGCGTTTTATTTTTGGGAGCAGTTTGGTAATTTGCCCAAATCGCAGCACTGACAAGGATAAAAATTATGCCTTTAACCAAGCAATTTAACGATAATTCTACCGATGTTGATGTTCAGGCAATTCGCGGCTGGATGGGTACCAAAGCCGAAACTCGCTCAGTTGCAGGATTTGTTGCAGGTCCGGGCATACAGAGGCTGGAATTGAAATTTGATATTGATCGCCTCAATGAAGCATTAGAGCAGTGCCTGAAAATTGATGCATATATGGGTAATATGCAGGACCAAGGGTTTGCGGCCCTGCCCCTGACCCAGCGACCGGGACAGACAGAGTGGACCACCAATGACCTTTCGGGCCGCTACTGGATACGCACGGGTGAAGATTACATCGAAGAGCCCCGCGAAGATCTTGTTCCCGAGATTGATTTTTCAGAATTCAATCCAAAATTCAAGGGTACGTATTTCGAGCATGTTCATCAGGAGTTGGCCAAAAGATTTCCAATCGGGCGTACCCGTATTCTATCCAAGGGCCTTTATAACTGCAATTCCTGGCACCGTGATCCCGAGCCGCGTCTGCACATACCGCTGATCACCAACCCCGGCTCGCTTTTTGTGGTCAATCACCACGTAACGCACCTGCCGGCGGACGGTTCGGTTTACTTTACCGACACCCGAGGTTACCACACAGCCTTAAACGGTGGGGAAACGCAACGAATTCACATTGTTGCAGCCTTGGCCTATGAACAGGTAAAAGAATGAACAAATACGCCCAAATGAAACACACAGGCACGGCTAGCTGTGTCTGTGATTTGCGCAGTGATACTGTGACCTGCCCTGATGATGCCATGCGAGATGCCATAGCTGAAGCACGCGTGGGCGATGATGTGTACGAAGAAGACCCCAGCATTTTGCAACTTGAGGGCGAAATGGCAGCGCGATTGGGTAAAGAGGCGGGTTTGTTTTTTCCCAGCGGGACCCAGAGCAACTTGGCGGCGATGATGGCGCATTGCGCTCGCGGAGACGAGATCATCGTTGGCAAAGATTACCATGTTTACAGCGACGAAGCCGCTGGCGCGTCGGTTCTTGCAAGTATTTCACTTTGTCCTGTGCCAACCCAGCCCGGTGGTGAAATCCACCCTGATATAGTGGCCGCTGCGATCAAGGACGACGATGTGCATTATGCGCGCACCAAATTGCTTTGTCTGGAAAATACCGTTGGCGGCAAGGCAATTGGCGTTGATAAAATGCGTGCCGCTTCAGCAATCGCCAAGGAACGCGGCCTGCTCGTTCATCTGGATGGCGCGCGCATCTTTAATGCAATTTCAGCTTTGAATTGCAAGGATAAGGAACTTGATGCAAAGGAGCTTGTTACAAAGAAACTCGGGGCAGTGGCGGACACGATTTCAGTTTGCCTGTCCAAAGGGTTGGGCGCTCCTGCCGGTTCAGTTCTGGTGGGTGATGAAGCAACCATTAAGAGAGCGTTGCGTCACCGCAAGATATTGGGCGGCGGCATGCGCCAGGCCGGATTTTTGGCAGCGGCGGGTTTATTTGCACTTGAACATAATATTGCTGGCTTGAAAGATGATCACCGGCGGGCAGTCAGTCTTGGCAATTGTTTGACAGATTTGGCAGTGGGTGATGTTGAAATACATACCAACATGGTATTTTTTACCCCCGCGCCTGAGCATCATGCCCCACTTTGCGCTCATATGAGTGGTCTGGGAATTCGGATAGGCGGGCAATCTCCCTCGATTCGAATGGTATTGCATCGCGATGTGGATGATGGGGCGCTCGATCATGCCATTGAAGGATTTAAATCCTATTATCATTGGGCTTGACGGTCAGGCATGAAGTTATGACAGACACGATCGATTTTATTCACGACACTGAATTTTTTGACCTGCCTGAACACATAGTTCATCAGGCGGTGCGCTGTTTGGCTGATACATTGGGCGTTGCAGTTGGCGGTTCGCAAACTACGCTTTCCCAAATCATTCGAGGGCACGCGGTACGCCAGTTTGGCGGAGATGGTGCCCGATTGTGGTGGGACGGTCGTATGGTCAGCCCTGCCGGTGCTGCTCTGGCCAACGGCATGAGTATTGATTCACTAGATGCCCATGACGGGCATAAACTCACAAAAGGACATGTGGGCTGCGGCGTCATCCCCGCTCTGTTCGCCCTGATGCAGGCTCAGGGATGCACAAGTGCCAAAGAATTGCTGAGCGGCATTGTCATAGGATATGAAATTGGCACCAGGGCTGGAATTTCTTTACATGCCAGTGCGAGCGACTATCACTCATCCGGTGCATGGATCGCTCTGGCAACCGCCGCCCTTGGCGCGCGCCAACTCGGGTTAAGCAAAGAGATGACGCGCGAGGCATTGGGGATCGCCGAATATCATGGCCCGCGCAGTCAGATGATGCGCTGCGTTGATGCCCCCACGATGGTTAAAGATGGCTCCGGATGGGGCGCGATGGCCGGTATTTCAGCTGCATATCTTGCAAAAGACGGGTTCACCGGCGCACCGGCGATCACTATGGAAGATGATGCGCTACGTGATTTTTGGAGCGATCTTGGTCATACATGGCGCATTGATGAGCAATATATGAAACTTTATCCCGTGTGCCGCTGGGCACAGCCAGCGGTCGAAGCGGTTCTTTCTCTGGTAGAAAAACATCAGATCAATGCCAGCCAAATTGAGTTGGTTGAAATAGAGACCTTTCACGAAGCAAAAAGACTAAATGTAATCCCAAACAACACCGAGCAGGCACAATATTCTTTGCCCTTTTCAGTAGCGGCGGCACTAGTGCGTGGCTCGATCGGTGTCCTGGAGGTGACCGCAAGCGGCCTCATGGACAATTCTATCCTTGATCTGGCCAAAACGGTGCACATCACGGAAACTGATGAATTCAACAAGTCCTTTCCAGCGCGTCGTTTTGCACGGGCAACTCTTAGGCTTAGGGATGGAGTTGTGGTGAGTTCAGAGCCAACAGAAGCAAAAGGCGATCCTGAAGACAAGTTTGACGATGATGTGGTTTGGTCCAAGTTCAAAGGACTGAGCGAGCCGGTACTTGGCAACGATGCAGCTGGCAATCTAGCCCGGGCAATTCGCAGCCTGCCCACAGATGATGACACCAGCAATTTGTTTGATCTGGTTTGCCAAAATATGGAGCAACAACATGCCAGCCGGTGAAGATTTTAATTTTGGTGACGTTCAGGCAAATTTTGTCGCCGGGAGTTGGGTAACTTCCAAAAAAATTATCGACAACATAAATCCGGCAACGGGGGAAAGTTTTGCCAAGGTTTCCATGGCCAGCCTGAACGATCTGGAGAGATCAATCTCGCAAGCGCAAAAAATCCATGTCTCCCGAATGCTCTATGAGATGAAGCCCCATGAGCGCGCTGCAATGTTATATAGAATTGGCGATGCATTGCTTGAGTTGAAACCGGCTGGCGCGCAAGTCTTAAGTCTGGAAAGCGGCAAAAGACTATGTGATGCCGAAGACGAATTCGATGAAGCCATTCGCTATTTTCGATATTACGCGGGTATGGCAGACAAGCTGGAGGGGCGCGCTATTCCGCTGGGTGCCGGGTATATCGATTACACAATCAATATGCCCTACGGCGTGACCGCTCACATTATCCCGTGGAATTTTCCGCTTTCAATTGCTGCCCGCTCGCTTGCGCCAGCACTGGCTGCCGCAAATTGTGCCATTGTGAAGGTGGCCGAACTAGCACCCATGGCAGCGCTTTTATTGGGCCGGGCATGTGAAATGGCAGAAGTGCCCAAGGGCGTGGTCAGTATTCTTTGTGGCGATGGGCCCCAAATTGGTGGCGCATTGGTCAGGCATCCTGATGTGCAACAAGTCGTCTTTACCGGATCTGTTCCGGTGGGGCAGCAAATTATGGGCGTTTTGGCGGAGCGGGTGGTGCCTTGTGTTACCGAGCTGGGCGGAAAATCCGGGGGAATAGTTGCTAGGGATGCAAACCTGGAGCGGGTGCTCGACAGTATATATTGGGGCATATTCTTTCATTCGGGACAAGTGTGTTCTGCAATGTCCAGACTGATTGTGCCGCGCGAGATGCAGGATGAAATAATCCACATGATTGAAACGCGGATCGATAGTTTTTCAATTGGTGATGGCGTTGAAAATAACGACATTACACCAGTGATATCCGAGGGGCATCTCAACGGGATTCTTGGCTCGATTGAAGAAGGAATATCCGAGGGCGCACGCTTGGTTCGAGGAGGTCATAGGCTGAATCGGCGCGGGTTTTTTGTTGCACCGACGGTTTTTGCAGATATTCACACAGAAATGACGATAGGAAAAAAAGAAATTTTTGGTCCGGTTTTGGCTCTTCTGCCCTATGATAATGACGCCGAAGCATTAGCGATTGCCAATGGCACAGATTATGGGTTAGCCGCTGGAGTATTCACTCAGGATATAGACAAAGCTGGATGGTTCAGCGATCGCCTTAATGCCGGTCAGGTCTATGTAAATGAGTGGTATGGAGGTGGTGTAGAGACACCATTTGGCGGCATGAAAATGTCAGGAAACGGACGTGATAAAGGTCAAGAAGCCATTTTCAACTATGTACAAACAAAAAACGTTGCGATCCGCATTGGTTGAGTTTGATGCGAACATGAACTTGAGGCTTGAATTGTCTGTTGCCCACGTCGATCAAGACATCATTCGTTTGCCTTAAGTGAAATTTGAATTGAATTAGCCCAAAACCCATCAAATAATGCTGGCGCCGTAAGTTCGTCTTTGGCAAAATTTTGCACCAATTCAATGTCGCAAAAGCAACATAATCAGTCCCATTGCATCACTGTTCGATCTCTCATGTCCTCATTCAAATGCAAGGAGAGGCGTACAATTTGATATTGCACCTTACCCAAGTTCATCTGCCGACCTGAAATACCTATGTGAAAACCAGAAAAATATAGGCCAAAAAAGCGTGTCGCGGCACACAAATTTCTGGCACCAATAACCATTCAAAAAGCAATACCTCCCTCCGCCAATCATCTTCGAAGGCTTGACAATCGAGCCCGTCCGTGTGGCTTTAAAGAGCATAGTCGGCTTAGTCGTGCACATGTGTGGGTCGAAAAGCTGAATAAAGAATATGTGAAAAGTTAAATATGGGAGTTGAATTCATGAAATTAATTCGTCGAATGGTTGCAATTGGTGCAGCTACGGCGCTGGTGATGTCCGCTAGCGTTTCATTTGCTGGAGAAACGCTAGATCGCGTTATGTCCAATGGCGTACTAAAGGTCGCAACCGATGCGGCATGGGCACCACAATCGTTTTTGAATGACGATAACGAGATGGACGGTTTTGATGTGGATGTGGCACGTGAAATTGCCAAACGTCTTGGTGTAGATGTTGAATTTGTTACGCCGTCTTGGGATATTATCACTGCCGGCAACTGGAATGGCCGCTGGGATCTTTCCGTTGGATCAATGACTCCAACATTGGGACGCGCCGAAGTGCTGAGCTTTCCCGCCGTTTATTACTTCACACCTGCCTCGGTGGCTGTGCATGCGGATAGCCCGTTCCAGTCAATTTCAGAATTGAATGGAAAAGCGGTTGGCGCAACAACAGCATCAACGTTTGAACTCTATCTGCAAAAAGACCTGGAAATAGATGCAGAGGGCGTTCCTTCCTTTGAATATCAAATCACTGCTGGCGAAAACAAATCCTACAGAGATAGTACCGCTGCTATGGATGATTTACGTCTTGGTGATGGTGTGCGTCTTAACGGTATGGTTGGCTCACTGCCAGCGATCATGAATGCCATCGAAAATAACTACCCGCTGCGCATCCTTGGTGACCCGGTCTTTTATGAGCCACTTGCTTTGGCAATCGACAAGGGTGATCAGGAGTTCAACGACAAACTGGCATCCATTGTTGCCGCCATGCAGGATGAGGGTGTTTTGACCGAATTGTCCGAAAAATGGTATGGCGTTGACTATACTTCCACTCGTTAACCAATGCTAAAATGATATAAGCTCGGCCCTCTAAAATAGAGGGCCGGGTTTTTTTAAATGGGGAAAGCATTGCCCTCTATTTTAGAGGGGCGGGTTTTTTCAAAAGGGGGAAACATTGTTATACGCAGATACAGTCGTTAGTGATCCGCTTGTCCACAAACCTAAAACCCTGGCCATAATGCTTTTGGTTGGCCTGGTTGTTTTTAGTTTTTTTGGCCTTAGCAATACCATTTTTGGCGAATTTATGCGCCCGGTTATTGGAGAACCTTCTGAATCGGGGCTGTTTGGCAATGTTGCCGTTGGTCTTGTGGTATCAATGTTATTTGTCGGAAACGTTTTCCTCATCGGATTTTTAGCATTTCGAATTCAGGTTATCGTAGTCTGGATTGAGTTGTTATTATTGTTTCTGGCATTTTTTTACAGCTTTGATTTAAAATACGAATTTATTCAGTCCAAAATCTGGTTCATGATTTCGCAAGGCGTGATGACAACGCTGTTTATTTCAGCAGTTTCCATCGTTTTAGCCTCTGGATTGGCAATCATTGGTGCAGTCGCCAAACTTTCCTCCAACGGCTTTGCTTTTGCCATTGCGAGTTTTTATACCTCATTCTTCCGTGGATTGCCGTTGTTGATGCAGGTCTATCTGATTTATCTGGGCATGCCCCAATTGGGCTATGTGATTGATGCGGTACCTGCTGGCGTGTTGGCGCTGACCCTTTGTTATGGCGCCTATATGACTGAAATTTTCAGGGCCGGCATTCAGTCAATTTCCAAGGGACAGTGGGAAGCATCGCGCTCAATGGGTTTTGGTTTTGGCCTGACCATGCGCAAGATAATCTTGCCGCAAGCCATGCCGTTAATTATTCCACCTACAGGCAATCAATTCATTGCCATGCTCAAGGATAGTTCCCTTGTTTCTGTTATCGGGGTTTGGGAATTGATGTTTTTGGCGCGCACTTTGGGCAACAAGGATTTCCGTCACATGGAAATGTTGATTACGGCCGCTTTGATTTACTGGGTAATGTCCATGTGTCTGGAATTGATACAAAGTCGTATCGAGCGCCACTATCGTACCAAAAGCCATTAGAGGATAAATCAATCATGAGCGAAATAATTATCGAAATGAAGGGCGTCAACAAATGGTACGGTGACTTCCAAGCTTTGAAAAATATCAATTTTACCGTGCACAAGGGTGACAAAATCGTTGTTTGCGGTCCATCTGGTTCAGGCAAATCGACTATGATCCGCACGCTTAACTGGCTTGAAGCCCACCAGGAAGGCACCATCACGGTCAATGGCACCGAGATGCGTAAGAAAATGAAAAACGTCAACGAAGTCAGAATGGATGTTGGAATGGTATTTCAGCACTTCAATCTTTTTCCCCATCTTAGCGTCATGCAAAATCTTATGGCCGGACCCATGTGGGTGCGTGGAGTTAAGGAAAAGGAAGCTCGCGCAACAGCGGAAATGTTTCTGGAGAGGGTAAAAATTCCAGAGCAGGCCAATAAATATCCCGGGCAATTGTCCGGCGGACAGCAGCAGCGGGTGGCAATTGCGCGCTCGCTTTGCATGAAACCCAAGATCATGCTGTTTGACGAGCCGACCTCGGCATTGGACCCTGAAATGGTGTCCGAGGTGCTCGACACAATGATGGAATTGGCCAAGGACGGCATGACGATGGTTTGCGTTACCCATGAAATGGGATTTGCGCGAGCAGTTGCGGATCGTGTGGTTTTCATGGATGAAGGCGAGATTGTTGAAGAGGGCGAACCGGTGAGCTTTTTTGAAAATCCAAAAAATGAAAGAACCCAGAATTTTCTCGGTCAGATTTTGCAGCATTGATATATGCTAACAACAAAAAATTGACTTGAGTGAAGTGAAAACTTATGGATTTTTATGCAAATTATGCTCTGGTTGGCAAAATAAGTGCAACAGACAGCAAAGCTCGGCTTGTCTGTTTTAAAAAAGCGCATGTCCAAATGGGCAAAGTCCCAGGGACAATTTCATTCATGATCGCGCCGAGAATTTAGGGATCGCAGCCGGGAGAATAATGCGGTGAAATATTCGCTTTTCAGCCTCGCCGCCAACGCGATTACCAAGCACAAAAATTGGAAGCCCGCACTTGTTGATGCAGCGCCAAAAGAAAAATATGACGCAATTATCATTGGCGGCGGCGGGCATGGTTTAGCCACCGCCTATTACCTTGCCAAAGAATTTGGCTTAACCAATGTAGCGGTGCTTGAAAAAAGCGTTATTGGTTTGGGTAATGTCGGTCGAAACACGACCATTGTCAGATCAAACTATCTTTTGCCCCAGAACGGTATTTTTTACGAACATTCACTACGTCAGTGGGAAACACTGGAAAAAGAACTCAATTACAACGTAATGGTTTCCCAGCGCGGCGTAGTAAATCTTTTTCATTCAGATTCTCAGCGCGACGCTTTTGCGCGACGCGGCAACGCGATGCGCTTGAGTGGTGCGGACGCTGAATTGCTCGGGCGCGACAAGTTGAAAAAAATGCTGCCTTTTTTAGACTTTGACAATGCCCGGTTTCCTATTATGGGCGCCCTGCTGCAAAAAACCGGCGGTACGGTACGACATGATGCGGTTGCATGGGGATACGCTCGCGCCGCCTCAGAACTGGGCGTTGATATTGTGCAAAATTGCGAAGTGAGCGGTTTTGAAATCTCAAATGGGAAGGTAACGGGCGTTCAAACAACACGCGGCACGATCAAAGCAGATAAAATCGGTATCTCGGTTGCAGGGAATTCTTCTGCACTGGCGCACATGGCGGGGTTTCGCTTGCCCATCGAAAGCCATCTGCTACAGGCCTTTGTCACCGAAGCCGTTAAACCACTTATACCCAACGTAATCACCTTCGGTGCCGGGCATTTTTATGTATCCCAGTCCGATAAGGGCGGCCTCGTATTCGGTGGCGATCTGGATGGCTTTAATTCCTACGCTCAGCGGGGCGGCATCCATACATTAAGGGATGTGGTGGAAAGCGGAATGGCGATTATGCCAATGATCGGACGCATAAAATTATTGCGCAGTTGGGGGGGCACCGTTGATATGTCGATGGATGGCTCGCCGATTATTGATCGTGCCCCGGTGGAGGGAATTTTTATCAATGCAGGCTGGTGCTATGGCGGCTTCAAGGCAACGCCTGCCGCCGGTTTCAGCTTTGCCCATCTGATTGCACGCGATGAACCCCATAAAATTGCCCGATCATTCACATTAGGCAGATTTGCCTCCGGTCAAATTATTGATGAAAAAGGCCAAGGGGCCCAACCCAACCTGCACTAGGCATTAGGCCCGTAAATTTGGGTCAGGAGAACATTTATGCGCATAAACTGCCCCTATTGCGGAAACCGGGATGTCGCCGAGTTTAGCTCGATGGGAGAAGAGCATTCTACTCGTCCAGACCCGCAACAGCCCGACGCAGAAACCGCGTTTGTGGACTATATTTATTTGCGGGATAATCCAGCGGGGCCAAACAATGAACTCTGGTATCACGGGCAAGGATGCAGGCAGTGGTTGCGGGTTAAGCGAAACACATTGTCCCACGAAATTTTGAGCGTTTCATTGGCCGCAGGCGGTGAGCATAATGGCAAATAATTCCGATTTGGCTTCAAAGCCAGCTCTACCCACAAATGCGAGCCAACCCAATCGTCTGGCCGAGGGGGGGCAGATTGATCGCTCCCGTCCC
>CAZMVQ010000035.1:21107-24696 GCA_964569865.1 uncultured Devosia sp.
TGCGAGCCAACCCAATCGTCTGGCCGAGGGGGGGCAGATTGATCGCTCCCGTCCCATTTCGTTTAGTTTTGATGGATACCAGCTTGGGGCATTTTCTGGCGATAGCCTTGCTTCGGCACTGTTGGCCAATGATATTAAACTTGTTGCACGCTCCTTCAAATATCATCGCCCACGCGGAATTTTCTCAGCCGGATCTGAAGAGCCCAATGCGCTTTTAACTGTGGGCGAAGGCAAATACCGAGAACCAAACTGCAAGGCAACAACTATTGAATTAGTTGAGGGCATGGCCGCGCGAACACAAAACGCATGGCCTTCAATCGGGTTCGATGTTGGCGCTCTTTCCTCCGCATTCTCACCATTTCTGCCGGCTGGATTTTATTACAAGACATTTATGTGGCCATCTGCTTTTTGGGAACGGATTTATGAACCCATTATTCGCCATGCGGCAGGTTTGGGCAGCGCCAGCAATTTGCCAGACCCTGATCAATATGACGTACAGCATAAATTTTGCGATCTGTTGATTGTCGGTTCCGGTCCAGCCGGGCTGGCGGCGGCAGTTGAGGCCGGACGGTCCGGTTTGCGCGTCATGCTTTGCGACGAAGATTTTGCTATGGGGGGGCGTTTAACCAGCGAAAAATTGCACATCGGGGACCAAAATTGTGCTGAGTGGGCTGCTTCTTGCCTTGCCGAGCTTGCTTCGATGTCCAATGTTCGTATGTGTGCCAGCACAGCCATTGTCGGGCGCTATGATGGTTGCACCTATCTTGGTGTTCAAAAACTTAGTGCTGACCCGCTGAGTAAGGCAGAGCAGACATATGCTGAGAAACTCTGGATCATTGTTCCATCTCAGGTAATCATGTCCACCGGGGCCACGGAAAGATCGCTGGTATTTGGCGGTAATGACCGGCCGGGCATAATGCTGGCATCTGCAGTGCGCACCTATATCAACCGCTTTGGAGTTGCACCGGGCAAACGCGCTGCCATATTCACATGTTGCGATGATGGCTGGCGCACCGCAAAAGACATGGACGCGGCGGGCGTAGAAGTCGTTGCAATAGTGGATTCTCGAAAATCATTGCCCGACGAAGTGCTGGCGCTTGGTGCAAATTCATCAGCCCGGATTATGCTTGGTGCTACTGTCATTGCCACAAAAGGGTGGAAAGGATTGCGCCAGATCAGTGTCAGTGATCAGCAAGGCAAGGTCTTTAAATTTGATGTTGATCTTTTAGCGGTTTCGGGGGGGTGGAACCCCAATATTTCTTTAGCAACCCACCTTGGTGGCAAGCCGATATGGTGCGAAGAAATAAAATCATTCAAAATGGCCAGCGGCGATCAGGTTGAAAACGTTCAAATTGTCGGCGCTGCGGCAGGGCAATATTCACTCGGCGCAGCTCTAAGCGACGGTTTAAAGGCGGCAGGTCTTGTAACAAAAGGCAAGGCAAAACTTATCTTGCCAAAAACCGATGATGAAAGTTTTGCCGTTACACCATTATGGGTGGTTCCCAAGTCTATAGGCAAGGCGTTTGTTGATCTGCAAAACGACGTCACCAACACCGATATTGATCTTGCATGGCGGGAGGGTTTTAAAAATCCTGAACATGTCAAACGTTACACAACCCTTGGCATGGGCACCGATCAGGGTCGCACCGGCACCGTTAACGGTTTGGCCCAAATCGCTCTGGCCAATAACGAGCCGATGGGTGTTACCGGCAATATTACAGGTCGGCCACCCTATGTCCCCGTTCGACTTGGATCGCTGGCCGGTTTACATCGAGGTAAACATTTCAGACCAACACGGCGCACCAGCGCTCACGATGCCGCAATAGCGCTTGGTGCTCATTTTGTTGAGGCAGGTGAGTGGTTGCGTCCGCAATGGTACACACAGGCAGGGGAAACCAACTGGCTGCAAACCGTAACCCGTGAAGCTGCGGCGGTGCGAAAATCAGTGGGCGTGTGCGACGTTTCAACACTTGGCAAGATCGATGTTCAGGGCTCCGATGCGGCTGAATTTTTAAATCGGGTCTATATCAATAACATAGCCGGTGTTGCTGTGAACAAAGTTCGCTATGGTGTCATGTTGCGCGAAGATGGATTTGTGCTCGATGATGGCACCGCTGCACGCTTTGGGCAAAATCATTTCGTGGTGTCCACGACCACTGCTAACGCTGGCAAAATTATGCAGCATCTTTATTATTGCCATCAGGTTTTGTGGCCACAGCTTGATGTTCAAATGATCTCGGTCACCGAGCAATGGGCGCAATATGCCATCGCCGGACCAAATTCGGCCAAGGTGATGAAGCTACTGGTTGGTGATCATCTGGATTTGAGCGATGAGGCGTTTGCTTTTATGGCTTGCGCCGAATTCTCGCTCGCCGGCATTCCTGCGCGTGCATTTCGCGTATCATTTTCGGGCGAGCGCGCCTATGAAATCGCAGTGCCTGCCCAATATGGTCAAGTGATATTTGAACAATTGCTTTCCCTTGGAAAACAATGGGATATCACCCCATATGGCACCGACGCTCTGGCTGTTCTGCGCATAGAAAAGGGCCATGTTTCAGGACCTGAACTGGTGGGGCAAACCACAGCTTCAGATTTGGGATTTGGAGGTATGATGTCAAAGAAGAAAGATTTTATCGGGCGCGTGCTGGCGGGCCGAGCGGCACTGATTGATCAGGACCGTCCCTCACTCGTTGGATTGCAACCCGTTTTGAAGGGTGATAAATTTTCTTCCGGTGCACAGTTTTTACCTGTTGGAGCCGCCTCTGTTGCAGATAATTGTATGGGCTATATTACATCGGTTGCTTATTCGCCGCATGTGGGTTCATGGATTGGATTGGGACTGATATCGGGTGGTGCGGCACGCGTGGGAGAAAAAGTTCGCGCCTACGATCCGGTTCGCAATCAGGATACTCTGGTTGAAATTGTCAGCCCTGTTTTTATTGACCCCAAGGGAGCCAGACTTCGTGCGTAATTTATTTTTCTCCGAAGCGAATGGTGAATTGAATTCGCCGCTGGCTCACTATTGGGCCGATGCACAACTTGCGGGATTGAGTGTAACCTTGCTGGCCCCAATGAGCATAAATTCCGTGCAGGTTCAAAAAGGTAAGGCCGCTGCACTGGCAAAGGCGCTCAAGCAGCATCATAATTTAATTTTGGTTGAGCGCGCCATTTGTGAGGGGAAAAGCGATTTGGTGTTCCTAGGGACCGGGCCCGGCACATGGCTGGCTGTTTGGCCAGCTAATTATGACCAGCCAGTCAACAAATTGGCAGGTCAGCTTGAAGGGTTGGCCTCAATTACTGATCAATCCAGCGGTTACAGGTTGTTTCGAGTTTCTGGGGCGGCGAGTAAATCGTTACTGGCGCGCGGCCTTGCAGTAAATTTAGAGAAGCCGGAATTTAAAACAAGCGAAATTGTGGTTTCCTCAATTGCCCACATTGGCGTCGTCATCTGGCAAACAGATGATCAACCCACATTCATGGTGGCTGTTGCCAGTTCTTATTGTGAGAGTTTTTGCCACTGGTTGTCGGAGGCGATAGCGGGCGTTATTCAGGACCAAAAAGAGTAACGGGATCAATATTTAGGGAGCTG
>CAZMVQ010000036.1:0-24219 GCA_964569865.1 uncultured Devosia sp.
CCCTGCCTTGATTACATTGTCGCCGTCGCGTCCAGAGACGCTTCCCCGACACCCCTGCCTTGATTACATTGTCGCCGTCGCGTCCAGAGACGCTTCCCCGACACCCCTGCCTTGATTACATTGTCGCCGTCGCGTCCAGAGACGCTTCCCCGACACCCCCGCCATGGTTTTACCTGTCGCCGAGCCGACTAAGTTATCAGCCGCCCTGTTCAATCCAACCGCCAATATTATATTTTTTGTTGAACCGAAGCATATAATCCAACAGGGATTTATGAGAATTCAATTCATCTCCCAAAGGAGTATCAAAATCCGGCATGGCAGCATTGCTAAGCATCGCATAAAGGGAAGCATCAATTGAAGTTGGTCTAGAGCCAAACATAAAATCCTTGTCCCCAAGAAAATCTGCAATTGCTTTCAGGTCCGTGGCGGCAAACCGATAAATTTCCTCAGATGAATGTCTGCCCAACCCGTGGCCATGCAGCGCGCGCCTGACCTGTTTTTGCACCATGGAAAACACAAATTTGCGGGCAATTGCCGGAACAGCGCCAAACAGCGCCTCGCGAACAATATCGCCATTTTCTATCCAGCGGGAATAGGTTATTGCCCAATAAAGACTGTCCTCGCCCAAGTGACGAAAAGCATGGGCAATTGCCAATTGTTCCGGCTTAAGGCCAGCATCAAACTTTATACCGTGAACAGTTTCAAGATGCGCCTGAATATGCGCTGTGTCAGGAATTGTTTTATCCCCGTCAACCAAAACCGGCATTTTGCCTTTGGGAGACTTGCGCACATCACCTGCCACCAGTTGATATTCAAGTCCGCTCATTTGCATTAAAGCAACAGCCTTCATGCCAAAAGGGCTGGGATTTTGCAAACCTGCTTCAGGAGCAAATACCTGTAATTGCAGCATTGAGTTTTCCTTCAATTATGTTTTCAAAAATTTCTAGATGATTATGAAACTTTTTTCACAAATAATAGGCCTTATTATATCCGTGGCGCAATTGATGCCTTTTCAACGCCACATGCTTATGCAATCAAGAATTTTAACCAAACAACTTACGGATCAGTGATTTATGACCATTAGAAAATTTGTTGGCGACCTGCCGAATCTGGAAAATTATGGGCGCGAAGTGGCCATTGATACTGAGACCATGGGGTTAATGACCAAGCGTGATCGACTTTGCGTAGTGCAACTTTCCAGCGGAGATGGAAATTGCGATGTGGTGCAAATTCCACTTGGTCATACGGATTCGCCAAATCTTAAAAAACTGCTGGCGGACGAAAAAGTAACTAAATTATTTCACTTTGCCCGCTTTGACATGGCGGCTTTGCAAAATCATTTCGGCGTAAAAGTCGGGCCGGTTTATTGCACCAAAATTGCCTCGAAAATTGCCCGCACCTATACGGACCGCCATGGGCTAAAAGATTTATGCCGTGAATTGTTAGGTGTGGAAATCTCCAAACAACAGCAAAGCAGCGACTGGGGAGCAGATGAACTTAGCAAGGCCCAAACAGAATACGCGGCCTCAGACGTTTTGCATCTGCATGATCTTAAACGTCACCTTGATTTAATTTTGCTCCGTGAGGGGCGTTTTGAGCTTGCGGATCAAAGCATGGGTTTTCTTGAAACCCGGGTGGCGCTTGATCTGATGGGATGGAGCGAAACGGATATTTTTGCCCATAGTTGAACGGACCAGTTATTTTGGACATATCAATAAAATCCACAATCCATACGGGGCTTAATTCAAGACAGAGAGATGTTTTTAAGGCCCTGATCTGGCGCAATCGCATAATTGGAATTTTGCGATTGGCAGTGCCTGGAATTGGCGTAATTTTTGCTGGTTTTTTGATTTTGCAGATCATTATATCCAGTATCGCCACCGAATATGGCATTTCTGGTCTTAAGGTAGAAAGAGATCAGGTGGTAATCGAGCAACCGAGCTATGGCGGCGTAATGCGGGATGGCACCGCCTATCAGATATTGGCAGATGTAGCCCGGGTGAGCATCAGTAACCCGGATATTATTGATCTGGCTGGAGCAAATATTACCATTAAACAAACAGACGGGTATCAAATAATTGCCGACGCCAGCGGAGCATTGTTGAATATTGGCAATCAAAATGTTGTCATTCCCGGATTGCTTCAAACCCTTGATACTGAAAATGTCAGGGGTCAATTAAACGATGCGATAATTGACTGGCCCACCCAAACCCTGACAGCCAGAGGGGCGGTGCGATTTGAATTCGATGATGGCTCAGTAATTAGAGCGCAATCACTTGTCTATAATGCTGCAAGCGGAGAATGGAGTTTTTCCGGGGTTATCTATAATGTACCGGGTGACGGAGGGCTTTAAATGCGGTGCTTTGACGTTAAATACATCAGAAAAACCATGAGTGTTTACTCTGGCCTGTTGATGTTATTGTTTTTTTCTTTGTTTCCTTTACAGGCTTTTTCTCAAACTACCGGCGCAATTGAAATCAGTGCTGATAAGTTTGTTGTGCGTGCTTTGGACAATGAATCAGAGTTTAGTGGAAATGTTGTGATCACCCAAACAGGGCTTAAGGTTTGGGCCGATCGGGTTATCGTGCATTATGGAGTCGGAGGCACTACCGATATTTCATCCTTTGAAGCTTTGGGTGGCGTGAAAATAGTCTCGGAACAACAAACCGCAACGGGGAACCGCGCGGTTTATGACCCCAAGACCCGATTGCTGCGACTTACAGGCAGTGTTATTGTGGTCAATGATAGCGGCACTGTGAACGCTGAGGAATTGTTGGTAAATCTGTCCTCCAATGTTACCGAGTTTTCCTCCGGGGGAGACGGGCAGCGGGTGACGGGGCTATTCACACCAGGCAATTGAAGCCATAAGGGGCAGTATGGCAGAAACAAATTTAGATCAAACCGGCTGGCTAGTAGCCCAGAATTTGAAAAAATCATTTGGTAAACAGGTCGTGGTTCGCGATGTTTCCCTTGCGGTCAAGCGGGGGGAGGCGGTGGGGCTTTTAGGCCCTAACGGTGCTGGAAAGACTACGGTTTTTACGATGATCATGGGATTGGTCAAACCCGCCGGTGGGGAGGTTTTTCTGGATGGCAATGCCATAACCGGCCTGCCCCTGTTTCAGCGTGGACGTTTGGGAATTGGCTATTTGCCTCAGGAACCTTCAATTTTTCGCGGATTAAGTGTGAAAAACAATATTCTGGCTATTCTTGAGGGACAGATAAAATCCAAAAAATTACGAATGGAGCGGCTTGATCAATTGCTCGAGGAATTTTCCATTTCCCATCTTCGCAACGCTGATGCGCTGGCTCTTTCAGGTGGTGAGCGCCGCAGAGTGGAAATTGCCCGCGCCTTGGCAGCAAATCCAACCATTATGCTGCTTGATGAGCCGTTTGCCGGAGTAGACCCGATTGCAGTTGCAGAAATTCAGGGCCTGATACGCCAGCTGACAAATCGGGGCATTGGTGTTTTGATTACCGATCATTCGGTGCGCGAAACTCTTGGTCTGGTCGATAGGGCATACCTGATTTACGGGGGCGCGGTTATGATCCACGGCACGCCAGAAACCATAGCGCAAGACCCGGAGGCCCGCCGGGTTTATCTGGGGGAAGATTTTACGCTAAAATAAATTTTACAAGTAATTTTGATGTCGAAGTCACTTGCAAATACAGCACTGCAAATACAGTTTGCAAATGCAGCACTGCAAATGCTCCGCTATTCATCAGGAAACTTCCATATCGATTTTAAGCGTAAAAACACTTTCGCGCCGATTGATTTTTACCTTCACCTCTTCCTTTTCGATTCCCACATGGTGAGCAATCACCGCCACAATATCCTGTCGCATGCGCCCGATCAATTCCGATCGCCCGGTGCTTACCCTTTCATGGGCCAGCAACAGGTGCAGCCTTTCTTTGGCAACGGGTGCCGATTTTTTTTGACGGAAAAAACTTAAAAACTTCATGCGGCTCTCCCACCAAACCAATTAGCAAAAAATGGTTTTTTCCCGACTGGTACCGTTAGGGGAATATCCTGACCACAAAGCCTTTTTGCTGCCTCCATATAGGCCTTTGCCGGAGCACTTGTCGGGTCTGACAGCGTAATTGGTGACCCCAGATTTGAAGCACTTAAAACCTTGCGGCTTTCTGGCACAACGCCAAGCATGGGGATAGATAATATATCGGAAACGTCATCAACTTCTAACATTTCCCCCGAACCGGCGCGTTCGGTATCAAAGCGGGTTATCAGCAAATGTTTTTCTACCTCCTGCCCGTTTTTGGCCCTTTGGGTTTTTGCATCTAACAGGCCTATTATTCTATCGGAATCCCGAACCGAAGAAATTTCCGGGTTGGCAATGATTATGGCAATATCGGTATGCTTCATGGCCAAAACCGCGCCGCGTTCAATTCCGGCCGGGCTGTCACAAATTATCCAATCAAACCGGGTGCGCAATTCCTCCATGATTTTTGCAACTCCCTTGTCTGTCAGGGCGTTTTTATCTCGGGTCTGGGAGGCAGCAAGCAGGTATAGATTTTCCAGCCTTTTATCACGAATCAGCGCCTGAGACAGGTTGGCGGTGCCCTGAATTACATTGATCAGATCATATATAACCCGCCTTTCGGCCCCCATCATCAGATCGAGATTTCTAAGGCCGATATCAAAATCGACCACCACAACCTTTTGCCCCTCAAGGGCTAAAGCTGCCCCAAGGGCTGCAGTTGAGGTGGTTTTTCCAACACCCCCCTTGCCTGACGTCACGACAACGATTTTTGCTTTGTTTTTGGCCATTAAATTACTCCATCACTTTCAATAAAATCACATTGTTCTGCAGCCATATCTGAACCGGTTTTCCAAAAATTTCCGGGTCGATATCCTGTGCAGATTTATAAAAGCCCCCAATAACCACCAACTCCGCTTCAAAGCGCGAGCAAAAAATTCGCACCCTTTCATTGCCGGTTGAACCGGCAATGGCCCGACCGCGCAGGGTGCCATAAATATGAATTGAACCACCAGCAATAATTTCGGCACCAGAGGCAACCGAGCCGGTGACACTAACATCGCCATCGGGGAAAAATATCGCCTGACCTGAACGGACCGGACTGGTCAACATCAAGGAATTTATTTTGGTTTCACCCACAGGTTTTTGTGGCCCCGTGGCCCTTGTGAGGGATTTTACCGTTTCGATTTCTTGCCGGTGACTACCTCCGGGAAGCGGGTCGAGACCTTTTGGCAGCCATTGCGGCTTAATCCCCTCGACGCTGATCAGGCGAAATTGACCGGCTTGAAAACGCGTCAACAGGGCTTCAAAATCCCCTTTGGAAATCGAGACTTTCGAGCAATCAAGAATGAGAGGTTTACTGGCAAAAAAATCGGGTGCTTTAGTCACCCACGCATCAAGCTCGCGCAGCCAATTATCGATTGGCGCTACGGGGCAAATTACAAAGGCCAAAAACGAACGGCCTTGAAAACGAAAGGAATTTTTAGTCTGAGCAAGAATTGTCACAACAACCACCATGGTGCCCAAACCAAGGCCAACTTGAGTTGATATGGTTAATTTAGGGTTACCGTTTTTAAGGATTTTTTGGGGATAGAATAATCGTGTTTGGCGGATTGGGCATTATTCTGCTATTTGCCTATTTCACCGCCGCTCAAGAAAGAAAATTTTGATGTCTCAACCGCTGATAAAAACCACAAATGCCAACCTGCGCATGCAAAATGGCGATGTAGAATTACACATATTAAATGATATAAATCTTCAGGTTGATGCGGCAGAAGTCGTGGCAATTGTAGGACCTTCGGGCAGCGGAAAAACCTCGATGCTTATGGTTTTGTCGGGACTTGAAAAAGCCACCAGCGGAAGTATTTTTGTCGCCGGTCAGGACTTATCACAATTAAACGAAGATCAGCTGGCAATCTTTCGGCGCAAAAACCTTGGTATTTTATTCCAGAACTTTCATCTGATTTCTTCCATGTCAGCGCTGGAGAATGTTGCGCTGGCCTTGGAAATTGCCGAGACCGGCATCAGCCGGGCAAAAATCCGCGATGCTGCGACTAAAGCCCTTGAAGAGGTGGGTCTTGGCGAACGGGTAAATCACCTGCCCTCTGCCCTTTCCGGAGGGGAGCAGCAACGGGTGGGGCTGGCACGAGCCATGGTTACCAAACCGCGCCTGCTATTGGCGGATGAACCAACGGGAAACCTTGATCAGGATACAGGGGCTTTGGTAATTAAGTTGATGTTTGAACTGGCCCGCAAACAAGGCACCGCTGTTATGCTGATAACCCATGATAATGCTCTGGCTAAAAAGGCCGATCGCACACTGATCATGGATCACGGCCAGCTCTCCCAGAAAAAATCTGTCACTAAAAAGAGCAATACAAAACAAACCAAATCCCGGCAGGCGAAGGCAAAAGCATGAGGGTTTTATTGGGTTGGATGCGGGTTGGTTTGATCGACCTGCGCGGAGATTTGCGCCGGTTTGGCATTTTAATCGCCTGTCTGGCATTGGGCACCGGGGTAATTGCCGCCGTTGGCTCGGTTGGCGCGGGGTTTGTTTTTGCTGTAGAGCGGGACGCCACCACCATGATGGGGGGCGATTTGGAGGCGGCGCGACCGGATAGAAAAGCCAGCGATGAAGAGTTTGAATTTTTGCAGACCTTTGGAGAATTGGCGCGGGTAATTGATACTACTGCCAGAGGGGTAACAGAAAACAACACTGCATTTTTAGACCTTTTAGCAGTGGGGGAAAATTATCCCCTTCGCGGCAATGTGGTTTCCGATCAGCTGATTTCAGGTGAAAAACCTGCCTCCCTGCTGGCTTTTGAAAATGGCGCATATGGCACAATTGTTGATGCAGTGCTTTTAGACAGGTTGCAGGTTGAGATTGGTGACAGGTTTAAAATCTCCAACAGCGAATTTGAAATTCGCGGGACCCTGACTTCGGTTCCAGATAGTGCCGTGCGCGGGTTTCAACTGGGTCTGACCACGATGATTTCTGCAGAAGCCTTTGACAATTTGCAAGATTTAAGACCTCCTTTGCCGGGGCTTTTAACCCATTACCGCTATAAAATCATTCTCGCTGAGGGCAGTTATGAAGAAGCCAGCGCTGCGATCAAAACCCGTTTTGATGATGAAGAATGGTCGGTAAAATCACCAAGGGATGCCGCAGGTGATCTGGTGCATTTTTATGATTTGTTTTCAAGGTTTTTGATGATTGTGGGCCTTGCTTCGCTGCTTGTCGGCGGGGTTGGAGTGTATAACGGGGTCTCTGCCTATATTGGCGAGCGCCAGCGTTCAATTGCCACCCTTAGATCTCTTGGTGCAACATCTGGGCGCATCATGGTGCACTTTCTCACCCAGATTGCTGTTTTAAGCGCTATAGGCATTGGTATTGGAGTTTTGTTTGGAGCGCTGACTTCCCAGTTGATTTTGCCCTATGTGGGAAATGCAATAAATGTCTCATTGCAGGCATTGGTTGATCCGGGATCATTACTTACGGCGGCGAGTTTTGGAGTTTTGGCAGCGTTTGCGTTTTCCTATCTGCCATTGATTAGCGCGCAAAAAATCTCTCCTGCAATGTTATTTCGCTCCGCTGGCACTGTTCTGCCTACGCTGCAAATCTCCAGCCTTAAGCAATCGCTGATATTGTTGCCGATAATCATTGCCGGGGCCGGGATTTTTTGGCTTGCGGTTGTTACCACCTCAAATATTTTGCTGGTATTAGCGTTTACGGTTGGGGTTTTTATCTCATTTTTATTGCTAAGATTTTCCGGCTGGCTTTTGCAAAAGGCCCTAAAAGTATTTGCGGCCACTCCCTCTACTGCCCTTCGCAACGCATTGCGCAATATCTATCATCCCGGCTCCAGCGCTCCGGTGGTGATTGTTTCTATTGGCATGGGTTTGGCAATGCTGCTGGTGATCGCTCTTCTCAACAACAACCTATACAATCAATTGCTTGGTGCGGTCACACAAGAAGCGCCAACTTTTGTCGCTTTGGATATTTTTCCCGATGAAGTTGAAGACCTTAATAATCTAGCTTTGAGTGAAGAAATAATGGTGCGCTTTGAAACCAACCCGATGCTGCTGGGCCTGGTCAGTTCTGTTGACGGGGTAGATGTCAAAGATATCGGGGACGTACCTGAGGAGGCAGCGTTTTTGTTATCCGGAGAAATTCCTTTGACATGGCAACGCGATATGCCGCGCGGCACTACAGCAATCGAGGGGGAATGGTGGCCATCTGATTATTCCGGCCCGGCCCTGATTTCCTTGCGTTCATCCATAAAGTCCCAGCTTGGGGTGGAGGTAGGGGATATAATCGAGTTCACAGTCTTTGGGGAAACCGTTGCAGCGACAATTGCCAATTTCAGGGAATATCAATGGCAGAACGGGATCAATTTCATGGTCACATTCTCCCCCGGTCAAATTCAAGCCTATCCGTTTAATTCCCTTGGGGCCATAAAAGCTCAAGAGGGGCGGGAGAAAGATCTCGAACGCATTTTAGCGCGCACCTTCCCCGATATAAGTTTCATTTCTGTCGGGGATGCTCTTAATCAGGTGGCTTCAATTTTAGGCCAGTTGGGTTCAGCGGTGAATATTGTTGGTGGACTGGCGGTAATCAACGGATTGCTGGTGCTGGCAGGAACCATGGCAGCGGGCCGCAAACAGCGCGAGGCGGATGCCGTTATCCAAAAGGTGCTTGGAGCCACGCGCGGCAATGTGCTGGTGGTATTTGTTATAGAATATGGCCTGCTTGGTGCCTTTGCAGCCCTCATTGCCTCAGTTGTTGGCATAGTTTCAGCATGGGCGATAACCGTCACCATTTTGGAGATAGATTTTGCAGTTGATGGGTGGCTTATTTTAGGGGTTGTCGTGGGGGCGGTTTTATTGACCATTGCCACCGGTGCCGCCACCACATGGAGCGCCCTGTCATCACGTCCTGCTCAGGTTTTGCGCAACGCATAATTTCATAAATAAAGAACCCGGATCAGGGCTTTTGCGCCGCCCTGATCTGGAGCATTTCCGAAAAAATTTAGCGAACGATTTCCGGTCCCATGAGCGAGTAGGGAATAAAGGTCGACATGGCGGGAAAATAAGTAACGATTACCAAAAACAGCATCAGCACCAAAACAAAAGGCATGGCTGCCTTTACCACTTGCACCAGACTCATCCCCGTTATCCCCGAGGTGACAAAAAGGTTCAGCCCGATGGGTGGTGTAATCATGCCAATTTCCATATTCACAACCATGATGATGCCCAGATGAATCGGGTCGACACCCAGCTCCATGGCGATGGGGAAAATAACCGGTGCAACAATTAACAGCAAACCCGATGGCTCCATGAATTGACCACCAATCAGCAGTAAAATATTGACCGCAATCAAAAACGTAAACCAGTTAAATCCGGCATCAAGCATAACGGTGGTGATGACCTGAGGAATGCGTTCAGAGGTCAACACATGGGCAAACAGCAAGGCGTTGACGATAATAAACATCAGCATGATGGTTGTGCGCGAGGCGTCCACCAGAACTTTGCGGGTTTCCGGATTAAAACAGGCTTTTGGAAATTTTCTGATCATCAAAGAAAGGTTTTGTCCCCAAACCGGCAGGGAAGCCCCCATGTGACCGGGAATGCCAGCCACCGAAGTTTTGGGGTCACGCCACAAAATATAGGCAACAGCGATAGCAAAACCTGCACCAAGACCAATCCAGAGCCGCGTATTGACTGTAAAGGTTTCACTATCGGCAAACATAAAGAACGAAAGCAGCATCCAGACCAAAAATATGGAAACCCCATAAACAGTGCCCGAAAAGCCAATTCTGGTTTTGCTCGGCGCATCAACTGCGACCCATGGCACATCCTTCATCGGGCCCATATCCCGATAGACAAACAAGGCAATGAAAAATGAATAAACCGCCGCGACCGCTGCCGCTTCAGTGGGAGTAAATACTCCCCCATAAATGCCGCCAAGAATAATGATAATCAGAAAAAGACCCCAACCGGCCTGTTTGCCACCCTGCATGATTTCACCAAATCCGCGCCAGGGTTCGGCAGGAAGGTTTTTAATCCGCGCCACAATGTAAATCGCAATCATCAGCATTAAACCGGCAACGATGCCGGGAATTATACCGGCTAAAAACATCCGGCCAACCGAAACATCGGTCGCTGCCGCATAAACCACCATGACGATGGAGGGGGGGATCAATATGCCAAGGGTGCCGGCATTAGCGATAATTCCGGCAGCAAATTCCTTGGAATATCCCACTTCACGCATTCCGGCGATGGCGATAGTGCCAATGGCAACCACGGTTGCAGGAGATGAGCCGGAAAGGGCTGCAAACATCATACAAGCCAGAACCGAGGCCATGGCCAGACCGCCGCGAAAATGGCCAACCGCTGCGATGGCAAAGCGGATTATACGGCGGGCAACGCCACCGGTGGACATAAAAGACGAGGCCAGAATAAAAAACGGAATAGCTAAAAGCGTGAATTTTTGCGACGAGGAAAATAGCAACAAAGCAACCGAGGACATGGAATCGGTGGAAAAAAACGCGATTACCAAAATGGATGAAAGGCCAAGCGAAATGGCCACCGGCACCCCAAGGAACAGGAATGTAAGCACCATTATAAATAGGATTATAGAAACCATGTTGATCAGTCTTTCAAAATATCTTTGTTTTCAGCAACCAGCTCTTCAGCTTCATGGCTTGCAATAATTAGTTCGCGCGAACCGTTGGATATGGCAACTATCGCCTGGGCGGAACGAAATGCCAAAAGCGAGAGGCCAATTGGCAAAATCAGATAAGCGACCCAGCGCTTGACCCGTTGATCAAGCCCCAAAGGCTCATAAAACCATGTGGGGAATTTAACATCTTCAAGGCCCAGATTTATCTGGAACATCTTGCTCCAATAGGTCACCGCACCGCCGCGCGTCTCGGCACCAAATATAAACAGCCAATCGGCAGAAATCAGGATAACCGCATAAAGCAGTGTGGCGATTGCGCCAAACAGTGCCACAATCTTAAATGCCTTTTTGGGCAACATGCGAATAAATACATCAACGCCAAGATGAATGTTGGTACGAATTCCATAGGACATGCCAAACAGAATTAGCCAGGCGAACATGATTGAGTTCAGCTCCAGCGCGCCATCAATGCCTGAATTAAATCCATAGCGTAAAACCACCTGAACAAAAGAAAGCAATGTCAGGGATGTAAGCAAAATCGCCAAAACATTTTCTTCAAAACGGCTTATGGCTTCTGGAAATTTTCTTTCGATAAAGAACAGCGAAACAACTAATGTTGCCATGCCTGCATAGGCCCAGGCTGCTATTATTGCGCTTTGTGACACCGTTTCCCCCCCGGATAAATTTTAAGGCGCCCGTTAAAGGGCTTAAAAAACGGGTGCGCAACCAAAAAGCAGCGCACCCTTTATTTGAGCAACCAGACTGATTACATCTGGCCTGCTGCAACCGCTGCATCAATAACATCTTGACCGATATCATCTGCAAACTGTGCCCAGACAGGCTTCATCACATCAACCCAGACCTGACGCTGTTCATCGCTAAGCGTAACAACAGCACCGCCAGCATCAATCATGTTCTGCTTGGCAACTTCGTTAAGGTCAGTTGCCTTGGCATTGGCGGCAATAACTTCCTCATCAAAAATGCTCAGGAATGTATCACGCACGTCAGCATCAAGACTATCCAGCCACTCTTTGGAAGTTACAGCAAGATAGGTCAGCAACTGATGGTTTGTTTCAGTTACACCGTCCTGCACTTCAAAGAATTTCTTGGAGTAGATGTTGGACCAGGTATTTTCCTGTCCATCAACAACGCCGGTCTGCAAAGCTCCATAAACTTCAGAGAATGCAAGTTTTTGCGCCGAGGCACCCATGGCTTCAATCATGGCAACAGCCACATCAGAAGTCTGCACACGGAATTTTAGACCTTCAGCATCTGCCGGAGAAATCAGAGGACGAGTGGCAGAAAAATTCTTCAAGCCATTATACACATATCCAAGACCCACATAGCCTTTGTCTTCAATGGCGTTGAGCAGGCCGCGACCAACTTCACCTTGAGTAAAGGTGTTTACCGCATCCATATTTGCAAACAGGAATGGTAGATCAAAAATCCGGTATTTCAGAGTAAAGCTTTCAAATTTGGAAAGCGAAGGAGCAGCAATCTGAACATCACCCAAAAGCAATGCTTCCATCACCTTGTTGTCGTCAAAAAGCGTTGAGTTTGGGAATACCTGCATACAGGCAACCCCGTTCATTTCTGCATTAACACGCTCGGCCAATGCGGCGGCAAATTCACCCTTGGGGTGACCGGCAGCAGCTGTAACGTGGCTGAACTTGATAACAATTTCACCGGGATCGCAATTTTCGTTGGCAAATACAGGCGTTGCAGCCATACCGGCAACAAGCGCGGTTATTCCAGCAATTTTCAAAAGATTTAATTTCATTAGGTTTCCCTCCCTTAAAAGACTTTGCCAAACACAACACTGATATTTTGCAAATGATGATTTGCGTGAAGGTCTGGCAGCTCAATTAGCCCGATGCGAAATGCCTCAGGCCTACCCAAGTATATAGCAAACACCGTGCCAGAATAAGGGGTTTGGCAATATTTCAGCCATTTATCAGGATTAACAATCAGTTAGCGCACCCATTGTGCATCAAGGGCAATTTGGAGATGGGGGCAAACCTACCCATTGAGAGATTTAATGGGTATAAAACCACCCACAATTGTCAAAAATTGGAGCCGGGTTCAAGTTTCGGGTCGAGACTTTTGCTGATCAAGGCCTAGCCGTTTCATTTTCTCGTAAAGGGATTTTCGTGAAATTTTCAAGTTTTCATAGGTTGGTTTAAGCGCGCCTTTGTTGCGCGCAATTTCATTGGCAATTACGCTGCGCTCATATCCGGCCATTTGCTCAGGCAGGGAGGTTTCTGTGCCAGCAATATTTTGACTTCCCGCTGGGTAAGGATTTTGCCCCCCAGTCCCGCCAATTCCCAGATCAAGGCCAAGCACAAAACGATCGGCAGCATTGCGTAACTCGCGAATATTTCCCGGCCATTTATATTGCGTTAGACGAGCCTCAACGCTTTGGGTGATTTTTGGAACCTCACATCTTAATCTTATTGCGGCCAGCCTTGTCAGGTGATGAAACAATAACAGAATATCACTTTCCCGTTCGCGCAAGGAGGGCAGAGCAATTGCGGCGACATTCAAACGAAAATAAAGATCCTGTCGAAAATTTAAGTCCGGATTATTCTGGCCAAGGTCGGTTTTGCTGGCGGCAACCAGCCTGATATCAAGGGGTATGGAAGTATTGGACCCCAAGCGTTCAATACTGCGATTTTCTACTACCCGAAGCAATTTAACCTGTAACTGAAGCGGCATTGATTCAATCTCGTCCAGAAATAATGTGCCCCCGTTGGCATGTTCCATTTTGCCAATCCGAAGTTTTTGCGCACCGGTAAAAGCTCCCGCCTCGTGGCCAAACAGCTCGCTTTCAATAATGTCGGCAGGCAGAGCGCCGCAATTAATGGCCACAAATGGCCCAGATTTTCTTGGGCCAAAATCATGCAGTGAGCGGGCCACCACGTCTTTGCCAGTTCCGGTTTCTCCGGTAAGTAAAACATCAATTTCTGTCGCGCCAAGCATCATTATCTTGGCGCGCATATCAACAATCAATGGATGAGAACCAACCAAACGGGTTTCCAAAGAATTTTCCGTGTCAAAATTTTCGCGCAATTGGCGATTTTCCAAAACCAGCCGGCGCTTTTCCAACGCGCGCGAAATCACCGCCGAAAGATGGGCAGTGGCAAATGGTTTTTCTATAAAATCATAAGCACCCGAGCGCATAGAGGAAACCGCCATGGCGACATCTCCATGGCCAGTGATAAGAATTAGCGGCAGTGCTGCATCAACTTCTAAAACCCGATGCAAAAGATCGTTACCGTCAATTCCGTTCATGCGCATGTCGGAGACAATTATGCCGTTAAACGAGGGAGAAATCAGAGGCAATATTTCATGGGCACTGGCAAATGCCTTGACGTTAAATCCGTCAATTTCCAGCCCTTGTCTAAGGGCATGGCGCAAATCATCATCATCATCAACCAATAATATTTCAGCTGTTTGAGTATTCATGTCGTTGAGCATATTCATGATTTTATCTGTGCCGGTAGGGAAATGGTAAAGGCTGCGCCGCCCATCTGGCTTTGCTCCACAAGAATTTCGCCACCAAAATCATGCACGATATTATATGCAATGGAAAGGCCAAGCCCCAAACCATCTCCCACATCCTTGCTGGTAAAAAATGCATCAAATATTTTACTGCTATCTTCAGGGGGGACTCCGGGGCCGCTGTCTTCTACACAGATATAGACCTTTTTGTCCCTGACCTGCGCTGATATCAGAACATCACGTTGTGAACATTCAGCAACGGCATCAATGGCGTTTGAGAGCAAATTTACCACCACCTGAGAAAGGCGAACCTGACCGGCCATAACCGAAATGGATGCATCAACGGGGGAAAGAATTATTCTGACTTTTTGCTTTTTTGCCGTGGGACTAACCAGCAATATTGCCTCTTCAAGCAATGGGGCCACCACAACAGCTTGGGATTTTGTGCGCGGTTTTCTGGCAAAGGTTTTAAGGGTCTTTGAAAGCTGGGCCATTCTTTCCGTCATTTTGGTGATGCGGTCCAGATTTTGATCGGCATCAACCAGATTATCACGCGTTAAAAAAGCGCGAGCATTGTCCGCATAGGATCGAATTGCCGCCAGAGGCTGATTATATTCATGGGCAAGAGCTGTTGACATCTGACCAATTGCTGCAAGTTTTGCCGACTGAATTAGACTGTCTTGAGCTTTTTTAAGAGCCGCCTCCGCCGCTACCCTCTCTTCAAATTCAATCCGTAATTTTTTGTTGGTTCCGCGCAGTTGGGCCGTGCGTTCGGCGACGGTTTTTTCCAGCACGAGTGCACTTTGCTGTTCAGTTTCTAGCCGGGTCATAATTGTGCGCCGCCGTTGCAGCAAGATAAAAACCAAAGTGCTGGCAATCAAAACCAACAATATGGTGATAATTACCGCATTAGTTCGGGCCTGACGAACGGGATCATCGCTCAAAAATACGTTCAGGGTCCAACCGATATGCGGATAATTCTCTGCGCGCACCAGATAGGTATTGCTGGAATTGGAATATTTAACATCCAATGTTTGCGGCTGGTTATCCCATGATTGCACATAGTCAGCAGGCAAAAGCGAGGCCAATTGATTTCCAACAATATAGCGTCCGTCATCATCGGTAACAAAAATCAAATCATTTGAAAGCGCCCACGCATTTTCCAATTCCTGAAGGCCCACTTCAACATTTACCAGTCCGACAATTTCTTCTGCCGTTCGAACACTGGCGGCAAATGCATAGGTATTTGCTTCATTTTGAGAAAAAATCGTTGCCCGCCCCAACCGGTCCTGAATTGCTGCAATGCGCAATTGCTCATTCAAATATAAATCAGTTATCGGAGTCAGAGACGACTGGGCAATAATCTTGCCATCCGGCAGGGCCAAAGAAACAATGTCAGCACCAGACATGGCAGCCAACAGCCCTGAAAAACTTTGTAAATCTTGGGCAATTTCGGTTGGCTCATTTCCAATTGGGCGGTTTGGGCTGGTAAAGGCAGTATCTCCACTTGCTCCGGATTGTTCTAAAAACATCTGCGCAGTGTCGGGTCGCCGAGCCACCATCACCGTCATCAGCCGGTACTTATCCAAAAGGCCAAAAATTGTTTCCTTGTGCAAAGCCAAAACCTGATTGGAGCGAAATTCAAGTTCACCCTGAGCGCGCGAACGTGCAAGCTCTCCGGCCAACCATGAAAAAACCGCCCCGGCGATAATTGTAATTACCGCCAAAATTAAAATCTGTTGATAAAAACGTTTATGCAGATCTGAACTGTTCATCAGGGCTTTATTTATCACCATGGACAATCCGTCAATTGCACCGCCAAAAGCAAAACTTTTTTTCCAACTGCAATGCTGATATTATATAGGGGATCGGTGCGCCCGAATTTTTGATGTTCCCACTGGTGGAGGAATTATTGCAGGAAAAATATGTAGCCTTTCTCAGGGGCATAAATCTGGGTAAGCGAAACATAAAAATGGATGATTTACGTCAGGTTTTTTCAGAGCTTGAATTTAGCGATGCGCAAACGGTAATTGCCAGTGGGAATGTGATTTTTTCAGCCCGCGTTGAGCCGAGTGCAAAAGAATTACAGGTCGCATTAAAACAAAGATTTGGCTTTGAAATTGGCGTGGTAATTCGCAGCATTGAGCATTTGCAATCACTTATAGATCTGCAACCATTTGCAAAATATCCTAACAGTAAAGACACAAAACTTTATGTGACATTTAGCAGCCAGAACATCGGACCAGCGCTTAAATCGGTGAGCAGTATTCCCGCAGATTTTGATCTGGTAAAAATTAAAAATCAAGAATTTTTTTGTGCAGCCTTTCGTCAGGAAAACGGTAGATTTGGTGCCGGGATGGATGGGTTGGAAAAACTTTTCAAGCATCAGGTGATTACTACCCGCAATTGGAACACCCTCAAAAGAATCCTTGTAAAAGCAAATGGTTAGAGAACAAATATGTTGCATGTTTTAGGGTCAATAAATCTGGATTTAATTGCAACCGGAGAGCGTTTACCCTTGGCGGGGGAAACGGTTATTGGGGAGGAGTTTTTTACCGCGCCCGGAGGCAAAGGGGCCAATCAAGCACTGGCAGCGGCCCGCGCCGGAGCCGGAGTAAAAATGTTTGGCGCCATTGGAGATGACAGGTTTGCACCATTGGCAATGCAAGAACTGAAAAAAGAAAACATCGACCTGAGCGGCGTTAAAAGCCTTGTGGGGACCACCGGAGTTGCCCTGATAATGCTCAACGCTCAAAGCGAAAATACCATCATGGTAATTCCCGGCGCCAACGGAAAAATTGACGCAGAAATGGCCCGCCAATGCACCGACTCTATGAGTAGTTCTGATCATCTGGTGTTGGTGCAGGAAATTGGTGCAGTGGCCATAAAAGCGGCGCTGAAAGGGGCAAAATCAAAGGGCGCCAAGTCAATATTAAACATCGCGCCGGCCATCCCCGAAACTAAAAAACTGGCATTGCTGGCAGATATTATTATTGCCAATGAAACCGAGATTTTGCATCTGCTCGAAAAAAATGTTCCTGAAGAAATGATCGAGCAATATGGCGCTGAATGGGCGAAAAACAACAACAAAACCCTTATTATTACCCTTGGAAAAGAAGGAGCGATTGCCTTTTTTGATAACCAGAAGATAAAAGTTGATGCATTAAAAGTTGAGGCAATTGACACGGTGGGCGCCGGCGATAGTTTTTGTGGCTATCTGGCGGCAGCTCTTGATCAGGGAAAAGACCTTAAAACCGCTCTTGTTCATGGGGTGACTGCCGGATCGCTGGCATGCCTCAAACCTTCGGCACAGGGAGCAATTCCTTATATGGAGGATGTTAAAAACGCCCTTTCAACTTGAAATATCGGTAACTTGAAATATTTGCTCAAAACCCCATATGACTTAAGTCAGGTATTAACCTGAATGCAGCCTCGGTGCCACCTGATGGGCCGAAATGGCCTGCTTTGTCGCTTGAACTGCAAGGACTGAACATATGCCCAGACTTTCTCTTTTTTCCGCACCCTTTATGCTCGGATTTGACAGTTTCGAAGAGCGCATTGAGCGCCTTTCAAAGAACGCCGATGGCTATCCTCCATATAATATTGAACGGCTTGCGGACCAAAATAATGCACAAATTTATCAAATCACCATCGCCGTTGCCGGATTTTCACGGGATGAATTGAATATCATATCCGAGGATACACAACTTCACGTAACAGGCGATCACAAGACCGAGGAGAGCAGGGTTTTTCTGCATCGGGGAATTGCGACAAGGCAGTTCAAACGCTCGTTTTTGCTTGCCGATGGCATGGTTATTAAAGGAGCAGTTTTGTGTGAGGGCATGTTGAGCATTAGTGTTGAAAGGCAGGTACCTGAAAAAATTTCCCGCACAATTGAAATTTCTCTTAATAATGGAGTATAATGGAAAAATGCAGGAAAAACCAACAAATGCAGATCAGTCGGGTAGTTCGCCGGATCAGGATACAATCACTGGTCAAGCGCACCCTTTGCGCAATTTGAGCGAAGATGAATTTGCTGCCCTTGGCGGCGAAAACATGGTTTTTGTGCGCTCTATTTCAGCCCGAGAGCTGGCGTTATTTCTGCCGGAAGCAAAATCCATGCCCGGAGATGTGCAATTTCAGATGATTATGGCGGCCAATGGGGCGCCAGTATTGGTGAGCGACAGTCAGACAGCACTTTTGGACTGGTTTGAGCAAAATGACTTTGATCAGGTTCAGCGTCACTAAGCCACAAGTCATGAACTCATAAACAATATCTGTGGGCAGTAAAAACCCTTAAGCGGCAGCGATATCTTCTATCGGAGCGATAAGCAAAGAGTGTAATTCTTCGCAATCTGGTGAAGTGCGAAGCTTTTCTACCAGAGCTTCAGTGCGCAACAAACGCGCAACACGAGCCAAAGCCTTTAGATGATCGGCACCAGAGCCGGCAGGTGCTAAAAGCATCATTGCCAAGTCAACCGGCTGATCGTCGACCGCATCAAATTCTATTGGATTATCCAGACGAACAAAAACCGCCAAAACCTGCTGCAGGCCAACAAGTTTACCGTGGGGAATGGCAATACCATTGCCAAGCCCGGTGGAACCCAGTTTTTCCCGATTCATCAGGGTTTCAAAAACGGTTTTTGCATCCACGTCCAGCGCATCGCTGGCCTTTTGTGCCAGAAGTTGAAGTAATTGGCGTTTGGAGGAAACCTTGGCACAGCCAACGATGCAATCCTTCAATAGAATATCTGCGAGTTCCATAAATGGCCCTAATTTTCTTTTTTGGAAAAAAAGTAGTCCAATGGCTTTCCCTTTAGGGAAGTTCCGGGTCAATCCAGACGATATTGCCATCGGCTCGGCGATAAACCACATTCATGCCCCCATGTCCAGCATTAAGAAACACCTGAACATCGGAATGGGATAAATCCAGTTCCATAACCGCTTCACCCACGCTCATTCTCGATAGAGAGGCCGCGCTTTGAGCAATAATTGGAGGATTAAAGTCTTCTGACACTTCTTCTGCATTATCTGGAGAATCAAGCACATAGGATTTGGCAATCATATCAGCCATCGAATCGCCTTTTTTACGGCGACTTTTAAGCTTGCGCTTATATCTGCGCAGACGTTTTTCTATATGCTCGGCAGTAGTTTGGAATGAGGAAATTGCATCCCCGGCCTGAGCGTGCGCTCTTAAAACCGCACCCGTATCCAGATGCAGCACCATGTCTGAACGATATCCAGACCCCTCATGCTCAAACGTTAAGTGGCCCTCAAAACCACCATCAAAATATTTAGAAATAACCTCGTCAAGACGGTCCTGCGCCTTTGTGCGCAAAGCATCCCCGACATCCATATTTTTTCCCGAAACGCGTAAGTTCATAAAAATTCGCCTCCCAGTCGCAAATTAAAAACAAAATAGAATCAGTGAACAAAATGCTCCCTGACTGATGAACAGGTTAGCCCCCATGGAGCCGACCTTCAATATATCTGGGTAGTGTTTTGAGCAATTGATAGGCTTGACGTGCTTTTTTTGTTCAAATTTCCTTCATTTTGTGAGCAATAATGGCTGAAAAACTGCAAAAAAGTGCTCAAAACCCGGGCATTTCACTTTTTTTTTGCCGTCTGCGCACAACAGACGAAGGAATATTCAAGCTTTCGCGATATTTGGCGATTGTTCTTCTGGCGACCTCAATTTGATGGGTTTTTGCCAGAATTTGGACAATTTTGTCATCTGAGAGAATTTTTTTAACACTTTCAGCATCTACCAATTGCTTAATCAGATGTCGCACACTTTCAGAAGAATGCTCATTTTCCCCCGAACTAGACCCAAGGGCGGTGGTGAAAAAATATTTCATTTCAAACAGGCCACGCGGGGTGGCAACATATTTATTGGTGGTAATGCGCGAAACGGTACTTTCGTGCATTTCTATGGCATCGGCCACGTTCTTTAAGGTCATGGGCTTTAAACTGGTGACTCCGTGCAATAAAAATCCGTCCTGCATGCGGGCAATTTCGGTGGCGACCTTTAAAATTGTTTGCGCTCTCTGATCCAGACTTTTAGTGAGCCAATTGGCATTTTGCAGACAATCCACAAGAAAAGCTTTTTCTTTTTTGTCTCTGGTGCGTTTGGAAACTGATGAATAATAGGTCCTGTTCACAAGCACCCTTGGCAAAACCTCACTGTTCAATTCCAACAACCAGCCCCCATCAGGGCCGGGGCGAATATAAACATCAGGCACCACCGCCTGCATGGATGAGCCATCAAACGCCCGGCCGGGGCGCGGATTAAGAGCGCGAATTTCCTCCAGCATATCGCCAAGGTCTTCGCTCGAAGCGCCAATTTTTTGCTTAAGGGCTACAAAATCACTTTTTGCAACCAGATCAAGATTATCCAGCAATGCGCCAATCATCGGGTCCAGCCGATCCAGATCTGCCAATTGCAGGGCCAGACACTCCCTCAAGTCTCTGGCAAATATTCCAGCCGGTTCAGCCTTTTGAACCTTAAGCAGTACGGTTTCAACATGCTCTATCGTCGTCCCCAATTGCTCGGCAATAGTTTTACAATCTGTGGCCAGATAGCCCTTGTCGTCCAGATTATCTATCAGGTTGCGGGCAATCAGGCGCTCCGCTGTCTCATCAACCAGCAAACAAACCTGCTCGCTTAAATGTTCGCTCAAAGTTATCTTTGCTGCCACATATTGCTCAATATCCCCATATTCAGCACCTGATGAAAGGCTGGGCATGCCACCCGTTCCACTGGTTGCAGAAATAGAATCCTGCCCCACCTGTTCAGGATAAAGACTTGCGGCATCAGTCCCCATATCTTTGGCGATTTCACTGGCGCTGGGCATTTGATTTCCCGTATCCACCAGATCAGCAATCACAGGAATGTCCTGGTCAGGAGTATCCTGGTCAGGATTCTCCCGATCAAGATTTACCTGTTCGCCAGAAGATGTCTGCTCGTGATTTTGGTCCTGCTCGCCTTGCTGGGCGCTTTCGTCGCGCTCAAGCAGGGGGTTTCGTAAAAGTTCTTCTTCAACAAAATTGTTGATTTCCAAATGGGAGAGTTGCAGCAATTTTATTGACTGCATCAATTGCGGCGTTAAGGCCAGACTTTGAGACTGGCGAATTTCCAGTCTTGGCGTTAGGGCCATATTGCACTCAGCCCAACATGAATGCCGGGCATACCTTTTTAAAAATTCCCATATGATTCTATATATACAAGTTTTGTGCCAACTTGTTCAAATAAATCTGGTGTGAGAATTTTTAGCGTTTATCGTAGTAAAGCCCAACAACGTGCTCAGCTTCGGCAAAAAACAGCCAGCGCGAGGCAAAAAGCCCGATAATATGAGAAATAGCCGCAAGGGGAACAGAAAACACCCAAAACGGGGCCAGCAATAATATGGCTAAAGGAAGCACTGCTAACAAAATTATTGATAAAATACGCAATTTCATCGCATGCTTGCGCCCGACAACAAAAACCATTTCTTTCAGCAAATAATTGGACCCAGAATGGGGACTTTCCAACTGGCGCACTTTGCCTAAAAAACCAAGACCGGTGGCAGTTTCAATAGTGTGCCCGGCATTGGCAAATCGTTTGCCCCCCAAATTCCATGAAACAATCTGGACCACGAGCAAGATCACCAACAGGGCCGAGGCAATGAGCGAATTCCCCGCCAAAAGCGCACCGCCCGCTATGCTGTATAATAAAAACAGAACAGGCGTGAACCCGGTGTTCCAGCGCGGAACCGTTTTCATCTGCGCATAAATCATCGAAGTGGTGAAAATTGTTGCAAGCGAGCCAACAGCGCCCAAAATGCCAAATATTTGCCAGTTAGAGTTCAAAAATATCAACCCAATTGCGTAAACGGCCATTACCAATAAAGAAACAACAGCCAAAATCCCCTCACGACTCAACCAGCTGGAGCGCCATTGCCTAAAGGCTTTTAAGGCTCTTTGCGGATTGCCAAGGTGAAATGTGGAGGCCAACAATCCACCAACCGCCAAAGAATAACCGATTAAAAAGTACCAGAATGCCGTCCAGCCAAAAACCAGGGGCAAGCCAAAACCAAGCCAGGTCAAAAGGCCAAAACCAAGCCCGGAAAGGGAAGTGAATAAAATAACCGAGGGAGCCGGGTGCATCAGATTTTCTCCAGGGCTTTATCCAGCCAGCCAATAAATCCCTTGGCACCGCTCACCGGTTCAAGAAAAGGGATTGGCATATCTATCTGGCTTTGGTTTTCAATATCGCTTTTTGGTCGCGGAGGCAGATACCGATTGGTTGGTTTGGTGCCTTGTTCTTTCATCAATTCAATGCCTCCCCGTGCAGCGCTCAGCAGGGAAACAGAAGAATCGGGATCAGCAAAATCGCCAAAGTGACGCGCTCCGGCCGGACAGGTGCGAACACAGGCAGGCACACGGTCTTCTTCGGGAATATTGTCATTATAAATTCTATCGACACAAAGAGTGCATTTTTTCATCACGCCAGCATCCGCGTCCATCTCGCGAGCACCATAGGGGCAAGCCCATGCACAAAGGCCACAACCAATGCAATCTGCCTCATTGACCAGAACTATGCCATCTTCGCTTCGTTTATAACTTGCCCCGGTGGGGCACACGGTAACACATGGTGCATCCTGACAATGCAGGCAGGATTTGGGAAAATGCACAATCTGGGCAACAGCCTCCGGCTGTTTAACTTCATAAGTATGCACACGGTTTAAGAACGTCCCGACCGGTTGTTCTCCATAGGCATTCATATCGGACAACGGCGCGCCATAGTTGGAGGTATTCCATTCCTTGCAACTAATGACACAGGCATGACAGCCAACGCAGGTATCAAGATCAATAAGCAGGCCAAGGCGGCGATCCGTTGATTTTGGCAGCGAGGTCATACTAAAATCCCTCCCCATAGGTGACATTTTTTGGCCCCTTGCCAACCGGAGATTTTTGCGGCGGCGTTTGGGGTTTTGAAACCTTATCTCCCGGTTCGGCTTTTTCAATCTTTACCCGCAAATCAAACCATGCCGCCTGTCCGGTTATCGGGTCTGAATTGCTCCAGCGCATGCCGTCTTTTTTAGGCGGTAATAATTCTGAAATAAGATGATTGAGCAAAAATCCCTTTTTTGCTTCCGGCGCATTTTCATCAAGCGCCCATGCGCCGCTTCTTTTGCCAATTGCGTTCCATGTCCAGACGGTTTTTGCGTTGAGGGCATCCATTCGAACAACCGGAATTTTGATTCTTGCATGGCGCGAGGTGAGCCATGCCCAATCCCCTTCCTCAAAACCGTGCTGCTCAAAAACTTCTCCGGAAACATAGAGCGGATTTGTGCCGTGGATCTGGCGCAGCCATGCATTTTGCGAACCCCAGGAATGATACATGGCGGCGGGGCGCTGGGTCAGCGCATGCAGGGGGAATTCCTCCACATCAACCACATTTTCTTCAAACGGTGCCCACCAGGTCGGCAATGGCTGCATGCTTTGTTTTATCTGTTCGCGCAAATGTTCAGGGGGTTGGCGTTTGCCATGGCCTTCGGCTGCCAGTTGAAATTTGCGCATCGGTTCTACATAAAGCTGAAATACATAGGGTTGAGGGCTGTCATACAGGCCGCGTGAAACCGCCCAATCCTGATAGGCATTATTCCACGGCTTAAAATAGGCTGCCTCTTTTGGAATATGATCAATCCAAAACCCGCCGTTTTTAATATAGGCATCAATCTGGTTGGGGTTTGGTTCTCCGCGCCCTTTGCCCTTGCCATCCTTACCGCGAAAACCGGCCAGAGGACCAACGCCGGGACGGCGCTCATGATTTTGAATATAATCCGCATAATCGTTGTATTGAGCGGAACCATCATCTTTGACCATGCCCGGCAGGTCTAATCTGGCCCCCAGATCAAGCAATACCGATTGAAAACAGCGCACATCGCGATCAGGCTCGACAACCGGCCAGCGAATGCTATCGGCCATGGCATCGGCCTCGCAAATCGGGCGATCCAGCAAAGAAATACAATCATGGCGCTCAAGATAGGTGGTATCGGGCAA
>CAZMVQ010000037.1:0-23573 GCA_964569865.1 uncultured Devosia sp.
TGCCATGCAAGCGCTCTCCCAACTGAGCTATGGCCCCACTGTTTTGCGATGATCTGCCTTAATATTTAAAGGCAATCAACCCGGCGCGCAACCTATGCCGGTGCGCACATAAATTACAAGCCCTTTTTAAGCTAACAAGTTTGATCTGAATTATTCTTCGTCCTTGGCGGTATTTACTCCAAAGTCAATTTTTTCATCTTCGTCATCATCGCTTTCGACGAAAGCATTGTCGACCTCGCCGCCAATGTCTTCTACGCCTTCCACATCGGGAATTCCATCGGCGCTATTCTCATCATCATCATCATCATCGTCATCAGTCTCAGCATCTTCGAACGAAACCACTTCAGCCCCTGCGGTTTTTGCAGCCGGATCAACTTCAACACTTTCCGTTGCGTTATTATCCTCAGACTTTTTCTCTTCTTCAACTGGTGCTTTTGGTGGAGTGGGTTCTGGCACTGCAGGATTTTCAAAAGGGGTCTGACATCCCGGGCACAAAATCGGATCACGATTCAGATCATAATATTTCATACCACAGTTCAAACACTGATGTTTGGTTCCGCGCTTATCACTGGCCACTGAAAAATCCCTTTTTAGATGTTGGGTAAACTGATTTTACCACGAAAGAATGCTGAAATGTTCGGTTACGCAACCTATTGCGCCCTGTCAAATAATAAATTTGAGTTCGATTGTTAAGTGTTGAATTATGATAGGCTGCTCAGGTGATTTGACGCGCACATTTCGTTAGTGTCAATACTGTTTTATTATTGGTTTATTGAATTTGGCGAATTGGTTCTCAGGCCTATACCAGACGGGATGGATTAGGGTCAGGACCTATTAAATTCAACCTTATTACTCGGAGACTAGATATGATCATAACCATTGATGGTCCGGCAGCGTCTGGAAAGGGAACAATTGCCAAAGCTCTGGCAAAGCATTTTAATCTGCCGTTTCTTGATACCGGACTTTTATATAGGGCCGTTGGAAGAAACCTGCTTGATCATTTAGATGATCCCGATCTGGAAAATCTTGCTCAAAACGAAGCCATAAAACTTGATACTTCCCGATTGGACGAAAAAATTCTTGGCCATCATGACATTGCCATGGCCGCGTCAAAAGTGGCCCAATTTCCAAAAGTTCGCGAAGCACTTTTTAGAGTGCAAAGAGATTTTGCGATGCAGCCCGCCGGAGCTGTGCTTGATGGACGGGATACGGGCACGAATATTTGCCCGGAAGCTGACGTAAAAATCTTTGTGAAAGCGATGCCTGAAATACGTGCAAAGCGGCGCACCTCCCAATTGCTGGGGTTTGGTGAAAATGTAACTGAGCAAAAAATTCTGGCACAGATTATTATTCGCGATGAAAACGATCGTAAAAACCCGGCCGGAGCATTTTTTCCCGCCAAAGATGCCCACTTGCTAGATACAAGTGAATTGGATATAGAAGGGGCGCTTAAAGCAGCGATTGCAATCGTTGAGAAGGCCGCACCGATGGGACTGGACTGACTTTTGGTTCAAATTCACCCTCCCCGGCGTTGGTTTTTTTGTCGGTTTAGCCCTTTAATTGGCAGCGGTGTGCAGCTACAGGCATAAATCATCAATCGTATTTTTTTGGCCCGGTTGTTAAACCGGTTTTGTGCGTTTCAAAGGCGCCGATTTGGCTTTGTTCAGTTTTAACTGGCAATTCCATTTGTGAAATCGCAATTGTCGAAAAAATGCTTTCTTTTAATCTAACCCGTATGGCGTGCGACTTAATGGAGTTTATATGGCACAGCAAACTGTGACACCAGAAGATTTTGAAGCCTTGTTGATGGATTCGTTCATTGATCACGAGCCTGTTGAAGGCGCAGTGGTTAAAGGCATAGTGATTGCGATCGAAAAAGATCTGGCAATTATTGATGTGGGTCTAAAAACCGAAGGGCGCATTCCGCTCAAGGAATTTGGTGCAGCCGGCAAAGACGGCTCCCTTGTTCCCGGTTCAGAAGTTGAAGTATATGTTGACCGGGTAGAAAATGCCCTTGGTGAAGCGGTATTGAGCCGTGAAAAAGCCCGTCGTGAAGAAAGCTGGATCCGTCTGGAAAAACAGTTTGAAGCTGACGAAAAAGTCGAAGGCGTCATATTCAATCAGGTCAAGGGTGGCTTTACCGTTGATTTGCAGGGTGCCGTGGCGTTTTTGCCCCGCTCCCAGGTTGATATTCGCCCCATTCGCGACATTGGTCCTTTGATGAATGTTCCCCAGCCCTTCCAGATTTTGAAAATGGACAAGCGCCGGGGCAATATTGTTGTTTCTCGCCGCTCTATTCTGGAAGAAAGCCGTGCCGAACAGCGCTCTGAAATTGTTGCGCGTCTGGCCGAAGGTCAAACCGTTGAAGGTGTGGTTAAAAACATCACCGATTATGGTGCATTTGTCGATCTTGGTGGAATTGACGGGCTGTTGCACGTTACCGATATTGCATGGCGCCGGGTAAATCACCCATCTGACGTGCTAACGATTGGCGAAACAATCACCGTTCAGATCGTTCGCATTAATCTTGAAAGCCATCGTATTTCCCTTGGCATGAAGCAGTTGCAGACTGATCCATGGGAAGGCATTGGCTCCAAATATCCAACTGGTGCCAAGTTCACAGGGCGCGTTACCAATATCACCGATTATGGTGCGTTTGTTGAACTTGAGCCGGGCATTGAAGGCCTGATCCACGTTTCAGAAATGAGCTGGACCAAGAAAAACATCCATCCGGGCAAAATTGTTTCCACTTCTCAGGAAGTCGAAGCGATGGTTCTGGAAGTTGATCCTGAAAAACGCCGGATTTCCCTTGGGCTCAAGCAGTGTAAAGATAATCCCTGGGACAGCTTTACTGAAAGCCATTCCGTTGGTTCCATCGTTGAAGGCGAAGTCAAAAACAAAACCGAATTTGGTTTGTTTGTTGGTCTTGATGGCGATGTTGACGGCATGGTTCACCTTTCCGATCTCGATTGGCAGCGTCCGGGCGAAGAAGCCCTGGCCAACTATGAGCGTGGCGATGTGGTTAAAGCCATTGTTCTTGATGTTGATATCGAAAAAGAGCGTATTTCTCTTGGTATCAAGCAGCTGGTTGCAGAAGAATTGGCGGAAGCTGGAGATGGAGCAGGCCTGCGTCGTGGCGCAGTGGTTACCTGTGTTGTTTCCAAGGTCAATGATGGCGGAATCGAAGTCACTATCGGTGATACCGAAATGACAGCGTTCATTCGTCGTTCTGACCTTAGCCGTGATCGTTCAGAGCAGCGCTCCGAGCGCTTTGCTGTTGGCGATAAGGTAGATGCAAGGGTTACTCAGTATGACCGCAAGACCCTGAAAATTGGTCTTTCGATCAAGGCTTTGGAAATTGCCGAAGAAAAAGAAGCTGTTGCTCAATATGGGTCTTCAGATTCTGGCGCATCACTTGGCGATATTCTTGGTGCGGCTTTGAAAGACAAGAAAGAGTAGTCTTTTTAAAAACTCAGCATTGATTTATAAAACCCGCAGCAGGATTTTTCTGCTGCGGGTTTTTTTATGATGGATCATAATGCATAAAATCAGCAAGATTTAATTCTTCTCTGTAGACCTGAAAGCACTAACTGCCTATATCTCTGATTAAATTCGACCCGATTGCAAACAGGCCACCACCAAATGCAAGATCAATCTCAAGATACATCCCAAGAGCAAATTCCACCGCAAAACCAGAATCCGGTTTTAAGGGCATTAAGACGGTCCAGAGGCCGCTGGCGTTTGTTTGCAGTGCTGGCAATAATTGGCACCATTGTGGCGTTGGGCGCTCGCCTGAATAGCGAGTTCTTCACCCCCGAAAAAGATTATACGGCCCTTGTTATAATCGAGGGGGTGATAGTTACCGATCCGTCCCGCCTTGCAGTATTTAAGAGCCTTGAGGAGGATGAGAGAGTTAAGGCCGTCATTATCCGCATAAACAGCCCCGGGGGCACCACTGCCGGCGGTGAGGAATTGTATGAGGCCATAAACATATTGCGCGAACAAAAACCTGTGGTTGCAGTTATCAATGAGCTTGGGGCATCTGCTGCCTATATGAGCGCCATTGCAACTGACCGGATTTTTGCGCGGCGATTGTCCATTGTTGGCTCCATTGGTGTTTTGTTTCAAAGCGTTGATGCTTCAGGGCTGATGGATACGATTGGCATTAACTTTGACAAGGTGGCCTCGGGCCCTTTAAAGGCTGAACCTGATTTGGATGAGGCCATGTCTGACGAGGTTCGCGCCAGCTTACAGTCATTGGTTGATGACAGCTTTAACTGGTTTGTTGATATTGTCGCTGATCGGCGCGGTCTAACCCGCACCGCAACCATGGCGCTTTCCGATGGCAGGATTATCAATGGAAGAGTGGCGTTGAATGTTGGGCTGATTGATGAAATTGGCGGACAGCGCGAAGCGATAGATTGGCTGCAGGAGCAAAATGTTGAAAAAGATCTGCCGGTTTGGCAGGTTTATCCGCGCGCCGAGAGTTTTGAAGAGCGCTTTATCAGACTGCTAGGCGAACAGGCTTCATCTGTGATAGGGTTAAATCGGGCGATGCCCGCAAAGCTGCCACTTGACGGACTTATTTCACTTTGGCAACTTTAATATTATGTGGGTTTGCCTGCAAATCTTCGTATTTAAATGTAATCATTAGGGTTTTTTGGGGAGGCCGAATTGATTAAATCTGAACTTGTACAAAAACTGGTGGATGAAAATCCGCACCTGTTTCAAAAAGATGTCGAAAATATAATCGGGGCGGTGCTCGGTGAAATAAGCGAAGCTCTTGCTCGTGGAGACCGTGTTGAGTTGCGTGGATTTGGAGCGTTTTCGGTTAAAAACCGTCCGGCTCGCATTGGGCGCAATCCAAGAACCGGAGAAAAGGTCTCGGTTGGGGAAAAATATGCACCCCAGTTCAAAGCGGGTAAAGAAATTCGCGAGCGGTTAAACAAATAGGTTGTTTATATCGGGTTGATTGAATAGCCCTGAAATACCAAGGCCAACTCGATTTATAACTACAAACTAAAAAGGCGCACAATGGTGAAGAAACGTCTTGTGGCTTGGCTGGTGTTAATTCCGTTTTGCATTTTGTTGGTGCTTTTCACATTGGCCAATCGGCAAACTGTTATTGTTCAGTTTGACCCGTTTGTGAGCGACCCGGCTATATTGCCAGCTTTGGAAATTCCCATGTTTGTGGTTATTTATTTCATGCTGATCCTTGGTGTGGTATTGGGTGGCATGGCCACATGGTTTGCCCAAAGCGGACAGCGACGACAAAAGCGCCAATGGCGCAGCAAAGCCAAACAGTTAAAAAATCAGCAAGAACTGCAAAAACAATCAAGCGAGCAGCAAGCTATTTTATAACAATTTCTTTCAGGACCATGTTGAATTATGTCGTCTGCCACTTTGATCAAAATATGCGGCATAAAAGACACCGCAATGCTGGCTCAGGCCATAAGTGCCGGTGCTGACTATGTGGGATTTAATCACTTTCCCAAAAGCCCGCGCTACGTTGATATTTCTCAAATTGCCAAACTAATAAAAAGCACACCTGACAATGTAAAATCGGTGGTTTTGCTGGTGAACCCGGATAGTGAAACTCTGGCCGGCATTGTAGCTCTTAAGCCGGATTTTGTTCAGTTTCATGGTAATGAAAGTGCTGCATGGATCAACAGCGCACTTGCCAACACAGATCAGCCCGCCATCAAGGTTTTGCCCATAGGTTCAAAATCTGACCTTGAGGCAATTCACCCCTTTATCGGGCTTGTGGAGCATATTTTGCTCGATGCAAAACCACCCAAGTCCGCCACCCGACCGGGAGGCTTGGGAGAAACTTTTGACTGGTCTCTATTAAGGGGCGTGGATAAAAATTTAGGATTTTTTCTTGCCGGAGGGCTAAATCCTGACAATGTTGCCAAGGCGATTGCTCAGGTTAACCCACTTGGGGTTGATGTGGCATCGGGAGTCGAGAGCGCTCCGGGTATAAAAGATGGCGAACTGATCACAAAATTTGTGGTCAATGCGAAACAAGCTGATAAAGACAGGGATAGATCCTAACCCCGACGATCAAAAAAAATTCAAACAACCAGTTCAAGAGCTAAGTATATGAGTAAACTTCACCCGAATTCTTTGCGTTCCGGCCCCACTGACGAGGGCCGTTTTGGCATGTTTGGCGGGCGCTTTGTTGCAGAAACCCTGATGCCGTTGATTGTTGATCTGGAAAAATCCTATAGGGAGGCAAAAGCTGACCCCAAATATATTCAGCAACTTGATGAGCTAAACAAACATTATACCGGTCGCCCTTCACCACTATATTTTGCCGAGCGCATGTCCGAGCATTTGGGTGGAGCAAAAGTCTATTTTAAGCGCGAAGAGTTAAATCACACCGGCTCCCACAAACTCAACAATTGTCTGGGACAGATATTGCTGGCCATGCGCATGGGCAAAACCCGCATCATTGCAGAAACCGGCGCCGGGCAACATGGAGTTGCAACCGCCACCGTCTGCGCTCGCTTTGGCCTTCCGTGTGTTGTCTATATGGGCGAAACGGATGTAAAACGTCAGGCTCCAAATGTTTTTCGCATGAAGCTTTTGGGAGCTGAGATTGTTCCGGTCAGCGTTGGTGCCGGCACCTTGAAAGACGCCATGAACGAGGCCTTGCGCGATTGGGTGGCCAATGTGGATGATACTTATTATTTGATTGGAACGGCAGCCGGACCGCACCCTTATCCTGAAATGGTGCGTGATTTCCAATCGATCATTGGAGCAGAATTGCGTGAACAATTTGAAGAAGCCGAGGGCGGAATGCCCGATGCGCTGGTTGCCTGCATTGGCGGTGGCTCCAACGCCATTGGCCTGTTCCACGAGTTTTTGGATGATGATCAGGTTAAAATGTATGGCGCGGAAGCGGGCGGCTATGGCATTGATAAAGAAAATGGCCACGCAGCTTCCATGACCGGAGGTCGCCCCGGTGTATTGCATGGCAATCGAACCTACTTATTGCAAGATGAACATGGGCAGATATTAGAAGGCCATTCCATTTCTGCCGGTCTTGATTATCCCGGCGTTGGCCCTGAACACTCCTATCTAAAAGATGTCGGCAGAGTAAATTATGTGCCCATAACCGATGATGAGGCAATCGAGGCCTTTCAGCTTTGCGCCCGGCTTGAGGGCATTTTGCCAGCTCTTGAAAGCGCTCACGGATTGGCGCAGGTGATAAAACTTGCTCCAACAATGGAAAAATCTCAATCAATTGTTCTGTGCCTTTCGGGTCGTGGTGACAAGGATGTTGAAACCATAGGTGCCCATTTGGGGGAGACGTTGCGATGACCTCAAAGATGACAACACGTATTGCTCAAAAGTTTGCCCAATGCGCTGCCCAAAATCGCCCGGCATTAGTTACCTTTATAACTGCCGGAGATCCGGATTTGAAAACCGGGCAGCAAATTCTTGATGGGCTTCCTGCCGCCGGGGCTGATCTGATTGAATTGGGCATGGCTTTTTCTGACCCGATGGCGGACGGTGTGGCAATTCAACTTGGTGGACAGCGGGCACTGGACGATGGCCACAATTTGCAAAAAACCCTTGATATGGTGAAAAAATTCAGGGTTGCAGATGACAGCACCCCAATTATTCTGATGGGATATTATAATCCCATTTATATCTATGGGGTTGATAAATTTCTGGCAGATGCAAAATCTGCCGGGGTGGACGGGCTGATTATCGTTGATTTACCGCTCGAAGAAGATGAGGAATTGTGCATTCCCGCCCTTGAAAACGGCCTGAATTTTATTCGCCTCACCACTCCAACAACCGATCAAAAGCGCCTGAAACAGGTATTGGTCAATACTTCCGGTTTTGTCTATTATGTCTCGATGACCGGGGTAACCGGGGCCGCCCTTTCAAACCATGATGCGGTGGGCAAAGCCGTTGCCAAAATAAAAGCCCATACCAATCTGCCGGTAGCGGTTGGTTTTGGCATTAAAACCGCAAAAGATGCTGAGCTTATCGGGCGCCATGCGGATGGTGTGGTGGTGGGAACAGCGCTGGTCAATGCGCTGGCTGCAACCCTTAACCAGGGGCAAGCCAGCGAAAATACCGTCTCGGCAGTGCATGATCTGGTAAAATCCTTGGCTGAAGGCGTAAAAAAAGCCGGAAGCTGAAAACAAATTTCTCGTATATTGTTTTATAAATTGGCTTTGCGAACCAGGCCAGGTGCTGATAAGTTATAAAAAAATACCCATATGGGTTTGAGACGGCTAAACTAGTAGCCCAAGACCGCACGAAAAGAGAGCTCAGATGAACTGGATCAACAATATCGTCAGGCCAAAAATCCGATCTTTCCTGAATAAAAAGGAAAGCCCGGATAATCTATGGGTCAAATGTCCGGTATCTGGAGAAATGGTATTCTATAAAGATCTGGAGGCCAACCAATGGGTGGTGCCCGGGTCTGGTCATCATATGCGCATCAAAGCCCGTGACCGGTTGGGAAGTTTTTTTGATGGCGGCGCCTATGAAGAATTGGGTTTCCCCGAAACAGTGCATGATCCATTAAAATTTCGAGCTGCCAAGCGCTACTCAGATCAGTTGCGTGATGATCGCAACAAAACAGGGCTTCAGGATGCCATCCTTGCAGCCTCTGGCCATGTTCTTGGGCAAAAAATGGTTGCCTGCGCCCATGATTTTGATTTTCGTGGCGGCTCATTAGGAACCGCAGCCGGTGAGGCAATTTTAACGTCCATGGGCCACGCAGTAGAAAAGAAACTGCCATTTATAATGTTCACAGCTTCTGGCGGCGCACGCATGCAAGAGGGGGTGCTCTCCCTTATGCAAATGCCGCGCACGACCATTGGCGTGCAAATGCTAAACGAGGCCGGGCTGCCCTATATTGTGGTTTTGACCAATCCGACCACAGGCGGGGTTACTGCCTCCTATGCCATGCTTGGGGATGTGCACATTGCTGAACCGGGTGCTGAAATCGGTTTCGCCGGAGCAAGGGTGATCGAGCAGACTATTCGTGAAAAACTTCCCGACGGGTTTCAGCGTGCTGAATATCTGCATGAAAAGGGCATGATTGATATGGTGGTGCACCGCCATAATCTGCGCGATACCATTAGTTCACTGGTGGGGATTTTTACCAAAGCTCCCGCATCACAAAATTCTTCCACTGGCACATTCGCCAAGCCTGTCGAGGCGGATGATGCACCCCTGATGGCACCTGATGCTCCGCCAGAGGCAGCCCACGCCGAGTGAGCAGGACCGATATAATTTTGGAGCGGCTGTTAAAGCTGCATCCCAATAAGCTGATAGATTTAAAACTTAATCGGGTCGAGCGCCTGCTTGAGGCACTTGGCCGCCCGCAGGATAAAGTGCCGCCGGTAATTCATGTGGCAGGCACCAATGGCAAGGGGTCCACCATTGCCCACTTAAGGGCATTTCTTGAGGCTGCGGGTAAAAAAGTACACGTCTATACCTCCCCCCATCTGGTGAATTTTAATGAACGTATCAGGTTGGCAGGCACTTTGGTTTCAAATGATATTTTGAGTGAAGCCCTTGAGGTTTGTGAAGAAAAAAATGCCTCAAAGCCCATAACCTATTTTGAAATCACCACAGCTGCCGCATTTCATCTGTTTGCCAAAGTCGAGGCTGACTATTTGCTGCTTGAAGTTGGCCTTGGCGGCAGGTTTGACGCGACCAATGTTATAGATAATCCATACGGGACCATAATCACCCCCGTTTCCATCGATCATGTGGAATTTTTGGGCAATGATCTGGCCTCGATTGCCCATGAAAAATCAGGCATATTGAAATCCGGCTCTCCGGCGGTGGTTGGGCGTCAGCCAGAAGAGGCTGCAAATGCAATTGAAAAAGAAGCAACCCGGCTAGGCGTTGATATAAAATTTGCCGGACAGGATTTTGATTTTTATCCCCAACACTCCCGCCTGATTTATCAGGATGGTTCTGGCCTGCTGGATTTACTCCCCTCAGGTTTGAGCGGGGATTTCCAAAATGATAACGCAGCGCTGGCAATCGCAGCGGTCAGGTTTTTTGATTTGCCGGTAGATGAAAAAGCTATTGAAAAAGGCATGAAAAATGTATCATGGCCGGGTCGGTTAATGCGGCTTGAAGGGGGTAATCTGGCTGACAGATTGCATGAAACACAGCAATTATGGCTCGATGGCGGACATAATGAAGCTGCGGGCAATGTGCTGGCCAAAGCGCTTGAAGCAATGCCACAAATCGGTGGTAAACGTCCGCTTGTGTTAATTCTTGGTGCCTATGCCAATAAGGATATGGCCGGTTTCTTAGAACATTTTGAGGGCATGGTTGAAAAAATCATCACGATCAAAATGAACGGGGCGCGCCAAAGCTGGAGCGCAAAAAATCTGGCAGAAATTGCTCGCTCCAATGGTTTTGAAGCGCAAGATGCCATTGATATTGAAACTGCCTTAACTTTGGCTACCCAGATAAAAAACGCCCGCATTGTTATATGCGGGTCGTTGCATTTGGCAGGTGATGTTTTGTTTAAGAACAAAACCCAAATTAGCTGATTTGATACCTGTCAGTTTCTGGCTAAAACCAAAAATTGACAGGGGATAGTGATGTTTAGGCTATTTCGGTTTTTAACTGAAATAGTCAGGCCGCGAAGAGCGGACCGGCGCTAGTGCGCCGCGACCGCGCAGGCCCGCCATAGGCGGATTAGCCGCGAGCGATATTTTAAGCGTGGCTTTGAAGCCATTTGGCCATGTCGGCCTTTGGAGTTCCGGCACCCACTTTTATGTCCACGGCCTCTCCGCCTTTGAACAGGATCATGGTGGGGATGGAACGCACGCCAAATTTGATGGTGGTATTTTGATTTTCATCAATATTGAGTTTGGCAATTTTTACCTTGCCATCCAGATCGGAAGATAATTCTTCCAGCATGGGGCCGATTGCTTTACACGGGCCACACCATTCGGCCCAGAAATCCACCAAAACCGGAATGTCGGATTTTAGTACTTCCTTGTCGAAATCAGCGTCGGTTACTTTGAGCGTCATAGTTCAAAACTTTCATTAGTAATAACTGTTATATGCATAGTTAGAAAGAAACGGGAAGGGTTTCAAGTGCATCAAGTAATATTGAAACCAATCGTGGCCTCAAGGATCAGATCGTTTTGCAGCGGCATCAGAGTTTGATTTTTTGTCCAGTAAATGGCTGTTGATACCGAATGATCAGGAAACAGCTTTTCGCCACAGCGCAGATATAGCCCCATTTGAATAAGATATTGTTGACCCGTTTGCTCCGGCGATATGGGGATATGGGCAGAAGACTTAAAATCCACCAATAAAATGCTGTAATTTTCTGTAATTGTCCTGTCAATTCTGCCAATTATTGTTACCGGTGAGCCATCTTTTTCTCCATGCACAAAAATGGGCAGTTCGGCTCGTGAGTTTTCTCCAAAAAGTAATTTTGCGTCCTCTCCATTGAGAATAGACAGTGCCTTTTCAACCAGTTTCTGATGATCTTCAGGCTGATCCGACAAGATTTTTTGAAGAGAAAAGTATCCGGTTTCTTCTCTTTCCTCGGGTTTGACAGGTGCCAGATATTGCAATAGCGAATGTAAAGCCAGACCTCTTTTTCGAATGTTGTCAGAGTTTTCAGACCCAAAGGACCGAGGGATTTTTTCTGACCCGGTTTGAAAAACATCTTCTTCCGCTAAATGGTTTTTTAAGGAGATATTATCACTGACATTTGAGGGACGAATAATCTGCGCCGTAACTGACAGGGGCAGTTTTTTGAATTTTGGCAAAACAATCTTTTTCTCGATGTTTTGCTCGCTTTCAAAAATCTCAAGCGGCAAGGTTGCATTTGCTGGAAAACAAATTGCCTGCTCATCTTCGTTTAATATATCCTGAAGCCCTGTTTTTCCCTCCAGCGCATCAAGAATTGCCCCATACCAATTTTGCTGGTTTCCAGGGTTTTTTATGTCTTCACTGGAAATTTCTTTGCTGCCGGTAACATATAATTCGTCTTCGGCCCGGGTCATGGCCACATAGAGTTTGCGCCAATATTCAGCTTTTTCTTCATCGGCTTTTTTTTGCCTAAAATGTTCCAGTGTCTCTTGTGAATGTTGCTCTTTGCTCCCGTGAACAAGCATCGGCGTGTCGTTATCGCTAAAGAAAACCGTGTCTCTGAAACGGGGTTTGCTGGTGGCATCGGCCAAAATAACGATGGGGGCCTCAAGCCCCTTGGCCCCGTGAACACTCATCACCCGGACCCCACCTCCCGCTTCGTTCAACTCGCGTTTGATTTCAATTTCTTGCTCGCCAAGCATATGCAAAAACCCCTGCAGCGAAGGCTGCGAGCTATTTTCATGCTCCAATGCCAGATCAAGAAATGAATTGATTACCTCGTCGATTTCCTCACCCAACCTGCGATGAAATTTTTTCATGCCGTTCTTGGCAAAAAGCACATCGGCATAAAACTCATATGGACGATCAAAATCCAGATGCGAACGCATTTCTAAAAGCTCATCATGGGCAATTGCGGCCCAGTCATGGTTTTTTGCCTCTTTGCCAAGGGATTTCCAGACAGATGTGCCTTCCCCCCTGCCTATGCAAATGCACTCCAGCTGGTCTTCAGGAAAAGCAAATAATGGAGAGCGCAACAGGGCAGCCAGGGTCAGGTCATCATTGGGGTTTAACAATATTTCCCCCAATGCCTTTAGATCCTGCACAACTATATGGGAGTTGACGATAAGCCTGTCGGCGCCCGGTGTGGGAATATTGCGCGATTTTAAGGAACGGATTATTTCGTGAAAAACCGGCCCGCGACTTTGCACCAGAATCAAAATATCATCGGCGCAAACCGCTCTGGCTCGCGCACCAAGTGCACGTTTGCTATCCAGCCAGTGTTTAATCTGCTCCCCAATGCGCTCGGCGGTCTGGCGCTCTTTGCTCTGCAATGATTTAGCCGGCTCGTTCAACCATTCTTTATCCACTGAAGCAGTTTTTTCTTCTATGGGCGGCGGCCAAAAAACAACACTCCCCCCTTTATCGGCGCGGGCACTTTCGTGGGTTACTTTGCAATCCCTTGCCAACAGGGCGCTGGCAATGTCGGTACGCTGACAAAGCATATCAACGGCCGCAAGAATGTTGGGCAAAGTTCTAAAACTTGCGAGAAATGAAATTTCTTCAAATGGTTTTTTTGCCTGTCCAGCCTTAAATTTTAACTCTTTTCCGGTCTGGGCAAACAGTTTTGGCTCGGCACCCTGAAAACCAAAAATTGATTGTTTTTCGTCCCCGACGCCAAAAATTGTGCGGATTTTCAGGTTGGAACTTTCACCGGAAAAAAACTCTTCAACCAATAATCTTACTACTCGCCACTGATCTGGGTTGGTGTCCTGACTTTCATCCACCAGAATATGGGTCATGCCCGCATCCATTTTATAGCGCACCCAATCGGCAGAATTTCCCTTCGATAATAACAGCTCAAACCGGGTTACCAGATCATCAAAATCTAAAACCTCCATAGCCTGTTTTGCCTGTTCATAGGAGCGCCAGATTTTATCCAGCACATCTATCAACGCCTCTGATCGCTCAATCAGGGCAATCTTGATTGTTTCAAGACCTAGCTCAAATATGCGCTGCTGTTCTGTCTCTAAAAGTTCTAAAATTTGCGAGTTTTGCGGTTTTTCTCTTGCCAACAGCAAGGTTTTTCGCGGCGTGCCTTTATTGGTCAAAAAAGCAGCTTGCAAGCCCTCACTGCTCAAAGTTTCAAAAGACATTTTTGCCAGAAGGTTTACAAATCGCATGCTTTTTGCATCTGGCGATGAATGCTCCAACAGTTCAATCACACTGCTAAAACTATGCTTATTAAACAGAGTTGAAGTTACAATTTCTTCCCTGATCTGCTCCAGAGTGCGCTTTGATTTAACGTTGAGAAAACGGCGTAAATTGTTTTTTGCCACATCTATATCGGCCAGAACCGGACGCAAATTGCGTCCGTTGCTCAAGGCAAAACCTATCGCTTTACCAATCGCGTCATCGCCCATATGCATAAATAAATCCATGACGGATTTGGCAGTGTCCAAGTCCCCGCCAAGCCCCCCGGCCAACACTCTTTTTGTTGCTCTCTCAATGAGATTTTTGCGTTCATTTTCTTCGATGACGCTGAAATTTACCGGAATATCTGCCTCCAGCGGAAACCGGTGCAATGCCGCTTCGCAAAATCCATGAATGGTGCTTACTTTCAAGCCACCCGGTGTTTCAAGCGCCAGAGCAAACAGGGTGCGCGCCTGAGCAATTTTATCGGTAGCAGGAACCTTGCCGGTGATAGCTTTAAGCTCATTTTTCAGCTCTTCATCATCAAGCAAAACCCATTTTGAAAGGTCTTGCCCAATACGGTTTTTCATCTCTGCGGCTGCGGCCTTGGTATAGGTCAGGCAAAGAATATTTTGTGGTGCCACCCCGCTTAAAAGCAGTCGCAAAACCCTTTTTGTCAGGATGTAGGTTTTTCCGGACCCCGCATTTGCTGCAACCCAGATCGAGTTTTGAGGATTTCCCGCCCGCAACTGATTGGCGACAATGTCCGGGCTTGCAAAAATTTCTGGTTTTAAAGCCATCAACTTTCTCCCCCCATCTCTTCTGCCTCAACCTCAGTCCATTCGGCAGTTCTTGCCAAATGATCATATGCGGGTGTGAACCTTTGGCTGGATAGTGGCATGATGCGCGGCGACATTATTGAACTGTCTGAATAAAGAAATATATCGGCTCTTAATTGCACCATTCGCAGAATTTGTTGCGCTGCTTCATCAATATCCATACCGGATGGAGTTTCAAACGGATGCACATCAAACGCCAATGGTCCCAAGGCAATCTTTATGTAGTTTGCTTCCTTTACCGAGGTGGGGGAAAAATTTTCAAACCCCGTCTCTTTGGCAATCGCAGCTTCAATCAGCATTTGCGGAGCCATGAATTCTTTCATTTCTGATTTGGATGGCACGCTGCCGGTTTTGAAGTCTAAAATTTCCAGCGCACCATCATGCCTGACATCGATGCGATCTGCCCTGCCCCGCAGTTCAAATCCGTTGACGGGGTTTTTCCATTTTAGATTTATCTCGGCAAAACGGATTTTTATATCTTTGTCGCGCAAACGTTCAAATTCCAAAAAGCCCTGAGCGGATTTTTGGAATCTCTTTAGCCAGATATCTCTCTGGTCGGGTAATCCATCAAGAACGGCAAAAACCTTTAAGGCAATTCCATTCAAAATTGTTGCGCCATTCTTGTCATTTACATCATGTCCTTGCTCAACAAATTTTGCAAAAATCTCATGGACCAGCATTCCGCGTTCCCGATTTCCTATTTCCTGCCCCAAAGGATCAATGGATTTTAAGCCCAAAACATATTTGGCATATAGGTCGTAAGGGGAGCGGATCAGAGTTTCGACCTCGGTAATGGATATGGATTTGGGGCGCAGCACTGCCGGGGGAGACGGGGAAGGTCGCATAGCTGGTTTTGCAGGGCCGGTCCTATCCAGATGGCGGGCACTATGCAGCCATTTATTGCCCCGTTTAACTATCTTCTCGCCAGCACTATCTCCAACAAAAGCCAAAAACCTTTCCAGCAGTCTTGAGGGAAGGGCCGGTGACGAGCCAATCCGTGTTGAATAGGAAAGAATTATATTGGGGTTGCCAAATGCCATTTCAAAATCATGGGCGGCCAACCCGTGCATTCTCTCTGGAGGCTCAAGGCCGGCATTAAGGCGCATAGAGCGCGATAGCCATGGGCCGGGGTCTGCAATCTGGGGCCAAATACCCTCATTCAATGTGCAAATAATCATCAGATCGCGGGACTGCAAACGAGCCTCCAGCCGCCCCCAGATGGAAATGCTCCCGGTTTTACTCAAGGAGTTCAAATCCTGATTTTGCTGGCGCACGCTGACATTTTGCATCAAGGCCCGCAGCAGAGCATCAGCTGCTGTTGATGAAATATATGGCCCTGTGATTTTGGTGCTGCCAAGCTTTTGCGCCCAGATTTTAATTTCATGATAGCCGTTCAAATACCCACCGGTGTCTGAGGGCCCACTATAAAGATTTTCAAGGGTTGCAATCAGGGTCTTTGCCAGAGCTTGCGGATCAAAATTTGGCTTTTCCAACAATTGACAAAGGTCTAAAAATATCGCGTCTATTTCATTGAGAAAATCGGTGATATTTTCGGCTTCATCCGAACTTAGTTTGTGAGTTGCGTGAGGCAATTCACCCGCCAGATTTTGCTTTAGGGTAATGTGCAAACCTGCAATGCCCGGCGCTGGTCGCTGTCCCCGTAACAGGGAAAATTCAATTAAATTTGCAATTGCTCCAATCTCTGTCCTTTCCCGCCCCATAAAAAAACTTCCATTGCGCAACAGTGCCATAAGATCAACGGCGCTGAATTTATTTTGAGCGACAGCTAAAATCTGGCGCGCAAAACGGCCAGCTTCACAATGAAAAAGCGGGGTTCCGGCACTATCATCAACATGGATATCAAAGCGTTTGAGTTCAGCGGTAATTCGGCGGGCAAAATTGCGGTCCGGAGTGATAATTCCAACGCTTTGACTATTTGCGAGGCCATTTTGCGCAGCGATAGCAATGGCCAGAGCTTGTTCCTGTTCGGTTTTTGCCTCGATTAAAGCAATGTCTGCGGTGGCCGTCTGCACTTCTAGATCCGAATAGCGTGCTCGAATGACATTCCATTGCGAAGTGTCTGGCGCCAACACCAAAGCATCGCGAACCAGATTAGTACGCACAGAATCTTTTGTTGCCAGCTCCACCACCATATCAGGGGTGGCTTTGAGACGTTTTAGTAATTGGCACATGCCATATTGCGGATGGCCATGGGGCGAGTTGGCTAAGTCCAGCAGCCTTGCCTGTCCCTTTGCGCTCAGATTTGTGTCTAATCCGGGAAGAACCAGAAAACCTCGTTTAAGGCCAACAATAGCCTTTAACAGTTTGGCTGTTGCTGCCACCGAGCCGGTGGATCCGGCAACAATCACCGGCCGGTCACCAAATATTTTTGCAAGATTTTGGGATTGTTTTGCAGCTTTTGCTACTTTTTCAGCACTGGGATCAATCTGAGAGCGCTCCTGCAAAATTTGCGGCCAAGCCGTCAGCGCAATTTCCAAGAACTCCAGGTTTTGTTCAAAATTCTTGGCCAGATCCTGATATTTTTGAGCGTCCAACTCCAAGTCCGGCAGCGCGCGAATGGCATTTGGGTCTATTTCCTCAATAATTATATCATCGATTAATTTCGCCAGAGAATCTGCTAGTCCGATAATTTTTGCCCCGTCAATATCAGGAGCTTCATTTTGGGTAGTTGCTTTTTGATTTTTAGTTTCGCGGTTTTTCAGCCATTGTTCTACCAGAGCGCTGAGTAAAAATCTGCGGTCAAATTCGCCTATTGCGCTAAGTTGTGTTTGATCCTGTTCTGCCAGATCAAAGGCATTTTCTTCATCATCTTCGACACCAAGTGTGCGAATATCTGGCAGAAGCGTCGCCCCGCCCATGGCATTTGCAAAGGCGCTAGACAATGCAAGCCTTGCGCGCCGGGTTGGCAAAATTATTGTTATATCGGACAGCCAAAATGGCCCAGACCGCTCCCAATCGCCAAGCAGTGGGCCATCAATTACGCCCTCGACAAGTTTTTCCAGAAAATTTTCGTGGGGCGGGATAGAAAATATTTGCTGGTTCATATTCTTTCCCATTGATAATTTATGGCTTAACCGTTTGTGATTGCTCTATTTGAATTAGCCATTATTCCGGGTTTGTTGGAAGCTGAAATTTCAATCTGACGTCCCATATTGTCGGGACCGAATTGCAACGAAATTATCATATCCGCTTTTTGCATCAACAATGGAGCACGCTCCGGCCATTCAACAAAAATAATGCTATCTGGATTATCAAACAATCCCAGTTCTTCGATTTCCTCTTCATGCTCAAACCGATAAAGATCCGCATGCAATATGGAAATTTTCTCGTTTTGATAGGGCAATACCAAAAGAAAAGTTGGTGAAGGCACTTCAAGATCAGGTTGCTGCAGCAACGATTTTATCATTGCTCGCACAAGAGCGCTTTTCCCGGCCCCCAGTGGTCCACTTAATAAGATCAGGTCGCCGGGATTTATGTGCTTTGCCAGAAATTTTGCCAACAGGGCAGTTTCATTCTCGTCTTTGACAAATTTAATAAAAGGCTTTTGCTTGCTCATTTGCTGGCTGGCTGGTCGATCAATTTTGATACGTCGGCAGGCAGGTTGACAATAATAGTATTACCGTTGGCGGGGTTGGTTTGCATTGTGATATTTCCCCCGTGCAGTTCAACAAATGCCTTTACGATCGTCAGCCCAATTCCGGAGTTGCGATGCAGCTCTTTTAACGAACGGCCCTGATCAGGTCTTTCCAGCGCGGCTTTGAGTTCGCTTGGAACCGCAATTCCCTGATCGGTAATGCCAAGCCGTATCCAGCCTGCATTTTCTTCAACATCAAGAATGATTTTGGAACCGGGATCAGAATATTTCACGGCGTTTGAAAGCAGATTATATAATATTTGAACAACCCGATTGCCATCGGCAACAAGTTTTGGCGCCGGGTCCGGCATATTAACGGACAGGTTTATTGGCGTTGCGCCATCGGTCCCCACCAGAGTGGCGCTAAATCCGGTTTTTGCTTTTTCAATTAAAGAGGCAATATCCAGCTCTTTTAGATCAAGGCGGGCAATTCCGGCATCAACATTGGTAAGGTCCAATATATTGTCGATCAAAGTGCCAAGGGTTGCCGTGGAAGAGCGGATATAATCGGTATAGGTGCGCTGCTGGGCGTTTAGGGGGCCAAAACTATTGGAAGCTAAAAGATCGGCAAATCCTATTATGGAGGTTAATGGCACCCTTAATTCATGGGAAACATTTTGCACAAAGGCATCTTTTAACCGGTCTGCTGTTTCAAGGGCCTCGTTGCGCTCTTTTAGAACGGTTTCATAATTGGCGCTTTTGGTTACATCCACAAAGGTAAGCAGGGTTTGAGTATCGGGAAGTCGAACGATAGCATAATCAATCAATCGCCCGTCCTTGCGCTTGATGCGACCGCTTTTATCAATACGGCGGGGGTCAAAATCAACCACGCTTTGTTTAAGGCGCTGCCAGATTTCCTCTCCGTCTTCTGGAATGGACTTGCCGCAACTTTGGGCTATGGCGTCAATATGCGGAGCCTGACCCAGTTCATTGATCGGTAATTTCCAAATGCTGGAAAGACGGCGGTTATGAAGGCGTAAACGCCCATCTGTTCCAAAAACCGCAACCCCTTCACTTAGGGAATTAAGGGTTTCGCGCTGCACAACAAGAATGGCATTGTTTGAACTTTGCAGCTTTAACTGCTCAGAAATATCATCAAAAACATAAATCACCCCACCATCGTGGGAATTCGGGGTGGCAATAACCTGCAAAGTACGTCCACTTGCCAGATGCCATAATTCCTTGCGCGGTTTTTTAAGAGCGTATGATTTCAGGTGCTTGGTGCGCCATTCCTTATAGTCAGACTCAGATGGCAATTGATCTTTGCGCCGCAAAAGGTCTAAAACTTCGCGTTCGTTTATTCCCTCAGCTAGTGATTTTTCATCCAGCGAAAACAGTTCTTTATAGGCTCCGTTAAATTGCTTTAGGCGCCCCTCTTTATCAAAAGCCACCATCGGGCTGGTCATGGCATCAAGAACCGGATTTATGTTAGAAAAGGATAGCTCATCATTGTTGACACTCTGATTTTCTGAATCCGTTGTTTTTCTGATTAAGCCAATTGAACTGGTTCCGACCCTGCTCAGGGCCAATTCATGCTCATAACCAACCTCTAACAATGGCTCATCAATGATTGCCTCGTTGGAATTTTTATCCAAAGCAGATTGATGTTTTGCAATATCTGTGGGTGAAAAAAGTTCCGGAAACTGGTTTTTTCCGCTCTTGAGGTTTGCATCGCTGCACAGGCTTAAATAATGGGAGTTGGCAAATGTAATTATTCCCTCAGGGCTGCGTATCCAGGCTGGGTCATCCAGCAAATCAAGTATCTGGTGAATTGAATTGAAATCCTGATTTGGTGCAGTTTTTTCTGGTTGAGCAATTTCTTTGATTTGAGGTACTGTTGAGACCGTAACAGCTCGCATATGCAAAATTGCCGTGCCACCACTGGTTTCGCCCGCCGCCCGCAATTGGCGCCCGGAATTTGTTTTAACGCTGGCAACAAACCCTTCGCCACTTAGGTGAAGATGCCTTAAACCAGCATTGAGCTTTGCGGCATCTTTTGGGGCAATCCAGCGCTCAAATTCCAAAAATTGTTTTAATTGCATATCCTGTTCGTCAAAATTTTTGTGATCAGGATTGCTGTCAGTTAATGAGCTGGACTTGCCAAACATTTGCGGCTCGCCCGATTGTGTCCACAACACCGTGACTTCGGGCAGGCATGAAAATGCCGCCTCATATTCATCCAGTTTAACCCGCATGGCGGCAATTTGACTTTGACCGGTCTTTTGAGTTTTAAGGCTGACATTGCGAATTTTCGACAGCCAGAATATTACCAGTCCGGCAAAAAACAGCGCACCTGCGCCAATGATCAATGGCAGGCTGATCATAACCATATTGGTATTGGCCATTTGGGAATTTTGGGCCTGCGCTAACGCGGGAAGGGTTAGACTGGAACCAGCGACAAGAAACGAGGCGGCGGCAAAAAACGCGGGTGTGCGGCGCCAGACTGGTTTCATAAGTTTGCCTCAATCAGGTTGGTGTTAATTGAGGTGAATAATCTGCTGACTTGACTCTTAGCCCTTCCACCCCGAATCACCTGACAATAGCGCTCATGTGGCAAGCGTTGAAGGGTAAAAAAAGCCTAACTGGAATCAAATTTATATTTTTTAGGTTGATTTGCATCAAAAAGTATATTTTTACCCCGGTTTGTTGGGTTTTTAACCGGGGTAAATTTAGTACCTGTTGTTTCTGATCCTAGATCCTAATAGCGATAATGCTCGGATTTAAAGGGACCTTCAGCACTGATACCGATATAATCGGCTTGTTCTGGAGAAAGCACGGTTAGCTTCACCCCTAGTTTTTCCAGATGTAGTTGTGCAACTTTTTCGTCCAGATGTTTGGGCAAAACATGAACGCCTGGCTGATATTTAGAGGATTTTGTCCACAGTTCAATCTGCGCCAGGGTCTGATTGGCAAATGATGCACTCATTACAAATGATGGATGCCCGGTTGCATTGCCAAGATTTACCAGCCGCCCTTTGGACAATAAAATAATCCGGTTGTTGGGTGAAAATTCAACAATATCCACCTGATCTTTAACGTTGGTCCATTTGAAATTTTGCAATTCAGCAACCTGAATTTCATTGTCAAAATGGCCGATATTGCAAACAATTGCCATGTCCTTGAGGTTTTTCATAGTGTCAACGGTCACAACATCCTTGTTGCCGGTGCATGTTACAACCAGATCGGCTCGATGCGCTGCGTCTTCAAGGGTAACAACTTCAAAACCATCCATGGCGGCCTGAAGAGCACAAATCGGATCAATTTCGGTGACCAGAACCCGCGCTCCAGCACCGGAGAGGGATTGTGCAGAGCCTTTGCCAACATCTCCATAACCGCAAACAATTGCCACTTTTCCGGCCATCATCACGTCTGTTCCGCGACGAATAGCATCGACCAAACTTTCCCGGCATCCATATTTATTGTCAAATTTGGACTTGGTGACGCTGTCATTGACATTGATGGCTGGAAAAGGAAGATCGCCCTTTTCATGCAATTGATAAAGCCGCATCACGCCGGTTGTGGTTTCTTCTGAAACGCCAAGAATGTTGGCGCGAACCTTGGAATAAAAACCTGGGTTGACCGCAAGGCGTTTTTTGACCTGAGCGGCAAAATACTCTTCTTCTTCACTTTTTGGGTGCGCAATTACCGATGGATCGGTTTCAGCCTTGGCTCCGTTTAAAACCAGCATTGTGGCATCACCGCCATCATCAAGAATGAGATTTGCAGTTTCGCCATTGCCCCAGTCTAGAATCTGATCGGCAAAATCCCAGTATTCTTCCAGTGTTTCTCCCTTATGGGCAAAAACCGGAATTCCCGCCGCAGCAATCGCTGCCGCAGCATGATCCTGAGTTGAATAAATATTGCATGAGGCCCAGCGAACCTGCGCACCAAGATCAACAAGAGTTTCAATCAGCACGGCAGTTTGAATGGTCATGTGCAACGAGCCGGCAATTCGCGCCCCTTTCAAGGGTTGAGAAGCCTTAAATTCCCTGCGGATGGACATCAGGCCCGGCATTTCAATTTCTGCCATGGCAATTTCCTTGCGACCAAAGTCGGCAAGCGAAATGTCTTTTACTGCGTAGTCATTTTTATTCGAGTTCATATGCAATGCTCCAGCATTAAAAAAAGTTGGGGAAGCCAAATAGGGTTTGTCATTTGAAAAAGGCAGCTGATCCCGGTTACCATCAGCTAACACAAATCATATAAAGAAAAGTTTATATGCTTGGTACGGGATAATAACAAGTGTTTCTGGGCGCACAGATTATTTTTTATCTAATTGCAGCGCGGCTATATTGAAGTTTTTACCTAGGGTCAGGACCTTCTTTGTCTACGCCGTCATTATCCTCATCAAAACCACAATCAATCAACTGAGCCAGAGCATCCAGCACCTGTCGGGCTTGAATTCCGGTGGCCCTAACCAGAATTGAAGAACCCGGGCCAGCCGCCAGCATCATCAGGCCCATGATTGAAGTGCCCCCAACAGTCACGCCCTCTCTGGTTACTTCAACGCTTGCATCAAACATTTCTGTAGTGCGCACAAACCTTGCCGACGCGCGGGCATGCAATCCGCGAGAATTGCAAATTCGCATCATTTGGGTAAGTGCGTGGCCTTTGTTGGCGTGATCGGGCATGGCATCCGTTCATTTTGGTGGAGTAAAAATCCAAGTTGGTGCAACTAGTGCAATAAATATTGATCAATGATAAAAGGTTTGTTGCTTAGCCTAAAATATCGTTGGCAACATTTATGTATTTGCGCCCGGCATCTTGAGCCTCACTTACGCAGGTGCGCAAATCAAGACTGGCTCTAACTCGCGCCAGTTTTACCAGCATAGGCAGATTAACCCCGGCAATAACCTCAACCTCCCGATTTTGCATAATGGAAATCGCCAGATTCGAGGGAGTACCTCCAAACATATCCGTTAAGACCACAACGCCTCCACCACTATCGGCAGCTTCAACAGCGCTCAATATATCGTTGCGGCGCTCCTCCATATCATCATCAGGACCGATGCAAACCGTTTCGCAGTTTTCTTGAGGACCAACCACATGTTCAAGGGCCGAGCGAAACTCTAAGGCAAGCCTGCCATGGGTTACCAACACAATTCCTATCATCTTCCATCCCCACAAATTTGGTGTGCCGTAGCGAACAGGTTTTCAGTAATACCATTTATCAAAGCATGGTTGGGCAAAACTTTGTCGATCAGCCAAATTTCACCCCAAAATTCCATCAATCCAGCACCGCTTTCCAGTATTTTTGTGCAACTTCGCTCAGGTGTCGA
>CAZMVQ010000038.1:0-23507 GCA_964569865.1 uncultured Devosia sp.
TCACAAAGAAAAACCCGGCCCTTTTACAGGTCGGGATTTTTTATGACTAAATAAAATCAAAATATTTTTTTAAGCACGGCCATTAAAAAAGGCAATGCAGGGCTGCAAAGTTAAGCGCCCAAAATGCCTTTGAACTTCTCTTTAAACCGGGAAACTCGTCCGCCGCGATCAACCAGATGGCCTTTGCCACCGGTCCAGGCTGGATGGGTTTTGATATCGATATCAAGTTGTAAGGTGTCACCTTCAGATCCATAGGTAGAGCGGGTCTGGTATTTGGTGCCGTCGGTCATAACCACGTTGATGGTATGATAGTCTGGGTGAACGTCTTTTTTCATAAGGACCTCAAGTGATACGAGAGCATTGTGCTTGCGCAAAAAGGTTTGAATTTTTCTGGTTGGGCGGGTTCTATACGAAAAACACACCAAAGAGCAAGAGCGCACTTGCATCACAGAGATAAAATTTGTCCCAAAGGGTAAAAAACGGACGTAAAAATTAAATTCGCTGAGTGTTCAAATTAATTGGTGGTTGCAAGCACGTCGGGCAATGCCTATTTTGACAGAATAAATCATCAAAAAAAAGAACAGAAAAATATGGCTAATGAGGCAGCGCAACCAACGCCAGACAAAAGTGATGTGCCTGAAGGTGCTGCGCGCGCGCGGGATGATAAGGAACGCTCACGCCGCGCCAACTTAAAACCCCTAAGAGCTTTGGTGCCGTTTTTATTGCGTTATCCAAAACGGCTGGTGCTTACCTTGTTGTTTTTATTGATTGCAGCGGCGGCGCAACTTTCAATTCCCATATTTGCTGCTGGCCTGCTTGATAAGGGGTTTATTGAGCAAAATCTGGATCAGGTTGCCTCCTTTGGCTGGATGATACTCATGGTTGCGGCAATAATGGCGCTTGCTGGTGGAGCACGTCATTATTTTATAGCTGTTATTGGAGAGCGGGTTTTAACCGACATTCGTACCGCCGTTTTTAAACATCTGTTGCAACTGGATGCCACCTATTTTGATACCCATCGGGTGGGAGAGCTGACTTCGCGCTTAAATGGAGATGTGGCAACAGTTCGCGGGGCCATTGGATCCAGCGCAACTTTGGCACTTAGATCATTGGTGACCATCATCGGAGCGGTGGTAATGATGTTTTTAACCAGCGTACAACTGGCGCTGGCGGTAGTTGTGGGTCTACCAATGCTGATTATTCCGATTATATATTTTGCACGCCGTTTGCGCCGCATGTCACGCGTTACCCAGGACGCGCTGGCTGACTTATCAGCGATTGCTACCGAAGCTCTGAGCGCCACAAAAACCATAAAATCCTTCGTGCAGGAAGAAAATCAGGCGAATAATTTTATCTTTCATTCTGAAGAAAGCTACGGGGCGGAAGTTACCCGGCTAAAAGCCCGCTCTGTATTGATTGCCATTGTGATGTTTTTGGGCACGGGTGCGGTTGTAATGCTGATCTGGTGGGGGGCCAAATCTGTGTTTGAGGGTTCAGTTTCTGCCGGTCAACTGATTCAATTTCTTATTTATGCGATTATGGCATCAGCTGCTCTAACCAATATGTCTGAAATTTTTGGCTCGCTGCAAACCGTTGCCGGGGCCACCGAAAGGCTGGTGGAAATATTGGAAACCAAAACCATAATGCCAGAGCCTGAAAACCCCTTGAGCATGCCTGAACCGGCCCTTGGAACCGTTGAGTTTTCTGATGTTAATTTTTCCTATGCCACGCGGGAAAATGAAGTGGTTTTGAAAAACATCTCCTTTAAGGTCAAACCCGGTGAAACCGTGGCTATTGTCGGGCCGTCAGGTTCAGGAAAATCAACAATATTTGCACTGCTACAAAGGTTTTATGACGTCAATGGCGGCTCTATCAGAGTGGATGGAGTTGATGCTCGTGAAGTAAGGTCCCATGATTTGAGGCAGAGATTTTCTTACGTTGAGCAGGAAAGCGTGATCTTTGCCGGAACCATTGCAGACAATATCAGATTTGGAAAAATGGATGCCAGCGATGAAGAAGTTATCGAGGCGGCAAAAGCGGCTTTGGTTGATGAATTTGTCCATCGCTTGAGCGATGGTTATAATTCGGTGGTGGGAGAGCGCGGAGTTATGCTTTCAGGCGGACAAAAACAGCGGTTGGCAATTGCCAGAGCTTTGTTAAAAGATGCGCCGATTTTACTGTTGGATGAGGCAACAAGTTCGTTGGATGCCCAAAGTGAGCATCTGGTGCAAAAGGCGCTGGAGCGTTTGATGCAGGGGCGCACAACGCTGGTAATTGCCCATAGATTGGCAACTATTCGCGATGCCGATCGTATTCTTGTTGTTGAAAGTGGAGAATTGATTGATCAGGGCACCCATAAAGAGTTGATCACCAAGGGCGGGCGTTATGCGCAACTGGCCAAATTGCAGTTTCAGGACGAGCCGAGCAACTAGTGTTGTTTGGAACCAGAGGGGGCGGGTTTTTTGAAGGCCTATTCTGTGAGTTTGAACTCTATGCGGCGGTTCTTGCGATAGGCCTCATCATTATCGGCTGGATCAATGGGGGAAAATTCACCAAATCCAGCGGCAACCAGCCGGTGGGGAGAAACGCCCATTTCAATCAAAAGTTTGGCCACCGAAATGGCGCGGGCGGCGGAAAGCTCCCAATTTGACGGGAACCTGACCGTGGATATGGGGCGCCGGTCCGTATGGCCATCAATGCGCAGGACCCAGTTAATCTCGGGGGGGATTTCATCTTCCAGTTGTAATATTGCCTCTGCCAGTTTTGAAATCTGCTCACGCCCATGATTTGAAATATCGGCCTGCCCGGCATCAAAAAGCACCTCTGATTGAAAAACAAACCGATCTCCAACAATACTGACATCGGCGCGATCAGCCAAAATCTCACGCAGGCGGCCAAAGAAATCCGAGCGGTATCTGGAAAGATCCTGCACCCGCTGGGCCAGCGCCAGATTTAACCTACGACCAAGATCGGCAATTTTTGTCCGGGCATCGCTATCGCGAAATTCTGAGGCATCAAGGGCTTGTTCGAGTGCATTGATTTGTATGCGAAGGGCTAATAATTGCTGATTTAGCAGTTCTAGCTGTGCATTGGCTTCCCCTGATAATTGCTTTTCAGCATCTAATTGAGTGTTTAGCAAAGCCAGCTGGCCATCTCGTTCAGCCGCCCCAACTCCAAAACCTGCAACCTGGTTTAACAGGGCATCTCGCTCCTCTGTTGCCCCCGAAAGGGTGGCCGAAAGAGACGAAATTGTTGTTTCAAGGTCAGCATTGCCCGCCTGTTCCAGTTGCAACAGGTCTGTGAGTTCAGCAATTTGAGAATTTAGACGGGTAAGGGCACTGTCTTTGCCCAAAATTTCTTGAGAGAGAAAAAACTGGGCTAGCATAAAAAGAGAAAGCAGAAATATTATCACCAGCAGCAATGACGACATTGCATCAACAAATCCCGGCCAATAATCAACGCGGGTTCTTTGATTGTAACGCGATATCCTCATTGTGGGGCGTTTTTCCTCGTGATAATTAATTTTTTGGCAATTAACTTTTGGCTAGCAGTTCGGCAAATTTTTTGGGAATATTTCCCTATTTTGGTGGATTTTGTTTGTTTAAACGATCTTTTTCGCTTTCTGCCAGCATGGCATCTATCAGGTCACCAAGGCGCTTGTTGGTTTCTCCCTGTTGCACAATATGGCGGCGCAAATCCTCCTGCTCGGCCTTGATGTGCTTTACCAACCCGTCAATACCCCGGGCCAGCTCTGCCATGGCTCTAATGGCATTTTGGGAGCTATCAGTGCGCTGCATGGAATTGCCCAGCTGTTCTAAAACCGAATGCATTTCTTCTCCTGAAACCCCAAGCCCTGTGGCTTGCATTTGGGTAACCGGGTGATCAAGCTCGGTCATTGAAGACATCCAGTCTTCAAGTTCTGTAGCAAAGGTATTTTGCGCCTGTCCGGCCTGTAGATCCAAGAAACCCAATATCAAAGAACCGGAAAGCCCAAACAATGATGAAGAAAATGCAGTGCCCATGCCCGATAATGGAGCTTCCAGCCCCTCGGTGAGATTTGAAAACAAGGTTCCCGAATCACCGGCTGTGGCATCTAACCCCTGAATAACTCCGGTTACAGAATTTACGGTTTGCAGCAGGCCATAAAAAGTACCCAATAGGCCCAAAAACACCAGAAGCCCGATCATATAGCGGGCGGTTTCGCGTGCTTCATCCAGTCTGAAACCCACCGAATCAAGAATTGAGCGCAATGAGGCGGGAGTTATTACCGCCTCCCCAAGCCTGTCACGCAAAATATAGGCCACCGGAGCCAATAAAACCGGTGCATCGCGTATGGGGTCAGGGGTGCCGTTTTGCAGGGAATTCACCCAGCGAATTTCAGGGGATAAACGGGTAACCTGACGAAAGCTGAGCAGTATTCCCACCACCAGAGCAAAAAGAATCAATCCGTTGATGAAAGGGTTGGCCCAAAATGCATCCAAAAGCTGTTGGCCCAATATGACACCAAGCAGGCCAACCAAAATCAAAAAGATGAGCATTTTGACCAGATAGACATTGGGGGAGGCCAAAAGATATGGATTATAGCGTTCGGTCATGGTCTGAGCAGAACCTTGGGTGCATTGGTGACAATGATTTGTTAACCATAAGACTATTCAGACAAATAGGTCCTGACAATGGCTGATGCACTATAAGGTGATATTGGCACAATTTGGTGAGTTTGGTGAAGACTTAGGGAGCTGAACCTATTTGATAGATTTTAATGCTTTAAGGGCGGCACCCTGCACCAATTCATTGCCTGCAACAACTTCCCCATTAACGATGGAGTTGGGTTTGCCGGAAAAATCGGAGATGAAGCCTCCGGCCTCTTTTACCAACAAAGAGCCGGGGGCGATGTCCCATGGTTTAAGATCGGCTTCCCAATATAAATCATAGCGCCCAGCGGCCAGCCATGCCAAATCCAGACAGGCAGACCCGGAGCGGCGAATTCCGGCGACGCTTGGGGTGATATGGGCCAATTGTTTTATTTCGCGGGCCGTGCCAGCGGCGCTGCGTGAGTTGATGCCGACCGCTGCAACACAATCAACAAGTTTTCTGCGTCCGGCAACGCGCAGGCGTTTGCGTTCGTTAAGCCAAGCGCCACCGCCACGTTCAGCGGTGAAGGTTTCTTCCATTATCGGATTATAAATCACCGAGGCAACAATTTCTCCATTGCGCTCTAGCGCAATGCAAGAGGCAAACATGGGAATTCCATGCAAAAAATTTGTGGTGCCATCAAGGGGATCAATTATCCAGCGGTGCTGTCCGTCGCTTCCCTTTATCTCTCCACCCTCTTCCATCAGAAATGAATAGGTTGGGCGGGCCTTGATCAATTCAGCGTGGATAATTTCTTCGGCTTTAAGGTCAGCATTGGAGACAAAATCCGCCGGGCCTTTTTTCGACACCTGTAGATTTTCAACTTCGCCAAAATCTCTGGTTAGAGAACGTCCAGCCTTTTGAGCGGCTTTGACCATGATGTTAAGTAGAGCGGAGGCGGCCATAAATTAAACCTTTAGTTTATGGAAAATTTTGGGTTTTTAGCAGAAGCGGCAAAAATTAATCAGCGCGTTTGAAATAGGTTATTTCCTGGGTATCCACAACAATGCGCTCCCCTTGCGAAACGAAAGGAGGCACCATGACCTTAACACCATTTTCCAGCACTGCCGGTTTGAAGGAATTAGCAGCGGTTTGCCCTTTTACCACCGGTTCTGTCTCGGCGACTTCTAACGTGACAAATTGGGGAAGGGAAATGCCAAGGGGGGTGCCCTCATGGCTTTCAACCTTTACATTGAGGCCGTCCTGCAGAAATTGTGCGCGCTCCCCGACAAATTCTTTCATCAATTCCAGTTGCTCGTAGGTCGAATTATCCATGAAAACCAGCATATCGTCCTGAGCATAAAGAAACTGATATTCCTTTTGCTCCAGACGAATTTTTTCCACGGTTTCAGCCGATCTGAAACGCTCATTGAGTTTGGTGTTGGAAACAATTCCCTTTAATTCCACTTGGGCAAAAGCGCCGCCTTTTCCCGGTTTTACATGATTGACCTTGACCGCAACCCATAGCTCATTCTTGTGTTGAATGACGTTGCCCGGACGAATTTCATTACCGTTGATTTTCATGGAACCGATTTCTGCCCTTATTCGAGGGCGCAAGAGAAATATTCACGATAGAAATATTCATGAGAGAAATATTTGTGAGAGTGACATCGATAAGATGTGAAATTTGTCGGGTTTTGCCCCAGATTGCTTTTGCTTGCAAGTGGGGGGAGGTATTTAGAGTAAATTGAGAAAATATTTTTATTGAATTTTATGAGGGAGAATGGAGTTATAAGCGTTTTTTTGGAATATTTGATAGATCAGGGGCGATTAATCAGCCGGGTTTGCACAGAGGGGGATTCTTGAAGAATGGATGCTCCCGGGCTTCTTTCATCAGGAATTTCGCCGGGCCAGTAGAACGCTCTTTCTTCAGCCCGTTTAATATCTTCGGGGGCAATGGAAATCAGCAAGGTTTCAAGACCCGGATCATTTAGCCCCTGCCTGCGAGCCAGTGAGCGCCACATTGCCGCGGTTTGTAGATCAAGGGGAACCCCTTCGCCAACCGCATAGAGTTTTGCCAGCCGGTTTTGGGCCACAGGGTTTGTGGCTTCGGCTGCTCGCATATACCAAAGAACTGCTTCTGCGCGATCCTGTTTCACCCCTTTGCCAAGATATAGAAAAGTCGCATATTCCACCTGAGCTTCCACCAGACCAAACTGGGCAGCAACGCCAATATAGTTGGCGCCAAGGGTTGGATTTGGCGGCACACCAACCCCCTCCATCAACATTATGCCATAATCATAATTGGCTTCGGCCAACCCGGCCTCGGCGGCTTTTTCCATCAACGAGGCACCTAGCGCCAGATTTGGTTCAGCGTAAATTCCCTCCACATGCAAAAGAGCCATATTGTACATTGCTTCGCGATGTCCTGCTGCGGCGGCGGTGCTAAACAGCTCTGCGGCCCGCTGGCGATTTTTTGGAACGCCGGTTCCATTCTGATAAAGCAGTGCCAGTTCAAATGTTGCGGCAATGTCACCATTTTGCGATGCAATTGCGTACCAGCTGGAGGCCAGTGCCAGATTTTGCGCAACCCCAAGGCCGTTTGCATAAATTGTGCCGATAAGTGTTTGGGCTGCCGCATCATCGTTTTCAGCCCGCTCCAGCGCCAAAGAAAGGGCAGTGAGGTAAAAGCCGCGCTGAAAGGCACCATAGGCCATATCCACTCGACGTCTCGGGCCGAATATCTGTGCCGAAATGTCTTGAGCGTTTGTTTGATCGTCATTGTTTGGTGAGGACGAATTATCAGTCAGCGGAAAGTCGATGGGCAGGTTCTGGGTAGATTGTGGCTCAGAATTTTGCTGCTGGGCAAACGCTGGCTGAGCAAAAATCACTGAGAGCAATCCTGCCATAACGATAGCGCTCACAGATTTGCGAATATTATTTTTGCAAGCTGTATTATTTTTGCAAGTTGTATTATTTTTGCAAGTCATTGGTTGTTTTGCCATCAATTGTTCTGCCGCCCATGAATTCCCATACGATCTTTCATCATCAACAAGGTTTCATTGGGCTTTTTGTTTTGATCCCAAAGATTTTGTCCAAGCCCCAAATATTCAGCGGGAGGAGGCGTAATTTCCAGCGGATTTGATTGCTGATCGAATATGGCACAGGGGATCTGAAAAAGCTTTGACCACCAATGGGCAAGGTCAATCTCATTGGAACCCGCTCCTTTTATGGAGCCAAAACAAATATAGTCAGCCCCTGCCTCTCCTGCAAGCATTGCCTGATGCCTAGATGTTATGTTTCCCGCCCCGACAATAAAATTGGGCTTTAATAGTTTTGTTGCTGCAATAAAATCTTCATGGCTGGAACTTATATGCACTCCATCGGCACCCAATGAAGAAACCAGATGGGGGCTATTGTGCAAAAGAGTTGCGCAGTGACGGGGTTGGGAAATTTTTATAATTGCCGTTGATAATTGCTGATATTCTTGGGCCTCTACATCGGGGTAATCAACAAGAATTGCTGAAACCAGACCGGTTTCAAGGGCCAAAATCAAAGCAGGGCTAAAGGCAGACAGGTTTGCCATGGTCAGGTTTTGCGGTGTTGAAAGAATAATCTGCACTAAAAATTTTCCAGCTGAAGAAGTTTTTATCAAAGCGAAAAAAAGACATTATATCAGTCTCTACGCCTTGGCGGCAAATTTTGTTCAAAAATGGTCGCCGGGATATTATCGGCGTAAAATGAACCTGATCAGTGTAAAATGAATTTGCAATGTTTGAATGAGATAATGCGTTTTGCTTTAAGATTGGCTCAGTGCTGCAACGCCGGGAAGGGTTTTACCCTCCATCCATTCAAGAAAAGCCCCACCTGCCGTGGAAACATAGGTGAATTGATCTTTCACTCCCGCATGGGCTAAAGCGGCTACCGTGTCACCACCTCCGGCGATGGAAACCAGATTGGCGTGTTTGGTGCGCTCAGCTGCATATCTGGCCACTTCAACGGTTCCTCTATCAAAGGGGGAAAGTTCAAATGCGCCAAGCGGGCCGTTCCACAACAGGGTTCCCGCATCGTCAATGGCCGCTTTGATGCGCTGGATCGACATGGGACCAACATCTAAAATCATTCCCGTGGGATCAATGGCATCAACCCCATAAAGCCTATGGGGGGCGTTGGCCTCAAACTTGAAGGCAACCATGGCATCAACGGGCAAAATTATTGAACATTGTTCATCAACAGCTCTGTCCATGATCCTGACAGCGGTTTGGGCCAGATCTTTTTCGCAAAGGGAATTGCCAACCCCGAGCCCGGCGGCGAATAAAAACGTGTTGGCCATGCCCCCGCCGATTACCAGAGCGTCCACCTTGGCTAGAAGATTTTCCAACAGGTCAATTTTAGTAGAAACCTTGGCGCCGCCAACCAAAGCAATCAGCGGTTTTTTCGGGTTGCCAAGTCCTTTGGTCAGGGCCGCCAGTTCTTTTTGCATGGCAAGGCCTGCCGCGTTAGGCAACAGGTGCGCTATGGCCTCAGTCGAGGCATGGGCGCGGTGGGCGCTGGAAAAGGCATCATTGACGTATAGTTCGCCCAATTGGGCCATGCGGGCTGCAAGGTCTTTGTCGTTGCTGGTTTCACCGGGGTGAAAGCGGGTGTTTTGCATCAGGATCACTGATCCTTGAGGGGCATCTTCTATGGATTTTTTGGCAGCGGAAACATCAATCCAGTCGGTATCGACAAAAATTACATCTCGATTGCAGATGCGGGCCAGATCTTTGACGATAAATTTAAGCGACAGGCTGGGGGTGACCTTACCGTCCGGACGGCCAAAATGGGAAAGCAGAACAGCCTTGCCGCCATATTTGGTTATTTCCCAGATGGTGGGCGCGATGCGCTCAATCCGGGTGGTATCGCTGATTTTAGCGTTTATCACCGGCACGTTGAGGTCCACCCGGACCACAACGCTTTTTTTGCCGATGTCTAGATCATCAATTTTATTGAAACTGTTCATTTTCGATGAAAATTTCTTTTTTTGAAGAAGCTGTTTCCAATTTTGATGAAACCGTTTTTAGTTGTTTGAATACCATTTCACAAATTAAAGGGTTTTGGCAATGGTTTTGGCCACATCCAGCATCCGGCACGAAAAGCCCCATTCATTATCGTACCAGCTCATTACATGAACCAGATTGTTGCCGGTCACCTTGGTTTGGGGGGCGGCAAAGTTTGATGAGTGAGGGTCGTGGTTAAAATCAATGGAAACCTTTGGTGCCTCGTCATAATCAAATACGCCTTTGAAGGCATCTGATTCAGCTGCTGCCTTGGCGATGGCGTTGATTTCTTCAATTGTAGTGTCACGTTTGGCAATAAAGTTCAGGTCAACCACGGAAACATTTGGGGTTGGCACGCGGATTGATGCGCCATCGAGTTTGCCGGCAAGTTCTGGCAATACCAGCCCCAGAGCCTTGGCGGCACCGGTGGAGGTGGGGATCATGGACATGGCAGCAGCGCGGGCCCGATAAAGATCTTTATGGGAGCGATCAAGGGTTGGCTGGTCGCCGGTATAGGCATGAATGGTGGTCATGAAACCTTTTTCAATGCCAACGCTGTCATTGAGTATTTTTGCCAATGGAGCCAGACAGTTTGTGGTGCATGAGCCATTGGAGATGACTTTATGTTCGGCGCTGATCTTGTCGTGATTGACCCCATAAACAACGGTTATATCTGCTTGCTTGCCGGGGGCGGAAATCAATACCCGTTTTGCTCCGGCGTCCAAGTGCCACTGGGCGGTATCCCGGGAGGTGAATTTGCCGGTACATTCCATGACAATATCAACATCCAGTTCGGCCCAGGGCAATAATTTGGGATCGCGCTGATTGGTGAAGCTGACCGGTCCCTGTCCCACATCAATGGAATTTTCGCTCTCGATTACTGTGCCGCCAAATTTTCCGTGCACACTGTCATAGCGCATCAGGTGAGAGTTTACTTCGATGGAGCCCATATCGTTGATGGCAACCACGTGCAACTCGGGGTGGTTCTCATCAATAATAGCGCGCAAAATGTTGCGCCCGATGCGGCCAAACCCGTTGATTGCGATACGAACCGCCATATTAATTCTCCTATAATGCAGTTTTTGGATATAAACTTTTGAAACTTGAAATATTTATAATTTTGGTTGTGCGCTACAATTGATTTTTGACGGCGCTGACAATGGCGTTGGCATTGATGGCAAAATGATCAAACAGGTCGGCGGCTGGGGCGCTTGCTCCAAAACTTTTCATTCCAACAAATTGTCCATGATCGCCCAGAAGGTGATCCCAGCCCTGACGTACACCGGCTTCTGCGGCAACGCGGGCCTTGGGTGAACCCCTGATTTCGTCAATATAGCTCTGATCCTGCTGGCTGAACAATTCCATGCATGGTACTGAAATCACCCGTGTGGAAATATCTTCGTCCTCAAGGATTTTTGCCGCCTCAAGTGCAATTTCTACTTCCGAGCCACTGGCATAAACAAGTGCGTCTGCACCAGCTTCTCCATAAACCTTATAGGCTCCGCGAGCGCTAAGATTATCTGAGACAAATTCACTTCGAAGGCATGCGGTTGACTGACGGGTCAATGCAAGAATTGAAGGGGTTGTGCGCTGGTTAATGGCCAATTGCCAACATTCGGCAGTTTCGGTGGCGTCGGCCGGTCTAAACACATTGATATTGGGCATGGCGCGAAACGAAGCCATATGCTCCACCGGCTGATGGGTTGGCCCATCTTCTCCAACCCCGATGGAATCATGGGTCATGACATGAATAAGGCGAATTTCCATCAGCGCTGCAAGGCGAATTGCGGGGCGGCAATAATCCGAAAAGATAAAAAATCCACCTGAATAGGGGATCAGGCCTTTATGCAGCGCCATACCGTTCATAATGGCGGCCATTGCGTGTTCACGAACCCCGTAATTTACAAACCTTCCGGATGGATTTTCGCTTAGGAAATCTTCAAACCCAGCAGTTTTGGTCAGGTTTGATCCGGCAAGATCAGCAGAGCCGCCGATGGTTTCGGGCAGGGTCGGGTTTATGGCCTCTAGCACAAGTTGAGAGGCTTTTCGTGTGGCAATCGCCGGTTTTTCTTCTGCAAATTTATGCTTTAAGGCCACAATAGCTTCTTCAAAGGCGGGGGGCAGGTCGCCACTAATTCGCCGATTGAACTGGGCTAAAAGTTCCGCATCCATATTTTGCAGACCAGCTTCCCAATCAACGCGCTTTTTAGTTGATCTTAGTCCGGCCAAACGCCAGTCATCAATTATATCTTCTGGAATTTGGAAAGGCTCCTGGGTCCAGCCAAGGGTTTGGCGAACAGCCTTTGCTTCTTCAGCACCATAGGGGCCGCCATGGGCCTTGGCTTTTCCGGCACGGGCGGGGGAGCCAAATCCGGCAATGGTTTTGCAGGCGATAAAACTTGGTTTGTCGCTTTTTTGAGCCTGTTTTAGAGCTGTTTCAATTTGTTTGGCGTCGTGTCCATCGATGGAAACTGTATTCCAGCCATAGGCTTTGAAGCGGGCGATCTGGTCAGTACTGTCGGCCAGGGAGACATTACCATCAATGGTGATGTCATTATCATCCCAAAGCACAATGAGTTTGTTTAGCTGTAAATGTCCAGCCAGCGCTGCTGCTTCATGGGATATGCCCTCCATCAGGCAGCCATCGCCCAATAGAACATAGGTAAAATGATTGACAGTTTTTTTGGAGAATTCGGTGCCAAGTTTAACCTCAGCCATGGCCATGCCAACAGCATTGGCAATACCCTGACCCAAGGGCCCGGTGGTGGTTTCGATGCCACTTAAATGACCAAATTCGGGGTGTCCGGCGGTTTTTGCTCCCAATTGACGGAAGTTTTTTATCTCGTCAATGGTGGTGTCTTCATATCCCAGCAGGTGCAGGGCCGAATAAAGCAGCATCGAGCCATGACCTGCGGAAAGAACAAAGCGATCGCGATCGGGCCAAAGGGGTGCTTTGGGATCAAATTTCATGATTTTGGAGAATAAAACCGTGGCAATATCAGCAGCCCCTAAAGGCAGCCCCAAATGGCCGCTTTTTGCTTTTTCTACCGCATCAAGGGAAAGCATGCGAATGGCGTTGGCCATTGCATTGTGCTTTTGCGAATTTTTTGATGTATTTTGCTTTGAATCGGGCGTGGAAGTGGACATGATTTTTTCGCTTCTTTGATTGATGCATTCCTGATGAATAAGAACACAGACAATTTGCACAAATGCTCAGCAAACGCCAAAGTAGGTTGAAAGTGCCAGACACATAACGATGTCAATAATTATAGTCAATTACAGTGTTGATCTCAATTGCGTCATTATTGACAGGTTGCAATGGGGAATAAATTCGGGATGACGTGCAATTGGTTCAAGAATCACGCAAGAATGGGATTTTAGGTTACATGTTTATCGAGCGTCAGTGGGCGCTTTTGCCACACAATAAAGGCAGAAAATTTTGAAAAATATTTTGTTAAGTGGCAAAAAACGTACGGGAAGGGGAGAATTTTAAATGCAGGACAAGCCTGAGGGTGAAGAATATGTGGCGGCGGCGCAGCGGGTTGAGCAGGCGTTGAGTGGGCTGGAAAGCTCTTTGCGCTCGTTGAACGGCAGGGTGCGCTCGCTTTCAAGGATTGAAAGTGATGTGGCCAAGATTGAACAAGAGCGGGCCAAATTGGCCAGTGAACTTGGAGCCGTTTCAGTTAGAGCTAAAAAGCTCGATAAAGGAGCCTCGGAAGTTTCAAGGCGTCTTGTCAGCGCCATGGAGGAGGTTAAATCCGTGCTTGAGCAAGAGGAGAAACCTTCATGACAGAAGTCAGCGTTGAAATAAATGGCAGAAAATTTCGCATGGCTTGCGAGGATGGGCAGGAGCAGCATTTAAGCGATTTGGCGGCACGATTTAATGTGCAGGTGGAGCAGTTCAAGGGCTCATTCGGAGAAATTGGTGATAACAGGCTGACTGTTATGGCTGGAATTGCGGTTCTGGATGAATTGGTGGCGACCGAGAATAAAATTGAGCAATTGCGCGACGAGGTAAGTCAGGTGAATGCGGATCGTGAAGCGATTATTTTGCAATCGCAAGCCCTGGAGGCTCGATTTGCAAAAAATCTGGCTGAAACCGCCCGCAAAATTGAAGCGGTGGCGGTGGTGATTGATGAAACCGCAACAGGGCAACCGCCAGCCGCAAAGTAATAAATTTAGTTCTGATCTTAAGTATGGGCTTTGAAAATTGACTCAATGCTCCTATATCTTCAAATGCTGCCCGGTTCGTGAAGGATACAAATTGCTCGGGGCCTTAAATTCCTTTAGGGAGCTGTCCCTGACCAGACCCGTGGGTTTGGATATACGGTGCCCACCTACTTTAGTAGGTTCCCGGGATCTTAGTTATCCCACGGCCGTGGCGGCACTATTTTTGTATTTTTGTTTTCTCCAGCCAGCTATTGACGTTTGAAAAATTCTTTAGACATTTCCAAAGAAAAATCACGATTGCGCAAAGAAGCAATGGAGCGACGCTCTGCCTTGTCAATAAAGCAGCGCCAGTTAGCCTCGTCCAAGGCAATTGATAATTTTTTTTTCGAGATTGAATTGCCACAAAAATCCATAGTGGCCCTGTATTGGCCGATTGGTGATGAGATGGATTGCAGGGGGATAATTGAAAAACTTGAGCACTCGGGCCATCAGGTCTGCCTGCCCTGCATTGAGGGCAAAGATCAGCCGTTGATATTCAGGGAATTTACGGGCGAAGAAAATCTGGTTTCAGCAGGGTTTGGCACCAGTGAGCCTGATGAAAATACAAAAATCTTGCAGCCGGATTTGATTGTTCTGCCGCTTTTGGGTTTCGATAAAAAGGGAAACCGGCTTGGCTATGGCAAGGGTTTTTATGATCGCACCATAGCTGTAATGACAAAAAAACCAGACTTAAGTGGTTTGGCATTCAGTGTTCAGGAATTCAAAGAAATCCCCACCAATGCCCATGATGTGCCATTAACGAGAATAGTAACCGAGAATGGACAAATGGTTGGGCGCTGATATTTAGTGCGCTGCGCCAGATTAATCTGAACCCATAATTGAGAGATTAAAAATTTGAGAATACTTTTTCTAGGGGATGTAATGGGCAGGTCTGGTCGCGAAGCCATAAACCGTCATCTGCCCGCTCTGATCGAAAACCACGGGTTTGATTTTGTGGTGGTGAACGGGGAAAATGCCAGCCACGGGCGTGGTCTAACCCAGGGGCATTTTAATCTCATCATTGAAGCGGGGGCCGATGTGGTTACCCTTGGGGATCATGCTTTTGATCAGCGTGAAACCCTTTCGTTTATTGAAAGAGAGCAGGCGCTGGTGCGTCCGATAAATTTTATGGCTGGCACGCCGGGGCGTGGCGCAACTCTTGTTACCGGCCGCAACGGGCATCAGGTGTTGGTGATCAATGCGCTGGGGCGGGTTTTTATGAACCCGATGGATGACCCGTTTGCAGCGGTTGCCAAAGCAATTGCCGATTGTCCCCTTGGAGAAATTGCTGATGCGATCATTGTGGATTTTCATGCCGAAGCCACTTCAGAAACCCAGGCCATGGGGCATTTCTTGGATAGCAAAGCAACGCTGGTGGTTGGCACTCACACTCATATCCCCACCTCCGACCATCGAATTCTTGATGGGGGAACCGCAATAATGGGGGATGCGGGCATGTGCGGGGATTTTAATTCGGTGATCGGAATGGAAACCGAAGAACCACTAACCCGCTTCACTACTGGCTTTGGCAATGGGCGCTTTATACCGGCGCCCGGGCAGGGCACGGTTTGCGGTGTGGCCATTGAAACCGAGCCAAAAACCGGATTGTGCAAAAAGATTTTTCCGGTTCGGGTTGGTGGATCGCTAAGCGAGGCTTTGCCCCAGTTTTAGGTTTTGTTTGATAGACTTGTCATTTCCTGCCACTTTTCAATCAATGCATCATAATTTTCTGGCTGCTTGTCATAGGATAAAGCACCTTCCTCAATATTCACCCAGCTTTGCTTTGATCGTATCCAGATATGACCGGATGGAACCAGCCAGCTTGTATCGTCCAAAGAGCCGGCTTTGATGTTAAGGGTGTCGGAATAGGCAGAGCGGGAATGAAATAATCTGGTGCCGCAATCGGAGCAAAACTGATATTTCATTTTGCCGCCCGATTCGGCGGTTTTTTCAACGGATTTTAGATTTCCTGAAATTGTTAAATCGCTTCGATTTACGCGAAGTGATTGGCCAAAAGCTGATGAAGATTGCTTTTGGCATGAGGTACAGTGGCAAATGTATAAAACAATTGGTGCCGCATTGAGCTGATAGCGTACCTGTTCACATTGACAGCCCCCGTTTATGGGGAATGAGGGTAATGTGATTTTGTCGGCCATTTAGCTTTCTTTCGAAAAAAATTTGTTTTGTTGGGTTTTTTGCTTTTGGGTTTTGACCCGGACCCTGTGGTCTTTTATACAGTTTGAAAAAGCTTTGCAAAATTTTGCACTTCAAGCCAAAAAATTTACGGGGATACTTATGGCCGGACATTCACAATTCAAAAACATCATGCATCGCAAAGGCCGTCAGGATGCCGTGCGTTCAAAATTGTTTTCCAAGCTGAGTAAAGAAATTACCGTGGCAGCAAAAATGGGCATGCCGGACCCGGATATGAACCCGCGCCTTAGGCTGGCGATGACCAATGCCCGCTCTCAATCCATGCCCAAGGATAATATTCAGCGCGCCATCAACAAGGCCAGCGCTACGGATGGAGCGAATTACGAAGATATCCGCTATGAGGGGTATGGTCCGGGCGGAGTTGCCGTTATTGTTGAGGCGCTGACCGACAATCGCAATCGCACTGCCTCCAATGTCAGAGCAATATTTGGCAAAGCCGGCGGAGCGCTTGGAGAAACCGGCTCTGTTGCTTTTATGTTTGAGCGCGTTGGAGAAATTATCTACCCTGCGGATGCCGGTGATGCTGATACTATCATGGAGGCGGCAATTGAGGCGGGGGCCGAGGATGTTGTCAGCTCTGAAGATGAGCACATAATTTATTGCGGATTTGAAGACATCAATGATGTTTCAAAATCATTGCAGGACATTTTGGGGGAAGCGGTTTCGGTTAATCCCACATGGAAGCCAAATTCAGGCACCCCTGTCGATGCGGGCAAAGGGGCATCGCTTTTGCGCTTGCTGGCCACTCTTGAAGACGATGATGATGTGCAAAAAGTTTATTCCAATGTTGAGATTTCCGATGAAGACATGGAGAAAATCGCCGAGGCGGAATAAAACCCATGACCATATATCTAATTCGACATGCACAATCCGAGTTTAACGCGGCTTTTCGTAGCGGATTGCCTGACCCGATGATATTTGATGCACAGCTTTCTGAACTGGGCCGGGAGCAGGCGCTAAAAGCGCGGGCGCATATTGCGAATTTGGACATTGAAAAACTGATTGTTTCGCCGCTTACCCGTACTTTGCAAACGGCAGAAATAATGTTTCAAAAAAAATTGCCCACGCAGGTTAATTCTTTGGTGCGCGAGCAATTGTCTCATAGTGGAGATGTGGGAACCAGTCCGGCTCAATTATCCAGAGATTGGGCGCATCTTGATTTTGAACATCTTGGTGATCCTTGGTGGCATGTTGGTCAGAACAACCGCCTTGGGTTTTGTGTTGAGCCACTTGAATTGCTTGAAAAACGGGCAGAAGAATTTGTGGGTTTTGCAAAACAGATGAAATTGCATTCAACCGCTATTGTCACCCATGGTAATTTTATTCGGGTTTTGAGTGGTATTCAGCCCGAGAATTGCCAGATTATAAAATTAGATATCTAAAACCGAATTCAGCAGAGTTGGATTGCCTGTATTGAGGCATTAAATCCGCTGTACGGAACTTTTCCGTGAGCCGTATTTAAGTGTGGTTTCCGGCTTTTTTTGGCTGTTTGTGGTTAGAAATTTCGTCACTCTTCACGGCGGTGACAAGCAGATTTGTGCTTTTGTGACCCAATAGTGACGCTAAGCTCTGATAGATCATTCATGGTGAAAGAACAGCCCGAAGTGGCTGAGAGTTTAAAGGAGAAACACCGTGAATATAACCAAAGAAAAAACAGCAGGCGCATTACGGGGAGCGTTGCTGGCAAGTGTTGCCGGTGTTCTGGCCAGCTTTGCGATGGCAAATGTAGCTCTGGCTCATGCGACATCTGCAAAGGCGGAAACAGATATGTCTGATGGCATGAAAGACGATGCGATGTCTGAAGATATGAAAGATGATGACATGATGTCTGAAGACAAAATGATGCCATCGGGCAAAATGTCTGCGTCAGCCGACGGGGTAGCCATCTGGCAATTCCCTGACCGGCGCGAGCTTGATCCGGCTTTGTTTGGCACGCCTGATGCGCCGATCAATGTGGACCTGTTGCCCCTTGGTGCTCGCCTGACAAATGCAGACGGCACGGCCTTTACCACCATTAAAGACCCGGCAATGTTTTCAAACAATATCGAAATGACCACGGGCAGTTTCAACATTGAGGTTAAGGATTTGAGTGCCAAAGACGGTCCCAATTCTTTGGACGAAGTTAAAATGGATGCTTCTTTCGTTTCACCTGCCGGTCAGACAATTCGCGTAACCATGAACAAGGTTATTCCGGTTGGTCCTGATCATCCGTTTTTTGGCGGAGTTGGCACCAATGTTTTGATGCATGGTGCAACCGGTATCGGAACGCCGCTGGTGGCTGAAGAATTTTCCTATATTACCGCCTGGGGTCTGGGCGATATTTATGTGGATGGGGAAAAAGTGGATAGCAACCGGATTGTTCACGTGATGGTATCCGAGCGTACCCGCGATGCTGATTTCAAGGTCGGTTTTGGTGTTGCCATGCCTGATCAGTTGGAAATCCATCTGGCTTTACCCCCGATGAAAGGTTCGCCAACCGGTCCGACGCCTAGCCCGGTTCCAACCGGAGTTACCTTGCCAAACGGTAATGACCAGCCGTTTGTCCATGTGAATTTTTATGGCAATGCCAGTCTTGAAGGAAACCGGTTTTATACCGCCATGTAGGAATTCTCGTTTCTGCTTAGGCAGATTGTAAAATATAAGAACCCGGCGCTGAGTTTTTCAGTGCCGGTTTTTTTTCGTCTAAATCCGGCCCTGTATCTGGAAACATCAAATGGTATTTCTTACCTATTGTATAATGGGATTAGCGGCTGAAATTATTGGTTGCCCTACTTAAATTCAAACATATCGGAGAAATGACATGTGGAATGGAGCTGAATGGATGGGTGGAGGTTTTATGTGGTTTGGTGGTATTTGGATGATACTTATTGTGGCTTTGGTGGTTCTTTCGATTGCCGCTCTGGTAAAATATCTGATGAAGTAACCAGTGTTGAAATATCTATGAATGCGGATAATTTTGGGGAAATGTTTCCCTTTTGTTCACATTGCATTTGCTAGAAACAGATAAATCAGAATATAATGCAAATCCAACTGCAATGGGCGAATATGATGGAACTAGTCAGAATTATCGGAATTGATCCGGGGTTGCGTCGATGCGGCTGGGGGATCATTGAAAGTGCGGGCAGTCGTTTAAGTTTTGTTGCATCCGGCACTATAGTTCCCAACGTAAAACTTACGTTGGCCAACCGGCTTGTAACTTTGTTTGAAGAGCTGTGCGCCACCATAAAAACATTTCATCCTGATGAAGCGGCGGTTGAAGAAACCTTTGTTTCAGCAGGTGCCCGTTCGGCCCTGCAACTTGGTCAGGCGCGCGGGGTGGTGTTGATGGCTCCGGCTTTGCTTGATCTTGAAGTGGGTGAATATGCGGCCAATCTGGTGAAAAAATCTATTGTCGGATCAGGACATGCTGATAAGGGACAGATGCAATTGATGGTCAATACGCTTTTACCCAGCGCAAATTTTAACGGAGCCGATGAGGCAGATGCTTTGGCCATTGCCATATGCCACGCCCATCACCGCAAAGCGCGTTTGCTTGTTAACGATCCCGGCACAGGAAAAAAGCGGGCATGATCGGCAAACTTAAAGGGGTGGTTGAAGAACTTGGTGATGACCATGTTCTGATTGATGTGAACGGGGTTTGTTATCTGGTTTATTGTTCTTCACGCACCATGGCGGCGCTGCCGATGGTTGGTGAGGCTTGCAGTATTCACATCGAAATGATGGTGCGCGAGGATATGCTTCGTTTGCACGGTTTTGCATCCACTAACGAAAAGGCATGGTTTGGAGTTCTGCTGGGTGTGCAAGGCGTTGGGGCGCGGGTGGCGCTGGCAATATTGTCCACACTTTCACCGACAGAAATTGCCTCAAGCATTGCCCTGCAGGATAAGGCTATGATGGGGCGGGCCTCTGGAGTGGGGCCAAAACTTGCCCAGCGGCTGGTCAGCGAGCTAAAGGGAAAAATTCCTGATCTGGGCGGTGTTGATGCCGGGGCGCTTGGTTTGCAATCCGCCCTTGGGGAGGGATTGGCGGCAGGCAATGTTGCCGACGCGGTTTCAGCTCTTTCAAATCTTGGGTATTCTTCGTCTCAGGCATCGAGTGCGCTGGCAAAAATTGTCGCCAGTGAGGGAGAAGATACACCAACCGAAAAATTGATCCGGCTTGGTTTGAGGGAGCTAAGCTCTTGAGAGATGAAAGGTTTCCGACATTTTATTTTATGTTCTATCCGTTGTTTGGGCCTCTATTGGGTTTTGTCGGTTGGGCAGGGGTAATAATTTTTGGCCAATGGTACAATAACAGTTTGACGCCTGCCCAGTTTTTTGGGCCTGAGGGTTTAGGGGATATGTACTGGATGTTACCGATTGCTTATATTTTGGGGATTGTTCCGGCCACAATTACCGGCATTCATGCGGCGAAATCCCTTAAGAAAAACGGCAAATCAGCTTTGGTTGAAACTTTGCTGGCTTCCTTCCTTGTTAATTTATTCATTTTGGTTCTTGGTGCTTTGGCTTTTGGATTTGGGTTTTTTATGTTTGGTATTGTTTTGATACCTGCCGGTTTATTTGCGGTATTGGTTATAAAGGGGGCCGAGATAATGTTCTTCCAAAGCCCGGTTTCAAAGGCGATGCAAGTTGAGTGATTTAACTTCCTCCACAGCCGATAGGGATGGGCATAGCGATGTTTCTTTGCGCCCTTCTGGTTTTTCAGAATTTATCGGGCAGGCAGATGTTCGGGCCAATCTTGAAGTTTTTATCGAAGCGGCAAAAAAGCGCAAAACCGCTTTGGATCATGTGCTTTTTGTCGGTCCGCCGGGGTTGGGCAAAACCACTCTGGCCCAAATCGTTGCCAAGGAATTAGGGGCCGGTTTTCGTGCTACCTCCGGACCGGTGATAGCCAAGGCGGGAGATCTGGCGGCGTTGCTGACAAATCTTGAAGACGGGGATGTACTTTTTATCGATGAAATTCATCGGCTTAATCCGGCGATTGAAGAAATTCTTTATCCGGCCATGGAGGATTTTCAGCTTGATCTGATTATCGGGGAAGGACCGGCGGCGCGCTCTGTCAGGATTGATCTGGCCAGATTTACTCTGGTTGGCGCAACAACTCGCGCCGGCTTGTTGACCACTCCCTTGCGTGACCGGTTTGGCATTCCGGTGCGGCTGAATTTTTATACTCCTGAAGAACTGGTGCAGATCGTAAATCGCGGAGCGCGGCTCTTGGGGGTTGCAATGGGAGAAGACGGGGCCATGGAAGTTGCGCGCCGCTCCCGTGGTACGCCGCGCATTGCCGGGCGATTATTGCGCCGGGTAACCGATTTTGCGCTGGTTGCCGGAGAAGAAATTGTCAGCGCTGAGATTGCCGACAAAGCCCTGTTAAGGCTTGATGTGGACCGGGTCGGGCTGGATATGCTGGATCGGCGCTACCTCAATGTAATTGGTGAACTTTATGGGGGAGGACCGGTGGGCATTGAAACCATTGCCGCAGCACTTTCAGAGCCACGCGATGCTATTGAAGATATAGTTGAGCCTTATCTGATGCAAAAGGGCTTTGTGCAGCGCACGCCGCGTGGACGCATGCTGACTGGAGCGGCGTTTAAGCATTTAAATTTGATCGTGCCGCAAGGATTTGTAGGCATTCAGGCAGGTGCGCAGGCAGGCCTGTTTGATGATGAGGGCGAAAATTGAGCACTAGAATGGTGTTGTCGTTTCTCAATGGCAAGCGCAAATTTAATTACCGGGTCGCTGGAATTATCATTCGTAATAATCACGTGCTGGTTTGCCGGGAGGATGATCAGGATTATGTATTTTTGCCCGGCGGCAGGGTGGAATTTGGCGAAGCCAGCGACAAGGCTTTAAAGCGCGAAATAGAAGAAGAATTAGGTTGCGAGGGTGAAATTGGCCGCCTGGTTTTCTCGGTCGAGAATTTCTTTGATCTGGAGGGCGAGCGCTTTCATGAAATTGGCAAATATTACCGGGTTAGCCTGCCGGATGATTTTCCCTTTGAAACCCAAAAGCCTTGTCGCATCACTTATGATGAGGGACATGAGCTGAAATTCTACTGGATTGAAATTGAAGAGCAGGCGCTAAAGGCAACAAACCTTCTACCAGAATGGATAAGGGCGCGGCTTGATAATCTACCGGAACACCCGCAGCATCTGATTTTGGATGAGATAAAAACCTAGCGATGTTTTTTAACAAAATGCCGGAGCAAGCGGCAGGTCTTTGGCATTTCCCTCAAAAACCTTGCCGGTTTCAATATAATATTTCAGCGGAGCAAGGGCATTTGGAAGCGCATACTTTGTCGCCAGAAAAATCATTGGCTCTAGCAGGCGGCCAAAAGCCCCCCCTTTAACGACGATTTCAGCATGGGAGGTAACAAGGGTCTGGCCGTTTACTTCTTCCAAATTCCAGCGGTTGGAGGCGGATTTAATCATTGGTGCGCCGGTGGCGATATATTTAAAACCCTTTCCTTCATCCCATTCAACAAAAGTTTCACGCACGTTGAATTTTTCCAATTGGCAATGACGTACTGTGCCTTCTCCGCGGGTTTGATTGTCTTCGCACCATGCTTTGTTGATCGCTGGAACCCAATGGGTGACATTTTCAACCCGTGCCAGATATTCCCATACAATTTGGGCAGAGGCATCGACGCAAACGGAGCTTTTTAAAATCAACATCGCAAAATTCCTTTGATGTAATTGACAATCGTGTCGACAGGAGCACAGGTTATATATGTAGTCAAATTTTGGAAATTTCATGAATAATAAAGCGCATCGTTTTCCAATCCGCATCTATTATGAAGATACCGACTTTAGCGGCAATGTTTATCATGCCGCTTATCTAAAATTCATGGAGCGGGCGCGCACCGAATTATTGCGACAAAATGAAATTCACCATTTTGAACTGGCAAAGCAGGGCATGGCGTTTGCAGTTGCCAAGCTGGAAATTTCCTATATGAAACCGGCCCATATTGACGATGTGCTAGAGGTTGTAACCTTGATGAAAAGCGCAAAAGGGGCGCGGTTTATTCTGGAGCAGGAGATTTTTTGCAAGGGAGAAATCCTAATTCGTGCCAGTGTCACGGTGGTTGCGATCGGAAAAAATGGTCGCCCGGTTCGGTTGCCACGTGAACTGGCATTAAGACTTGGTAACTAAGGCCAATCCTTCCTTAGTGGATGGGCACGTTAACTCCCAGATTGGCACTATAGCTCTGGGTTGAGCCACCAAGGCCCTGAACACCAAAGCGAATATCGGTTGTTGCGCCGTTAAGGAATTTAAGTTGGGCTCCGGCGAATATTCGAGCACTAAATGTGCTTTCAGTGATGGTATTGCCGCCGCCAAGATTTAGTACATCCAGATTATTTATATTATAATTCAAATTTGCTCCCGCACTGGGGGTGATCGAGTGCAGCTTGCCTTCTGTGAAAAATATAGTTTTGGAAATAGCAAGTCCGGTAGTGGCACTCAGTTGAGAATT
>CAZMVQ010000039.1:0-23240 GCA_964569865.1 uncultured Devosia sp.
CGCATTGCCGGGGCTGTTAAAAGCACTCTGGAAAGTGCGATTGCCAACGCTGAAAACAATCATAATCTTGATACGGATACATTGGTTGTTGCCGAAGCATTTGTTGGTAATTCCTTGGTTATGAAACGTTTTAAGGCACGGGCCCGTGGGCGTGGTGCAAAGATATTGAAGCCATTTGCGAACCTTACGATTATTGTTCGTGAAGTTGAGGAGACCGCATAATGGGTCAAAAAGTAAATCCGATTGGTATGCGGCTGGGGATCAATCGCACTTGGGATTCGCGTTGGTATGCGAACAAGGGCGAATATGGTGTTTTGCTTCAGGAAGATCTGAAAATTCGCAACATGCTTGAAAAAGAACTCAAGCAGGCAGCGGTTTCAAAAATTGTTATTGAGCGTCCGCATCGCAAATGCCGGGTATCAATTCACACAGCGCGGCCGGGCATTGTTATCGGCAAAAAGGGTGCTGATATTGAAACGCTTCGTGGCAAAATTCGTAAATTTACGGATTCAGAAGTGCACGTGAATATCGTTGAAGTCAGAAAGCCTGAAACTGATGCGACTTTGGTTGCTCAGGGAATTGCCCAGCAGTTGGAACGCCGGGTAGCGTTTCGCCGGGCAACCAAGCGCGGTGTTCAAACAGCTATGCGTATGGGAGCTTTGGGCATTCGTGCCAATGTTGCCGGACGTCTTGGCGGAGCAGATATTGCGCGCACCGAATGGTATCGCGAGGGCCGTGTGCCATTGCATACGCTTCGTGCTGACATTGATTATGGGGTTGCGGAAGCTGCAACGACCTATGGTGTGATTGGTATTAAGGTGTGGATTTTCAAGGGTGAAGTTATGGAACATGATCCCATGGCCCACGAACGCCGCGCAACCGAAGGCGGTGGTGGTGGTGGCCAAAAGCAGCGGCGCTCGCCCGGTGCTGGAGCTTAAGGATAAGTTAGATGCTGCAACCAAAACGTACAAAATTTCGCAAGGCCCATAAGGGGCGCATTCATGGTGTTGCCAAGGGTGGAACCAATCTGACTTTTGGTCAGTATGGTCTTAAAGCTCAGGAGCCAGATCGTATCACGGCTCGTCAGATCGAAGCTGCGCGTCGGGCCATGACCCGTCATATGAAGCGTGCCGGTCGTGTGTGGATTAGAATTTTTCCGGATCTCCCGGTAACTGCCAAACCTACCGAAGTTCGGATGGGTAAAGGCAAGGGGGCTCCTGAATATTGGGCGGCGCGGGTTAAGCCTGGTCGGATCATGTTTGAACTTGATGGGGTAACAGAAGATGTGGCGCGCGAAGCTTTGCGGCTTGCTGCCATGAAATTGCCGATCAAAACGCGCTTTGTTAAGCGCATCGCTGACTAAGGAAGCGCGAAGATGGATATTGCAGATATCAGAGCAAAGACAATGGACGAGCTTAAAGACGAGCTGGTTACATTGAAAAAAGAGCAGTTTAATCTGCGTTTTCAGCGGGCAACCCAGCAGATGGAATCAACGGCGCGGGTGCGTCTGGTTCGTCGCGAAGTTGCTAAAGTCAAAACGGTCATGCGCGAAAAGCGCGACAGCTAAGGGCAAAAAAAATGCCAAGACGAATTTTGCAGGGGACTGTTGTCTCCGACGTAAACGACAAAACAATAACCGTTCGGGTGGAGCGCCGGTTTGCGCACCCCCTGTACAAAAAAACCATTCGCCGGTCGAAAAAATATCAGGCGCATGACGAAACCAATTCCGCCAAAACTGGCGACAAGGTTTCAATTCGTGAATGCGCGCCTATTTCTAAAAATAAGCGTTGGTCGATAATTCTTTCGGCTTAACAATTAAGTTTGAATATCGGGTGGATCAAAAATCCTCCTGACAAGTAGAGAAGGCATCGAATAATGATACAGATGCAATCAAATTTGGACGTTGCCGACAATTCCGGCGCTAAACGGGTTATGTGTATTAAAGTGCTTGGTGGATCCAAGCGCCGATATGCAGCTGTTGGTGACTTGATTGTTGTTTCGATCAAGGACGCTATTCCGCGTGGCAAAGTGAAAAAGGGCGAGGTTGCCAAGGCAATTGTTGTACGCACCAAGTCTAATATTCGTCGCAAGGATGGTTCTGTTATTCGTTTTGACAGCAATGCAGCGGTGTTGGTGAATAATAATAATGAGCCGATTGGAACGCGTATTTTTGGCCCGGTTCCCCGTGAACTGCGTGCGAAAAATCACATGAAAATCATCTCGCTCGCTCCGGAGGTTTTGTAATGGCCGCGAAGTTAAAAAAAGGCGACAAGGTTGTTGTACTGACCGGGAAAGACAAGGGTAAAACAGGGGAAATTCTGCAAATTCTTGTGGAGAAGAACCGCGCTCTTGTGGGCGGTGTTAATTTGGTCCGTCGTCACACCAAACAGTCTGCTTCTCAGGAAGCGGGGATTATTTCAAAGGAAGCGCCGCTTCATTTGTCTAATCTGGCTTTTGCCGATCCTAAAGACGGCAAGCCGACACGGGTCGGGTTTGAAATCAAGGATGGCAAAAAACAACGTATTGCCAAACGTTCTGGAGAAGTGATCAATGGCTGAAACTATGGTGCCGCGTTTTCGCACTCGTTTTGACGAGGTTGTTCGCGCTGGAATGATTAAAACATTTAATTATGAAAACCCGATGCAGGTTCCGCGTTTGGACAAAGTTGTTCTGAACATGGGTGTTGGCGAAGCCGTCAATGATACTAAAAAGGTAAAATCTGCAGTTGCAGATATGACCCTTATTGCCGGGCAAAAGGCGCTGACTACCTATGCGTCCAAGTCAATTGCGGGTTTCAAGGTGCGTGAAGATATGCCCCTTGGTTGTAAAGTTACACTGCGCAAATCACGCATGTATGAGTTTGTTGACAGGTTGATTAATATTGCATTGCCGCGAGTTCGAGATTTTCGTGGACTGAATGTGAAGAGTTTTGACGGCAATGGCAATTTTGCCATGGGCATCAAAGAGCATATTGTGTTTCCGGAAATTGATTATGACAAAGTTGATCAAATCTGGGGCATGGACATTATCGTTTGCACCACCGCCACTACCGACGAAGAAGCATTGGCGCTGTTGCGTGCATTTGACTTTCCCTTTGGCCAGGAAAATTCCTGAGGGAATATTAGAGAGGATTAATTGAATGGCAAAAAAGAGCGCCATTGAAAAGAACAACAAGCGTCGCAGAACCGTGGCGCGTTTTAACGAAAAGCGCGTTGCGCTCAAAGCCATGGTGTCGGATAAATCCGTTTCTTTGGAAGAGCGTTTCAATGCTCAGTTAAAACTGTCCAAACTGCCCCGTGATGCGTCACCGGTCAGGGTGCGCAATCGTTGTGAAGTTACCGGGCGGCCCCGCTCTGTTTATCGCAAGCTGAAAATGAGCCGTATATCTTTGCGTAATCTTGGCAATCGCGGGCTTGTGCCTGGCATGGTCAAGTCGAGCTGGTAAGGAGAAAACAGATGAATCTCAATGATCCTCTTGGCGATATGCTTACTCGCATTCGCAACGCTCAGATGCGTAACAAGTCCACGGTTTCAACGCCGGCGTCGAAACTGCGTGGTTTTGTGCTGGATGTGTTGAAAAGCGAAGGTTTTATTCGCGGCTACACAGAGACAAAATTTGAAAATAATTCGAGTGAATATTCAATCGAATTAAAGTATCTGGATCGTGATCCGGTTATACGGGAAATCAAACGCGTTTCGCGTCCCGGTCGCCGTATTTATGCTTCGGTGAAGAATATTCCTAAGGTTGCCAACGGGTTGGGTGTTTCCATCCTTTCAACGCCAAAAGGTGTTATGGCAGACCATGAGGCACGTTCTAGTAATGTTGGTGGTGAGGTATTGTGCCAGGTCTTCTAGGCTGCGCAATATTTTAGAAGAGAAATGAACCGGGAAGGTTTTTAATATGTCACGTACTGGCAAACAGCCTGTGTCCATTGAGGGCGTGACGGTATCTGTTGATGGCTCCAAAGTGAGTGCAAAAGGTACCAAGGGTGAATTGAGCATGAACCTGCTTGAACTGGTAAATATCGAGCAGGGTGAAGGCGAGTTGGTTTTAACGCCTGCCAATGACAGCAAGAAAGCCCGGGTTAACTGGGGTACTTCGCGGGCATTGGTGCAAAATATTGTTACCGGCGTAAAGAATGGTTTTTCTAAAAAACTGTTGATTTCCGGGGTTGGTTATCGTGCGGCGGCTCAGGGAAGTAATTTGAAGCTAACGCTTGGTTTTTCTCACGATGTGAATTATCAGGTGCCGGATGGCATTCAGGTGCAAACACCACAGCCTACCGAGATTATTGTTTCAGGTATTGATAAGCAATTGGTCGGTCAGGTTGCAGCGAATATTCGCGAATATCGCAAACCAGAGCCTTATAAAGGCAAAGGTGTTCGGTATGAGGATGAATTTGTCTTCCGTAAGGAAGGGAAGAAGAAGTAAGGAGTGCCTTTAGATGGCAAACCGTATACAAAATTTGCGCCGCCGCAGTTCGCGGGTGCGCCGTGTTATAAAAACCAGGGCAGGTGGGCGTCCTCGTTTGTCGGTTTTTCGTTCCGGCAAGAATATCTATGCCCAGATCATTGATGATGTAACGGGTCACACTGTGGCCGCTGCTTCAACTCTTGATAAAAGCCTTAAGGGCAAAGCAAGTGGTGCCGATCAAAAAGCGGCTGGTGCCGTTGGCAAGCTGATTGCTGAGCGGGGCAAAAAAGCCGGGATTGAAAATGTTATTTTTGATCGTGGTGGATATATTTATCATGGCCGGGTGAAAGCTCTGGCCGAGGCTGCCCGCGAAGGCGGATTACAGTTTTAATTTTTTTGAACTTAACGAACTAAAGAAGCAGGTTTTGCCATAATGAGAGACGTTCAGGATCGCGATAGTGAGTTTGTTGATCGCCTTGTGCATATCAACCGAGTAGCCAAAGTGGTGAAAGGGGGACGTCGTTTTGCGTTCGCCGCCTTGGTGGTTGTTGGAGATCAAAAGGGCCGGGTTGGCTTTGGTCATGGCAAGGCTCGTGAAGTGCCAGAAGCCATTCGCAAAGCAACAGAGGCTGCAAAGCGCCAGATGATCAGGGTTCCCCTGCGCGAGGGGCGTACCTTGCATCATGATACCGGTGGTCGCCATGGTGCGGGCAAGGTATATTTGCGGGCAGCTCCTGCGGGAACCGGAATTATTGCCGGTGGTCCCATGCGTGCGGTTTTTGAAACTTTGGGCATCAATGATATTGTTGCGAAATCTCAGGGTTCTGCAAATCCCTATAACATGGTACGGGCTACCTTTGATGCGTTGAAAAGCGTTGATAGTCCGCGCTCGGTTGCGCAGCGTCGCGGCCTTAAAGTTTCTGAATTACAGGCTCGTCGCGGTGAAAACGCGTCAGACGCCTAGGCAAATTATATCGGAGTAAACGGATAATGGCTGATAAAACCGTAACCGTAGAACAAATCGGAAGTCCAATTCGTCGCCATAGAAGCCAGCGTGCTACTTTGGTGGGGCTGGGGCTTAACAAGATGCACAAGCAGCGGGTGCTTAAAGACAGCCCGCAGGTGCGTGGAATGATCAACAAGGTTTCCCACCTGGTTCGCGTTGTTAGCGAGAGCTAAAGGGAAAGGCAAAATATTATGCGTTTGAATGAACTTAAAGATATAGCTGGTGCCAACAAGGCACGCACAAGGGTTGGCCGTGGTATCGGTTCTGGTACCGGAAAAACCGCTGGTCGTGGTGTAAAGGGACAAAAGTCCCGTTCAGGTGTGGCTATCAAAGGCTTTGAAGGAGGGCAAATGCCCCTTCATATGCGGATGCCAAAACGTGGTTTTAACAACCCGTTCGCCAAAAAATTCAATGCGGTACGTCTTGATAGAATTCAAGATGCCATTGATGCGGGACGGCTTGATGCCAAAGGTGTTATTGATGCGGCAGCGCTGGTTGGTGCCAAAGTTATCCGCCGGGCAAAAGATGGCGTTCGCCTGGTAAATGGTTCCGGTGAATTCAAGGCCAAAAAAGTTACTTTTAATGTTGCCCATGCATCGGGTGGTGCATTAAAAGTAATTGAAGCCAATGGCGGCAAAGTCGACGTGATTGTGGTCGAAAAATTCGTTGGCAAAAAATATTCGCCCTCAGACGCTTAAGTATCGCGTCAGCTTAAAAACATTACGGAGTCAGAATGGCCTCTGCAGCCGAGCAATTAGCCTCCAATCTCAGTTTTTCGACCTTTTCCAAGGCGAAAGAACTGCAAAAGCGTATCATGTTCACCCTTGGTGCGCTTTTGGTTTATCGTTTCGGAACCTATATTCCGGTTCCAGGGATTGATCCTGCCGCTTATGCTCAAACATTTGAGCAGGCCTCGCAGGGTATTGTTGGCATGTTCAACATGTTTTCTGGTGGTGCGGTTGAGCGTATGGCGATTTTCGCCCTTAACCTGATCCCCTATATTACCGCCTCAATTGTTATTCAGGTCCTCACATCTGCTTCTCCAAAACTTGAAGCATTGAAAAAAGAGGGTGAATCAGGACGGCGTAAAATCAATCAATATACCCGCTATCTTACCGTGCTTTTTTGCACTGTTCAGGGGTATACCATTGCTGTGGGTCTGGAATCCAGCCAAGGGGTCGTGCTTAATCCGGGTTGGTTCTTTCGTCTTTCAACGGTTGTGACCCTTGTTGGCGGCACCATGTTTTTGATGTGGCTTGGCGAGCAAATCACCCAACGCGGTGTTGGTAATGGTATTTCATTGATTATTTTTGCAGGCATCGTTGCAACATTACCTCCCTCGATAGCCCAGACTCTTGAATTGAGTCGAACCGGTGCTTTGTCATCGATTGCAGTATTTGGTATGTTGATTTTGGCAATAGTTGTAATTGCTGTGATCGTATTTTTTGAGCGTGCCCAGCGGCGTTTGCTGATTCAATATCCAAAACGCCAGGTTGGCAATAAAATGTTTCAGGGTGATACCTCCCACCTGCCGCTAAAACTTAATACGGCTGGGGTTATTCCGGTAATTTTTGCTTCTTCCATGCTGTTGATGCCGGCAACGTTTACTTCGTTTGCCCAGCCAACGGGGGGAGAGGCCAACTGGCTACAGGTTATTGCTGCGCTTTTGGGGCGCGGCCAACCGCTCTATCTGGCACTTTATGCTTCGCTGATTGCATTCTTTGCGTTCTTTTATACGTCGATTGTTTTTAATCCCAGCGACACTGCGGACAATTTGAAAAAATCAGGTGGGTTCATTCCAGGGATTCGCCCCGGTGAGCGCACGGCCTCCCATATTGATTATGTATTGTCCAGAATTACCGTGGCGGGGGCTGCCTATTTGACAATTGTTGCTTTAATTCCGGAAGTTTTGCTATCGCAGTTGAATGTTTCGGCATTTCTTGGCGGCACGTCACTGTTGATCATGGTTACGGTTACCCTTGATACCATTTCTCAAATTCAAAGCCATTTGATTGCCCAGCAATATGACGGGCTGGTCAAACGGTCCAGACTTGGAGGCAAAAGGCGGCGATGAGGCTTATAATAATGGGACCACCGGGGGCCGGAAAAGGCACTCAGGCAAAAATTCTGGTTGATGGGTATTCAATACCTCAGCTTTCAACCGGTGATATTTTACGCTCAGCAATTCTAGCCAACACTCCCATGGGGCAGCAAGCCAAAGAAATTATGGCCCGTGGAGATCTGGTGCCGGATGAAGTTGTTTGCGGAATTGTTTCGGAACGTTTGGACGATGAAGATGCGAAAAGCGGTTTTATTCTGGATGGTTTTCCGCGCACTATAGCTCAGGCTGAAGCCTTGGATGCGATGATGGACGAGAAGGGAATTGCACTTGATGCGGTTATTGTTCTCAAAGTCGATAGTGAAGCTCTGATTGAGCGGATTCGCAATCGGGCGGTGCAAAGCGGCGGTGCAAGAGCGGACGATAATGAAGAGGTGTTGCGTAATCGTCTGGAAGTTTATTCAGAGCTGACCAAGCCGCTTATTGAGTATTACGAAAAGCAGGGAAATGTTAAAAGCGTTGACGGTATGGCTTCTATTGACGAGGTGACAACCGAGATCGCTGAATTGCTTAAAAAATAGGGGCAGCTTGTGTTTGAAGTGTGTTGACTTCACTCAAGCGAATCCTTAGAACCGCGCAAGTCTTATTGTTTTTAAGTCTTGGTATTAATGAGGACTGGTAGCGGTTCCCGATCGTTTTGGCGGGGTCGTTCTCCGGTCCCTTATTGTTGAAATGCTGCCGATATCCTAGACCGGCACATAAATATTGAGGAGAGCTCTGTTGGCTCGTATTGCTGGTGTAAACATTCCAACGAATAAACGCGTGGTTATTGCGTTGCAGTATATTCATGGAATTGGGCCAAAAATTGCTCACGAAATATGTGAGAGCATAAAAATTCCCGGTGAACGCCGGGTTAATGAACTCAGCGATGCTGAAATTATTCAGGTTCGTGAGGCCATTGATCAAGGTCATATTGTTGAGGGTGATTTGCGCCGTTCGGTTGCAATGAACGTCAAGCGCCTGATGGATCTTGGAAATTATCGTGGATTGCGTCATCGGCGCGGTCTGCCTGTTCGTGGGCAAAGAACCCATACGAACGCACGCACACGCAAGGGCCCTGCAAGGGCGATTGCTGGTAAAAAGAAGTAAGGTTTCCTTGTTTTGGAAATCTTCGGTGGAGCCGCCTGGCGATTTTGTTGGGGCGGTGATGAGATCGAATTGAGGATATAAATGGCTAAGAGTGAAACAACTCGCGTTCGTCGTCGTGAACGCAAGAATATTATTACCGGCGTTGCGCACGTCAACGCATCTTTCAACAATACCATGATTACTATTACAGATGCTCAGGGCAATACCATTGCCTGGTCGTCAGCTGGTACCATGGGCTTTAAGGGGTCGCGCAAATCAACTCCTTATGCTGCACAGATGGCAGCGGAAGATGTGGCCAAAAAAGCTCAGGACCATGGAATGAAAACCCTTGAGGTTGAAGTTCGTGGGCCGGGTTCTGGTCGCGAATCGGCTTTGCGCGCCCTACAGGCTGCCGGCTTTAACGTAACGACAATTCGCGACGTAACTTCGATACCCCATAATGGTTGCCGCCCGCGCAAGAGGCGGCGCGTTTAGTACATATTGGTGCGCTCGGTGGAAATATATTTTTCACCGACATTCACATTAAGCGGCGATACGGCAGAAATTAGACCCTTCAGACCTATTCAATCCGCCAAACTAAAAGGATGTTGCAAGTGATCCAGGATAACTGGCAAGAACTGATTAAGCCTACCAAATTAGACATTGTTGTGAACGCAGATGATGCTCGCAAGGCTTCTATTACTGCTGAACCACTTGAGCGCGGATTTGGCCTTACTCTGGGCAATTCACTGCGCCGGGTTTTGCTTTCCTCGTTGCAGGGAGCGGCCGTTACTGCCATGCAGGTTGAAGGTGTTCTGCATGAATTTACCTCGGTTCCCGGGGTTCGTGAAGATATTACGGATTTGGTTCTAAACGTTAAGGGCATTTCTTTGCGGATGGAAGAGGAGGGGCCTAAACGCCTTACTCTGAGCAAAAAAGGACCGGGCGCAGTTACCGCCGGGGACATTGCAACCACCGGAGACATTGAAATTCTCAATCCTGAGCTGGTTCTTTGCCATCTTGATATTGGTGCTGAAGTCAACATCGAATTTACAGTTGATACAGGCAAAGGATATGTGGCGGCTGACAAAAACCGGCCTGAGGATGCACCGATTGGTTATGTGCCGGTTGATGCGCTGTTTTCTCCTGTTCGTCGGGTCAGCTATAAAGTGGAGCCAACCCGCGAGGGGCAAGTGCTCGATTATGACAAGCTGACCATGCAAATTGAAACCAATGGCGGTGTTTCTTCGGAAGATGCCATGGCTTTTGCTGCGCGGATTTTGCAGGATCAACTTTCGGTATTTATCAATTTTGATGAGCCTGTTCAAGAAGTTGCTCAGGATGTAGTTCCCGAGTTGGCGTTCAATCCGGCATTGCTCAAAAAGGTTGATGAGCTTGAATTGTCGGTTCGTTCGGCCAATTGTCTGAAAAACGATAATATTATTTACATTGGCGATCTTATTCAAAAAACTGAATCTGAAATGTTGCGCACTCCCAACTTTGGGCGCAAATCGCTAAATGAAATTAAAGAAGTTCTGGCACAGATGGGCTTGCATCTTGGAATGGATGTTGCCAACTGGCCGCCCGAAAATATTGATGATCTGTCAAAACGCTATGAAGATCATTATTGATCTGTAATTGGTTTTGCCAAATTAGGTTTTACCAAGTACGCGCTTAGCTTTTGCTGGCGTGGAATGAAGGAGAATAAAAATGCGCCATGGAAAATCCGGTCGCAAGTTAAATCGAAACTCCAGCCATCGCAAGGCGATGTTTGCCAATATGGCGGCAGCTTTGATCAAGCATGAGCAAATCACCACTACTGTGGCTAAGGCAAAAGATTTGCGCCCGATTGTGGAGAAGCTTGTTACCCTTGGCAAGCGTGGCGATCTGCATGCGCGCCGTCAGGCAATTTCACGGATTAGAGACGTGGATATGGTTGGTAAATTGTTTGATGTGCTTGGCCCTCGTTATAAAGAGCGTCAGGGTGGCTATATCAGAATTATGCGGGCAGGTTATCGTTTTGGGGACAATGCGCCGATTGCGGTGATTGAATTTGTTGATCGCGATGTGGATGCCAAGGGCCTTGATTCTGGTCCGGTAGCTGATTTTGTTGCTGATGAAACTGAAGAAGAAGCGGTTGCTTAAGACTGGCTGCAAAGGTCCATTGTAGAAAATATTTTTAAGCGGCCGCGGTAATTCGGGGCCGCTTTTTTTATTCAACATTTTTAGTTCCTATACCGGCTTTGAGGAAAGTTTTTTATGGAAAGCAAAATCATTGTCGTAACCGGGATAACAGGTTTTATTGCCAAGCATGTGGCGGCGCAGTTACTTGATTTGGGTTTTGTCGTGCGCGGAACATTGCGCAACCCCGATAAAGAACAACAGGTGCGTCAGGCAATATCCTATATGTGCTCGGAACAGGCTCTTGTGAGATTGCAGCTGGTGACTTGCGACTTGTTGAGCGATGAGGGATGGCAAGAGGCCATGGCGGATGCCGAGGCGTTAATGCATCTGGCGGCCTATGTGCCGGCAATGGAGCCAAAGGATCCGGCGGCGGTAATTCGCCCCTCGCTGGAGGGAACTGAGAGGGTATTTAGCTTTGCGCGGGCGGCCAGGATCAAGCGCATAATAATGACCAGCTCGATTGCTGCTATCGGATATGGACATGATATCAAATCCAAATCCAAATCCAAATCAGTGAATTTGACCTCTAATGACTGGACCAATATCGCAGGACTTAAGGGAGGCTGGGCCTATGCAGAGGCCAAAGTATTGGCGGAGAAAAAAGCATGGGCAATTGCAAAAGAAAATCATCTTGATCTGACATGCATCTGCCCCGGCATGGTGTTTGGTCCTGCGCCCGACACGGATACCAGTGCATCGCTGGAGGTAGTCAAACGCTTGATGAACCGGCAGGTCCCCGCAATTCCACCTGGTGGATTAAGTGTTGTTGATGTGCGGGATGTGGCGAAAATTCATGTGGCGGCACTTGGCGAAGATGGTACAATTGATCAGCGAATTATTGCCTCGGCCCATTATATAACGTTCACTGAAATTGCGCAGATTTTACGCGACGCATATCCTAATATTAAATTCCCCAACAATATTGCTCCTGTCTGGTTGTTGAAATTTATTGCTCTGTTCAGTCGAACGATAAAACAATTGGTTGCAGATCTGGATGTGGTGCGAAATTATGACGGAACAGCCGGAGAGAAACTGTTGGGGGGCAAATATAAAGATGGGCAAGAGGCGACATTATCGGCGGCAATAAGCCTGATTCAGTTGGGATTGATCAAGGGCAAGCCTTTAAGTCCTGACTAAAGATTTGGAAAGCAATATGAGTGATTTATTTTCAAAGAATGATGTGAATAATACAAAAGAAGCGGATGAAAATACTCCTCTGGCCGATAGGTTGCGCCCGTCCACATTAGACGAGGTAATCGGGCAAAAACACCTGCTTGGTGAAAAGGGATCACTCAAGCGCATGCTGGATAGCAAACGCCTTGGTTCGCTGATATTGTGGGGGCCACCCGGAACCGGCAAAACCACAGTCGCGCAATTATTGGCCAGTGAAATAGGATTTCGTTTCAAGCAAATTTCTGCGGTATTTTCCGGCGTGGCGGACCTGAAAAAATGCTTCGAGGAAGCGCGTTTTTATCGGCAGCAGGGGCAAAATACTTTGTTATTCGTTGATGAAATTCATCGCTTTAACCGGGCGCAGCAGGATGGATTTTTGCCGGTTGTGGAGGACGGCACAATTGTTCTTGTCGGTGCAACGACCCAAAACCCTTCGTTTGAATTAAATTCCGCTTTGTTGTCGCGGGCTCAGGTATTGCGGTTTGAAGCGTTGAGCGAAGATGATCTGGAGGCACTGCTTGTCAGGGCAGAAGGTCTGCTTGAGCAAATATTACCCCTTGAGAAAGAAGCCCGGATTGGCCTGATTGGTATGGCGGATGGGGATGGCAGGGCATTGCTGGGACTTGTGGAGGAGGTTTTGGCGGCCGCTGACGGCGGAAAAATCTTCGAGCTAAAGGAAATGGTTGAGTTTTTGCAACGCCGGGCGCCGGTTTATGACAAGTCAGAAGATGGCCATTATAACCTGATTTCTGCCCTGCATAAAACCATTAGGGGTTCGGACCCTGATGCGGCGCTTTATTATTTCTCCAGAATGATTGATGCGGGTGAAGACCCGATGTTTTTAGCCCGCCGCCTAATTCGTATGGCAGTTGAGGATATAGGTTTAGCTGATCCACATGCGCTGGTGCAGGCAAATGCGGCCCGTGATGCTTTTCAGATGCTTGGCTCGCCCGAGGGAGAATTAGCACTGGCTCAGGCGGTGGTCTATCTGGCCATAGCGCCCAAATCCAATGCAGTTTACAAGGCCTTTTCAGCCGCTACAAAACTGGCCAAAAGCTCTGGCTCTCCAATGCCGCCAAAATCCATTTTAAATGCGCCGACCAAGCTGATGAAAAACGAAGGTTATGGGCAGGGCTATATTTATGACCATGACACGGTTGAGGGATTTTCAGGGCAGGAATATTTTCCCGAGGCAATAGGCAGGCAGCAGTTTTATACACCTGTTGAGCGTGGATATGAGCGAGAAATAAAAAAGCGGCTCGACTATTTTGCCCGTTTGCGCTCAAAGGAAAACAAATAAAAGTAATGGCCATGGTTTGGCGGAGATTATCTTGATGAACGGATTCTTATTGGTTGGTGCCGGGGGTGCTCTTGGCGCCATGGGGCGCTACGGGTTTGGAATGCTTGTCACGAGAGCCGGGTTTGCCGGCTTTCCGCTGGCAACAATTGCAATAAATATTTTTGGATCGTTGCTTATGGGTTTGTTTATTGGAATTTTGGCAAAAACCTTGCCCCCCTGGCAGGCTGAGGCGCGTCTGTTTGTGGCCATTGGATTGTTGGGCGGATTTACTACATTTTCTGCATTTTCCCTCGATACCATTGTTTTGTTTGAAAGAGGGGCGTTGATGCAGGCGGGTTTTTATGTGCTGATATCAGTGATTGGTTCCATATTGGCCCTGTGGGCTGGCTTGCTTGTGGCCAGGGGGTTGCCCTTATGAGTGGAGTTTCGCAAAAAACCATCAGCGAAGATGAGAATGGCATGCGGCTGGATCGCTGGTTTGCCCTGCATTTTCCACAGGTGAAATTTGGCCGGTTGCAAAAAATGATCAGAACCGGGCAGGTTCGGGTTGATAAAGGCAGGGTGAAAACCAGCACTCGGCTCACCTCAGGGCAAACTGTGCGTATTCCGCCCATCGAAAAAGATGATGGAGCGTCAAAAACAGCTAAAATCAGATTTAGCGAAGCGGATGCCAATTTTTTGCGCCAGCGGATCATTTATGAGGATGATGACGTAATCGTTCTGAACAAGCCCCACGGTTTGGCAGTGCAGGGGGGCAGTGGCACAGATCGCCATATCGATGGCATGCTAAAAAGCCTGCCCAATAAAAAAGGTGAGGCGCCTCGTCTTGTGCATCGGCTCGATCGGGACACTTCGGGCTGTTTGCTGGTGGCAAAAACTCGCGCTGTGGCTTCTCATTTTGGTGGTGTGTTTCGTTCACGCTCGGCCCGCAAAATTTATTGGGCTATTGTTGCCGGGTCTCCAAGCCCAAATCAGGGCACGATTTCTTGTTTTGTCGCTCGCCAGTCAACTCGCGATGGCGAGCAGATGGCGGTGGTGGAAAAAGGGTATAAGGGCGCTCAACATTCCATGACCCATTATTCTGTTACCGATAATGCGGGGCAGCAATTTTCATGGGTTACATTAAAGCCGGTTACCGGACGCACCCATCAGTTGCGGGTGCATATGATGAATTTGGGCACGCCTATTTTAGATGATCCGCGATATTCTGATATGGAAAACTGGAACTGGCAGCCCCCGGAAGGTCTTGGCTCTGGCTTGCATTTGCATGCGCGCCGGCTGGCTATACCCCTGCGTGACGGAAGCCAGCTCGATATCAGCGCGCCATTGCCACCACATATGAAAAAGAGCTTTGACATGCTGGGCTTTGATGCCAAGCGCTATGATGTTAAAAATGACGATCCGGAGGATGTATGAGCGCGCAAAAACTGGTGATTTTTGATCTGGATGGCACCCTGATTGATACGGTGGCAATATTTGTTGGCACAATAACGTCTGTACTTGAAGTTATGGGGCAGCCGGTGCCGGATGAAAAGATCATTCGATCGATTTCAGGGCTTGGTGTGCAGGTTGGTATCAGACGCATTGCCCCCGGTTTGAATGAGGGGCAAATTGACGAGCTGATTGAGCTTTATCGCAAAGAATTTTTGGCACGGGCTTCGCAATCCATGCAAGAGCAACTCTTTTTTGGAGCGATGGAGGCTTTGAACAGGCTGCACGGGCGCGGTGACATTGTAATGGCCGTGGCTACCGGCAAATCAGGTTCCGGCACAGACAGGGTGCTTAAAAGCCATGATATATTGAAGCTTTTTACCTCGGTGCATACGCCTGACAGCAATCGCTCAAAGCCCGACCCGGATATGGTGCACTCTGCCATGAGTATTGCTGATTGTACCCGGCAAAATACGATAATGATCGGGGATACCACCCATGATATGGAAATGGCGGTAAACGCTGGCACTCATGCGCTGGGGGTAAGTTGGGGATATCATGAACCTGATGAACTTAAAGCTGCTGGTGCCCATCTTATTATTGATGAGATGGATCAGTTGGTTGGCGCGATTGATACTCTGCTTGGAGAGAAATAATGCGCGATTTTCTTGATGATATTCAGGCCAATATGGATGCGGGAATTGGTCGGGCGCAGCAGCATGCCAGAAAAGAACTGCCCAAGCGTTTTTATAAAAATGTCACCGTGGAAAAATCAGACAACGGATTTAGCATAGCTTTAGATGGCAGATTTTGCAAAACCCCGGCAGGAAAAAAAGTCGAAGTTCCATCTGATGAGCTGGCTGAAATTCTGAGTGAGGAATGGCTGGCTCAAGAGGGAGTGATTGATGCCAGAACAATGCCACATGTGCGCCTGATAAATTCTGCCCTTGAGGGAGGGCATGAAGTGGTGGCGGATTTGCGCGATGAAGTGGTAAAATTCGCCGCCAATGATTTGCTGCTTTATCGGGCCGAAAATCCAATTGAACTGGTAGAAACTCAAAACAAATATTGGAACCCGGTGTTAGAAAATCTGGAAAAGCATTTTTCTGCTATTTTTGAACCGGTGAGTGGAATTATTCATAGGCCCCAGCCTGAAGAAAGCCTTGCAGCGCTTAAGGCTGATTTGGAAAATACCGATTATTTTGTTGCAACCGCGCTGGTTTCTATCACCGGATTAACCGGCTCTGGCCTTTTGGCATTCGCTTTGCGCCACAATTTAATTTCTGATGAAGCGGGTTGGAAAAACGCCCATGTTGACGAGGATTTTAACGCTGAGCGCTGGGGGAAAGACCCGGAGGCGATTTTACGGCATGAAAAACGTCGGGTGGAATTTGACGCCGCGTTGAAGGTCTTGCGGCTGCTGGATAAAATTTAAGATTGAGGAGCTGATTTTAGTCCTAAAATCCACTGCGCGGTGGTTGGGGATATTTCGCGCAATGGCTTCAAAACAAATTCACGTTCGTGGGCGTGATGATGGGGAAGGTTCAGGCGGGTGCTGCTCAAAACCTGCCGGTCATAGGCGATAATATCAATATCAATTGATCTTGGGCCCCATTTTTCCTCGCGCACACGGCCCAGAATATTTTCGATGTTCTGGCAGGCATCAAGCAGGGCAATGGGCGATAAATCTGTCAAAATTTCCACGGCAATATTATGGAAATTGGGCTGATTAACCTTCCCCCAGGGGGGATTTATCAACATGCCGGATTTTTTGGTAATCGAAATTTTAGGGGTTTTTTCCAAAAGCTCTAACGCATCGGTAATCTGTTGGGACGGATCGCCGATATTGCCTCCAAGGCTGAGCCATGCATCAGCCATTATCGCGGTCTCGAAACAGTTTTACCCCGAATTGTCCTGTGGCAACAGGAATTGGCGCTTCTGGTTTGAACAGTTTGATTTTAACCCAGTTGATTTGTGGATAAGTAGCAAACAGCCGATCAATAATATGCTGAGCCAGTGCTTCAAGCAGTTTGAACTGTTTATCAGCAAAAGCATCGCGCACACTGTTGAATAAAAGCTCATAAGAAATTGTGTCATCCAATTCGTCAGAATTGGCCGCTTTGCTCAAATCCAGTCCGCAGATGACATTTAGGGAAAATCTGCAACCAACCTTGTTTTCTTCCGGCATTACCCCGTGATAGCCATAAAAAACCAGATCCTGAAGGATTATACTGTCATCAATTTGCTGTTTCATTTCGAATCCCGTTACTTTCTTGCGTAAAGGCTGGCATTGGCAATCTGCAATGCCTGATGATTCTGTGCAACATCATGTACCCGAAAAATATGCGCGCCCTGCTGATAGGCAATCACCGAGGTAGCCGCCGTTGCGGTGGCAAGTTCATCCGGGACAGGTTGCAGCAATTTAGAGAGCATAGATTTTCGCGAAGTGCCAACAAGCAAAGGAAAACCGAGCGTTTTTAATTCGTTTAAACGCCCAAGGATCTGGTAATTTTCATCCAGAGTTTTTGCAAAACCAAAACCGGGATCAATAATTATTTTGTTGTTTGGAATATTCGCGTTTTGAGCAATCTCCAGCGACAATTCAAAAAACCGATGCATTTCCTCTATTATATCAACGCTGTGATCGCGTTGCTTGTCCCAATGCATGATGATGATTGGGGCGTTATAGCGTGCTGCAATCGTGGCGATTTCCGGTTCGCGTTGCAGGCCTGAAACATCATTGATAATGCTTGCCCCGGCTTGGATCGCCTGATCGGCCACCAGTGCCTTAAAAGTGTCGATAGAGATGGGAACCTTTATTCCTGAAGCAATTAAATGCTCAATTACCGGAATTACCCGATCCAACTCTTCCTGAGTGGAAATTTCTTTTGCTCCGGGGCGAGTGCTTTGGCCGCCAATATCAATAATATCGGCGCCCTGTTCCAACATTGCACGAGTGTGATCAAGCGCCTTTTCAGGGTTGGTATGGTGGCCACCATCAGAAAAGCTGTCCGGAGTGACGTTGAGAATTCCCATGATTAATGGCTTTGGTCCCAGAGCCAATATACCCTCTTTTATCGGTATCTGATGGGTTGAATGCAGGGGCATTATCGTTCTGCCTGTTGATCAGCGCAATCAATTTCAGGAGTTGCATAAAGATCATAGGCATCGCTGTCATGCACCTTAACCTCAATCATATCGCCAGGTTTTATGCCGCTGGCATTATCAATAATAACATTGCCATCAATTTCTGGAGCATCCCATTTGGAGCGCGCGGTGGCCTGATTTTCTTCCAGATTGACATCATCCACCAGCACTTCGATGGTGCGCCCGACCTTTTTGGCAAGGCGTTCAACAGAAATCTGTTGAGCCTTTTCCATTAACATTTCATAGCGTTGGCGCTTTATTTCATCAGGAACGACATTTTTAATTTCATTGGCCTTTGCCCCCGCCACCGGCTCATATTCAAAACATCCGGCCCGATCAATCTGGGCCTCGTCAAGCCAGTCGAGCAGCATTTGAAAATCTTCATCTGTCTCTCCGGGAAAACCAACCACAAAGGTTGAGCGAATTGCCAGATCAGGGCAGGTTTTGCGCCATGAATTTATGCGGTCCAGAGTTTTCTCCGTATTGGCCGGACGGCGCATTGCCTTAAGAATTGTTGGGGAAGCATGCTGAAAGGGAATGTCCAGATAGGGCAGAATTTTATTGTCAGCCATCAACTCAATTGCCGCATCTACATGGGGGTAGGGGTAAACATAATGCAGGCGCACCCATGCTCCCAGCTCACCAAGCTCGGCACAAAGATCAAAAAACTTTGCTTTTACCTGCCGACCATGAAAAGGCGTGCTGGCATATTTAATGTCCTGACCATAGGCGCTGGTATCTTGCGAGATGACCAGCAATTCTTTGGTGCCAGCCTTTACCAGCCGCTCAGCCTCATAAAGCACACTGGCAACGGGGCGTGAAACCAGATCGCCACGAATTGCCGGGATTATGCAAAAAGAGCAGCGGTTTGAGCAACCTTCAGATATTTTTAGATATGAGAAATGTTTGGGGGTGAGTTTTAAGCCCTGTTCAGGCACCAGATCAACAAAGGGATCATGAATTGGGGGAGAGGTTTCATGCACCGCTTCCACCACCTGCTCATATTGATGCGGGCCGGTTACCGTTAGGACTTTTGGGTGGGTTTTGCGGATCAAATCCTCTTCAACGCCCAAACAACCGGTTACAATTACCTTGCCGTTTTCCTTTATGGCTTCTCCAATCGCATCAAGGCTTTCTGCCTTGGCGCTATCGATAAAACCGCAAGTATTTACGATGACAAGATCGGCCCCGGCATAGTCGCGCGAAAATTCATATCCCTGCGCTCGAAGGGTGGTCAAAATGCGCTCGGAATCCACAAGGGCTTTGGGGCAGCCAAGACTGACTAATCCGATTTTTGGCGCTTTATGCATCCCGTCATTCCTTAAAAGGGGTTTTGGTGGGCTGGTTTGCCCGCTTTTTGTCGCTTCTTAACTCAAATGGCTAAAAGGTCAATAAAATAGGCAAATGCTGAAATTCGGGCTAACTTTTATTGAGCGTTGGGCCAAAATGTTTTTCAAATTTTTGGCGCAGAATAATGTCTACCTCTGCCATGGAAACCAAATGCCCCAAATCTTCAAAACTGGTAACGGCCTGATCTGATATTCCGCACGGAACAATACCTAGATAATGGGAAAGATCAGGGGAAATATTTATTGAAATGCCGTGAAAACTTACCCATTTGGACACACGTATGCCAATTGCTGCAATTTTATCCTGTCTTTGAAGACCAAGTTCTGGACGTTTTACCCACACGCCAACTTTGCCCGGAACCTGAAAAGCACCAATATTAAATACGCCAAGCGTATCAATAATCCAGCCCTCAAGATTTTGAACCAGTTTTCTAATATCCTTACCGCGCTTGCGTAAATCCAGCATCACATAGGCAACTCTTTGTCCGGGGCCGTGATAGGTGAACTGGCCACCACGCCCGGCCTGAAAAACCGGAAATTTCTTTGGCATCAAAAGATCATCAGCTTTTGCAGAAGTTCCCGCCGTGTAAAGGGCAGGGTGCTCGAGCAGCCAAACCTGCTCCTGGGCATTGCCAAGAGAAATTTTTGTCGCGATTTGACGCATTTCATCAAGGGTTTGTTGGTAATCGGTCAGCCCGTCAAAAATTTTCCACTGCACGGGACGTTCATCAGCCCTGAACAGGGGGGTAGAAGATGATTTTTCAAAAACATTCATATGCGTTAACTTTTCGATAACCATGATTTGTGCATTGTAACATTAACAGGATTCTTAAAAGTCAGGCGTGTTTGTGCGTCAGCAGGAATAAAAATGCCGGAAATAAAAATATGAGTGTGGTTGCAGGTATTGAAGTTGATATCAAGGTAGAACTAGGTGCAACAATGATGCCTATCCATCATGTTTTGCGTCTTGGTCGCGGGGCAGTTATTGAATTGGATGCAACCGAAGATGATCCGATGAAAATATACGGCAACAATAAACAAATTGCCGAAGGTGAAATTCGCATTGAGGATGGACGCCTTTCGATAGAGGTCACCAAAAAACTTCCTCTGGAAACATAGATTTTTTACAGTAATTGCTCAAGTAAGCGCTTGAGATGCGCTAAGTGATTTGCTAAACGCTAATCCGCATCTCTTAAGTGATTTGCATTTTCCCCTTTGGCTTGCGGTCGTGGCGGAATGGTAGACGCGCAGCGTTGAGGTCGCTGTGGGGTAAAACCCGTGGAAGTTCGAGTCTTCTCGACCGCACCATTATATTGCTTGTCGCCGTCGGTCGCTTTGCTCCTGTCCCCGACATCTTCGCCGTTTATATCTTGCGTTAATTCGCTTCGCTCATGCTCCGACGGGGCGCCGGACTCTTTTACTGCCTCACGCCGGCAGGCTGGAAGAAGCTGGCATTAAAGCATGCAAATGTGCTCGACCTTTCTTTGTCGGGCGAACAAGGTTTCAGTCAGTTTTACTATTCCACATGCAGGGGCAGGGTCACTCGAAAGCAGGCCCCGGATTTATTCAGGGCTGTTTTTTCATCTTTTTCAGCCGGATTTGTTCTGTTGATCAGGTTCAAGGACCCGTCCATTTTTCCAAGAATTTCGCGAGAAATGGCTAACCCCAAACCAGAGCCAGACTGAGAAGTATCTGGATTGCGGGTGCCGCGCCAGAATTTATCAAAAATAGTCTGTGTATCGGCGGCAGAAATTCCCGGCCCGTTGTCTATAAAATCCACCATTAGATGCTGACCGCTGACCTTACTTGAAATGGTGACAGAGGGGGCTTTCGCATCATTATATTTCGCTGCATTGGAAATCAGGTTGATAAAAACCTGGCAGACGCGATCAAAATTGGCAACAACATGCACATCTTTTGCCAGATTGCCCAGCTGCACTTCTACCTGATGCTGATTGGTAACCGGGGTGCAAACTTCAATTGCTCTGTTTAAGGCCCGATTGGGGTCGATAGGTTCGTTGGCCCAGAGTTTTTCCCCCCTTTCAAGGGCATTTAAGTCAAGGATTTCTTCCAACAATCCGGTAAGGCGCATGCTTTCATCGTGAATGGTTCTGACAAATTGTTGGCGCTGCGCTGATTCTAAGTCCTTGTTAGTCAATAAAATTTCAGCAAAAGAGCGAATGGCAGTCATGGGTGTGCGTACCTCATGGCTGACTTGTGATAAAAACTCATCCTTTTGCTGATCGAGCTGGCGCAATTGCACATTGGCGCGTTGCAGTTGATCGGTGGTCGAGCGAAGTTCTGTGGTGGTTTGCTCCAGCATCTGGGAATATTCCAGAATCTGCTGGGTTTCATCGGCCATTTGCATGACCTCTTCCATGGTTACGGTATCTCCGGAAACCACCTGTCCCAACAATACGTGGGCGGAAGCTGCGCCAATGGAACCGGCTAACTCCTTTTCCAGCTTGGTAATAAATTCGGGGGTTGGCTCAATATTGAGACGGCTTTGTCCGCTGGGGGCAAAACTATCAAACAGGGTTTCGGCGCGCTCGGTGCCCAAGACCCGTCTTGTCATGGCAAACAGATCATTCAAGGGAGCGGAAGAGCGGGCAAATCCCCTTTGCCCATTGTGGTTCTGCTTGAAAACATCAACGAATAAGGTGGCCTGCAAGCGCCCGATTGCGTTGTTTTCGCCCATTATGGAAACAACCACCAGAGCAATCGTATTACCTAGCAGGCTCCAGAATACCGATTGCACCAGCGGATCAAGGCTATCGAGGCCCAAAAGCGCTTGTGGGCGCAAAAATTCAATTCCCCAAGGCCCGGTCAGCAACAGTTGGGCGATCTGCTCGTTGGAGGCGGCAAAGCTGGGCAGAAAACTGGAATAGGCCCAGATGGCAGACCCGGTCAACAAGCCGGCAAGAGCGCCGTTTGCCGTGGCATCACGCCAATAAAGGGCTGCGAGAATTGCCGGCATGAACTGGGCAACACCTGCAAAGGAAATCAGACCAATTGGGGCCAAAGCGCCCGAACCGGAAGTAAGCCAGAAATAGACAAAGCCCAAAAACAAAGTGGCGGCAATGCTGGCCCGGCGGCTGGTGAGTAGCAATCGGGTCATTCCCTGACCTTCTTTAAGGCCAAACAGGTTGGGAGAACGCAGGGCGATGGGGACCACAATATGGTTGGAAATCATGATTGAAAGCGCGATGGAGGCAATAATAATCATTGAAGTTGCACTTGAAAAACCTCCGATAAAGGCAAACAAAGCCAGTGCATTTTGATCGTTGGCTAGGGGCAGGGCCAACACAAACATATCCGGGTCAGAGCCAGCTGGAAGAATTGAGAGACCAATGATGGCGATTGGCAGGGTAAAGATGCTCATTCCCAGCAAATATAGCGGAAAAGCCCATGAGGCGGTTTTCAGGTGGTTTTCGTCGGCATTTTCAACAACCGTGGTTTGAAACTGGCGAGGCAGGCAGATGATAGCAGCGGCTGACAGGATGGTGATTGTTAGCCAGCGGGGACCAAAACTATCTGGTGTGTTAAGGGAAATGCCCACTTCTTCTGCCCGGGCGAAAGTTGCCTCAAACCCGCCGCCAATGCCAAAAACCACAAACAGGCCTACGGCAACCAATGCGACGAATTTTACAACCGCTTCAAAGGCGATGGCGGCTACCACTCCGTGATGTTGTTCGTTGGCATTGATATTTCTGGTGCCAAACAGCACGGAAAACAGCGCCATGGCTGCTGCAATGGCAAATGCCAAACCCAAATCATCTCCGGTCTGGGAGATGGAAGCATTGGGGTTTGTGGCTAGAATTACCCGCAACGAGGTCGTAATGGCTTTTAATTGCAGGGCGATATAGGGAGTTATTCCAATAACGGCAATAATGGTGATTAAAATTGCCAACCGTTCAGATTTGCCAAAGCGGGATGATACAAAATCAGCAATAGAAGTGATGCGCTGATTGTGCCCGATGCGAACCAGTTTGCGCAAACCAAACCACCAACCGACAAATACCAGAGTTGGTCCCAGATAGATGGCTAAA
>CAZMVQ010000040.1:0-9256 GCA_964569865.1 uncultured Devosia sp.
GGCGGCTGGATGCAGAAGAAATACTGTTGCGTCCGGGACAAAAAACTCTATGGGATCAGCGGTTTGTTGTAAAAAACACTTCAAAAAATCCGGTAATTGTAAAAAGTGCAATCACTCTGAACCGGCAACAATTGCAAGACCATGTTGCAGGTGTTGATCATATAAAAATGGATTGGGTGCATTCCTGTGTGATGGTGCTCGATAGAGAAGAAAATTTGTTGGCAATCGGTGCGAATTCACTCGATAAATCTATTATTTGTGAATTGGTGGATTTCAGCTAGCGCTGAGCAGGTTTACTATGCAGTAAATTAAACTGATGTAACTTAACCCAACTGAAGCAATAGCCTTGTATCTAAGGGGCCGGCACCCTACATTCGCATTCAAGAACCACAGAAACTATAACAGAAACCAACAAAAACTAACGGAGCGGTAGCCGCTTTTAAAAACCTTTTCAGGAATTGATAAATGAACGGAAATTTTCGCAATTTTGCCATTTGGCTGGTAATACTTTTTATGCTGATGGGCCTGTTTCAGGTGTTTCAGTCAACCAGTCGTTCGGTGCTGATTACTGAGCGCACCTATTCGCAATTTATTGCTGATGTGGATGCGGGAACGGTGGCAACCGTTACTATTGCCGATAATAAAATTTCAGGTTTGATGCTGGATAATACCCAGTTTGAAACCACAATTCCAGCCGGCACAAACATTGTCGACAGGCTTGAGGCCAATGGTGTTGAGATTATTGCGGCATCACCGGAATCAAGTCCATTCTGGTCGATATTGCTTTCTTCATGGTTGCCATTTTTGGTTATTATCGGGGTTTGGTTTTTCTTTATCCGCCAGATGCAGGGCGGCGGTCGCGGCGGGGCGATGGGCTTTGGCAAATCCAAGGCCAAGATGATGACCGAGGCCCATGGCAAGGTAACATTTGAAGATGTTGCAGGGGTTGATGAAGCCAAGCAGGACCTTGAAGAAATAGTTGAATATTTGCGCGATCCCGGAAAATTTCAGCGTCTTGGCGGGCGCATTCCGCGCGGTGTGCTTTTAGTTGGCCCTCCGGGAACCGGTAAAACCCTTCTTGCGCGCTCGGTCGCAGGCGAAGCTGCCGTGCCGTTTTATGCAATTTCAGGCTCTGACTTTGTGGAAATGTTTGTTGGTGTTGGTGCCTCAAGGGTGCGTGACATGTTTGAACAGGCCAAGAAAAATTCACCTTGTATAATCTTTATTGATGAAATTGATGCGGTTGGCCGTCATCGTGGTGCCGGCCTTGGCGGTGGCAATGATGAACGTGAGCAAACGCTCAATCAGTTGTTGGTGGAAATGGATGGGTTTGAGGCCAATGAGAGCATAATTGTTATCGCTGCCACCAACCGTCCTGACGTTCTTGATCCGGCGCTTCTTCGTCCGGGAAGATTTGACAGGCAGGTGGTTGTTTCAAACCCTGATGTTGCAGGACGGGAAAAAATTCTAAAAGTTCACGTGAGAAAAGTTCCTTTGGCTCCTGATGTGGATCTGAAAGTAGTTGCTCGTGGAACTCCTGGATTTTCAGGCGCTGATCTGATGAACTTGGTCAATGAAAGTGCATTGCTGGCGGCGCGGCGCAACAAGCGTTTTGTCACCATGCAGGAGTTTGAAGACGCTAAAGACAAATTGATGATGGGAGCTGAAAGACGCACGCTTGCTTTGAGCGAGCAGGAGAAAAAACTTACTGCTTATCATGAGGCGGGCCATGCCTTGCTGGCTGTTAAAATGGTTGGTTCTGATCCAATTCACAAGGCAACCATTGTTCCGCGTGGCCGGGCATTGGGCATGGTGGTGCGTTTACCGGAAAAAGATCAGGTTTCTTTGACCCGACAAAAATGCAAGGCCGATCTGGTCGTGGCCATGGGTGGCCGGGTTGCTGAAGAAGAAATATTTGGCGAAGAAATGGTAACGTCCGGTGCTTCGGCTGATATTAAAATGGCCACCAATCTGGCCAAAGCCATGGCGACGCAGTTTGGTATGTCGGATAAACTTGGCCCATTGCTCTATGGGGATAATCAGGAAGAAGTATTTCTTGGTCGGTCCATGGGGCAGCCCAGCACTCGGGTTTCTGATGCGACGCAAAAGCTTGTGGATAGTGAAATCAAGCGCTTTGTGGAAGAGGGTTATGATACGGCGCAAAAGGTCATTCGTGAAAATATGAAAGATCTGCATGCGGTGGCTAAGGCGCTTTTGGAATATGAAACTCTGAGTGGTGATGAAATTGTTGACCTGATGGATGGCAAGCCAGTGGTGCGAGTTTCAGAGGATGACACGGATACGCCTAAAGGCACCGGGGTGCCAAGTGCAGGCAAAGCAAAGCGCAAGAAAAAGGAAACTCCCGACAATGGAGCTGAAGGCATGGAGCCTCAGCCAGAGGGCTGACCAGTAGTGGTTGAGCCTTTTGGTGGAACTTTATTGAAAACTGAGAGTTTTTTTGATGAATAAAACACTCTGATGAATAGATATGCCGGGCAATTTGTCCGGCATATTTTTTGTTTGGGTTGTCTTAATGATGATTTAGTTGTTGCCTAAACCCAATGTTAATACTGAGATTAATTGGTCATCGTAAATTTGTAGTTATTGTATAATATCCAAATTAACTTTACTCACATCCGGCACAGGTCAAAATCATGGCACGAAAATATTTTGGAACCGATGGTATTCGGGGTTTGGCAAATGGCAGCAAATTAACTCCTGAACTGGCGTTAAAAGTCGGAATGGCCACAGGGCTTGCATTTCGGCGCGGCTCGCATCGCCACCGGGTGGTGATTGGCAAGGATACCAGACGTTCAGGATATATGATTGAAAATGCTTTAACAGCGGGATTTACGGCTGTCGGCATGGATGTGTTTTTGTTGGGGCCTATGCCAACGCCTGCGGTTGCCATGCTCACCCGCTCCATGCGTGCTGATCTGGGGGTGATGATTTCGGCTTCTCACAACCCCTATGAAGATAACGGGATTAAGCTTTTCAGACCCGATGGTTATAAACTCACTGATAATATGGAAGAGGAAATCGAGGCGCTGATTGAAAGTGACTTGAACCCTAGACTTTCTCAGGGGCAAAGAATTGGCCGGGCAAAACGTCTTGAAGAAGCCCGGACAAGATATGTGGAATATGCAAAAAGAACATTGCCGCGCAACACGGATTTTACAGGTTTGCGCATCGTTGTGGATTGCGCAAATGGGGCCGGATATAAAGTTGCGCCCGAAGCTCTGTGGGAGTTGGGAGCAGAGGTTTTTGCCATTGGCGATCAGCCGGATGGATTTAACATCAACGATAAATGCGGCTCCACATCTCCTGCAAAACTGAGCGAAAAAGTACGCGAAACCAGAGCTGATATCGGCATTGCGCTGGATGGAGATGCCGACCGGGTTTTGATTGTTGATGAAAAAGGGGAGGTTGTTGATGGCGACCAGTTGATGGGCGTTATCGCAAAATCCTGGCATGAACGTGGAATATTAAGCGGGGGCGGTATTGCTGCAACCGTCATGTCCAACCTTGGGCTGGAGCGGTTTTTGCAGACAATGGACCTTGAACTTGACCGGGCTCAGGTTGGAGATCGTTATGTTTTAGAAAGCATGCGTGCCAACAATTATAATGTTGGTGGCGAGCAGTCGGGCCATATTATCTTGTCGGACTTCACCACAACCGGGGACGGTTTGGTGGCAGCGCTGCAATTGCTGCAGGTGGTTACATCAAAGGGGCAAACAGTGTCGCAGGTTTGTAATCTGTATGAAAAAGTACCCCAGCTATTGCACAATGTAAAATTCACGCGTGGTCAGCCTTTGTCCGATAAATCTGTTGTGCAATTGATTGAAAATGGCAAAACCCGGCTTGGAGAAGGTGGACGGTTGGTTATCAGACCTTCGGGAACCGAGCCGCTTATCCGTATTATGGGGCAGGGGGATGACGAGGCACTGGTGTCAAAAATCGTTCGTGAAATTTCTGATGCCATTGCGAACGCCGCATAAAAATTTGATTTTCATGCGCCAAGAAGCGTATTTTTAGGCTGTTCATTGTGCGCTTCGACACGCGCTTTGTCCGGCCGGCAATTGCATCAAGATTGACCCAGATATCGCATTTCAAAAAACTGATATGCTGCTGTAACGATTGGTGCCGCATTTCCGTTCAAGTAAGTATCAAGGAAGATGCTGTGAATTTTTAATTACTTACAAGGATTGCCATAGCATTTTGACCCTGTTTATGAGGCCGTGCCCTAGCGTCGGGGTGTGAATTTGAGCAGGTTTTCTGCAATTCCAATTCCCAGTAATATGATGCCAAATCCTAGATATTGAATTATGGCAAGTTGCTCTCCTAAAAGCCACGCTCCCAGCAAAATGGCTGTTGCTGGCACCAGATAGTTTGATTGAGCAACAAATCCGGCGCTGGTGTGGGCAATCAAACGATAAAGTATAAGTGTCGCAATCCAGGTCGGTAGTACGCCCAGATAAAAAATTGCCCCAAGGGTATTGATGTGCATGGCGAAGAAGTCGGGAAATGGTTCACTAAGTGCTGCAAGAATTATGGCGCTGGGGGTGGCGGTGAGTAACGCCCCATAGCCACGGGTTGCGTGGGGCATTTGGGTGGCACGTCGTGATGCAACATTGTTGATTGCGTAACCTAACGCACCAAACAAAAGTGCAAGATATGCCAACAAAGTCCAGTCAAAACCTGTCTGGGTCAGGGTGTTGGATATGGGCAGAGATATTTGAGGGTCGGCTCGGCCCATAATGACCATTGCTACCCCAAGAAAACCTACAAAAAGACCAGCAATGCGGCTTTTGGTTGGCGGCTCGTTGGGCAGAACAACGATTGCCAATAACAATACCAACATGGGGTTGGTGGCCATCATCAAACCGGCAATACCGGAAGGCACAAAAATGGAAGCCCAGCCAATTAGAGCAAAGGGCAGGGTGGTTCCGATAACACCGAGCACTAGCGCAACCCCCCATTCAGCGCGTCCCGATGGTGCACGGATATTGGTCAGGCGGGCAAAACCGATCATTAAAATCGTGGCAAGTAAAATGCGCGATGCTGCAAGCCATGCGGGAGTAATATCAGTAATTGCGATCTTAATTGCAACAAAACTTGCCCCCCATATAATAACTAAAGCAAATAAAAGTGCCCAGTTTGTAAAAGAGTAAGTGTTGTTCATTATATCTTCTTGGTTTGATTTGTTAAGTAAGTGTTAATTGGTTGTTTTCACATTGTTAGGGTTAAATTTTAAGGTTAATCTCGTTTTAACGAAATATATGCATGGTGCAAGTCACTGGCCAATTTCATGGTTTAAAAAAGGATTAGTAAAATGCGTAAGCTGCTAACAATTATTATAACAGCGGTTTGGGCGCTGGTTGCAGCCCCCACCACAATGTTGAGTTCGGCATTCGCCGCTGAGATTATTCCATATACACCACCACCGATCTATCAAATTCCGGATTTGCCAGAAGTTGATTATGGTCTTGGCGGAAACTTCTATCTGCGCGGCTCTGTTGCAGGTGCACTTTGGCAGGCCAGTGATGGCAATTATTGTGGTTGTATAGCAACCTTCTCCTCTCCGGGATACGGATATAGTGTTGGAGTAGGTTTTGGCTATGAAACCGGTGATGGTCTTCGCAGTGATGTTACTATTGATTATTTCGGTATCGCCAACCTGACCACAGCCACCGATTATACAGTTAATCTGCGTAGCGGAATTATTCTGGCTAACGTCTATTATGACTTTAATCTTGGTGAATATGGTGCTGCCAAGGGCGGTCTGGGTGTCTATGTGGGTGCCGGTATCGGACTTGGTAAAAACTGGTCGGAGATTAACAATCCCGGTGGTTCACAAATAGCATGGGGACGTTCTGTTGAAGGTGCTGCAGCCTTGATGGCCGGTGTCAGTTATGACATGGGAAATATGGTTGCAGAATTTGGATATCGTGGAATTTATATGAACAAGGTCATGAGTCAGCCACCGATTGCTGCCAATACCTATATCATAAACAACAACCTTATTCATGAGGCAAGAGCCACGCTGCGCTATCGCCTCAATTAAAAACTCTATATAAAATCAGGGTTTAGACCTGATCCATGAATGGTTTTTGAAACGACGCTCTAAATTTAGGGCGTCGTTTTTTATTGAAAACCTTCATTTATTTTATCGAAAAAATTCTCTTGCATTTTTTTGCCTGCAGGCGTAATGCCGCAAGTGGGCCACCCCTCCCCAACGAGGGGCGCCTATCTGAAAGGGTAGTCAAATGACAGATATGAAAGTGGCAAACGCCACAAAACCGGACATGCGTCCGGCAAATCCCAATTTTTCCTCTGGTCCTTGTGCCAAGCGTCCCGGTTGGTCCCCAGCCGTGCTTGAAAATGCACTTGTGGGCCGTTCTCATCGTTCAAAACCTGCCAAGGCACGCATTAAGCGAGCATTGGAACTTACCCGACAATTGCTGGAAATCCCTGATGATTATCTGGTTGGGATTGTTCCGGCATCGGACACTGGTGCCATGGAAATGGCCATGTGGAGTATGCTTGGGGCGCGCGGTGTTGATGTTTTGGCGTGGGAAAGTTTTGGGGCCGGTTGGGTCAATGATATTAAAAATCAACTGAAAATTTCTGACGTTCGAGTGCTGAAAAGCGACTATGGTCATCTGCCGGATTTAGCGCAGGTTGATTTTGATCGGGACGTGATTTTCACTTGGAACGGCACCACATCTGGCGCAAGGGTTGCAAACGCTAACTGGATAGATGCCAATAGATCCGGGCTAACGATTTGTGATGCAACTTCAGCCGTTTATGCGCAAAATCTTGATTTTTCCAAGCTCGATGTCACCACGTTTTCATGGCAAAAGGCATTGGGCGGAGAGGCTGCCCACGGCATGCTTATCCTTAGCCCGAAAGCTGTTGAGCGGTTAGAGAATTTTACTCCCGATCGCCCATTGCCCAAGATATTTCGCATGAGCAAAGGTGGCAAGCTAATTGCTGGGATTTTTGAGGGGGCGACCATCAATACCATCTCGATGCTGGCCATCGAAGATGTGATTGATGCCATGGAATGGGGCATGTCGATTGGTGGGTTAAAAGGTATGCAGGGCCGGGCGGACGCTAATGCAAAAGCCATCGCCGACTGGGTGCAAGCCACTGATTGGGTTGAGTTTTTACCCAAAATTGTCGAGCAGCGCTCCAACACTTCCATATGTCTGATCATAAACGATCCTGAAGTGGATGCTTTGAATGAAGTCGATCAGGCAGCCTTTGCTAAACGCCTTGTTGCCCGTCTGGATGCTGAAGAGGTGGCCTATGATATCGGGGCCTATCGCGATGCACCTTCGGGTTTGCGGATATGGTGCGGTTCAACCATTGAAACCTCAGACCTGGTGGCTTTGACCCCATGGCTTGACTGGGCGTTCCGGCAGGAAAAATCCGCGTTATCACCCTAGCTTTTTCTTTTTATACAAAAGAGAAATTGCAGCGGTTTTACAGCACTCTTACAGCATTCTTACAGCTAAATTCCATTCAAATATCTTTTTGGTTAGATTTCGCCTTGTTGCGATAACCGACAAAACAAACGGAGGCAAAAATGCCTAAAGTTCTAATTTCTGATAAACTCAGCCCCACCGCCGTTCAGGTGTTCAAAGACAATAATATCGACGTGGATTATCTGCCCGATCTGGGCAAAGACAAAGACGCTTTGTTAAAGGCAATTGATCAATATGACGGGTTGGCGATCCGGTCGGCGACCAAGGTCACGCAAAAACTCATTGCAGGGGCCAAAAACTTAAGAGTGGTCGGTCGGGCCGGGATCGGGGTCGACAATGTGGACATTCCTGCCGCCACCGCCAAGGGCATCATTGTGATGAATACACCGTTTGGCAATTCCATCACCACCGCCGAGCACGCCATAGCCATGATGCTGGCACTGGCTCGGCAAATCCCGGAGGCTGATGCTTCCACAAGAGCTTCGAAATGGGAAAAATCCCGTTTTATGGGGGTTGAGGTCACCAACAAGGTTCTTGGTCTTATCGGGTGTGGCAACATCGGCTCAATCGTTGCCGATCGCGCTCAGGGCTTAAAGATGAAGGTTATTGCCTTTGATCCGTTTTTAACACCGGAGCGGGCAATTGTGCTGGGGGTAGAAAAAGTCGAGCTGGATGAATTGCTGGCTATGGCGGATTTTATCTCGCTGCATACGCCCCTGATCGACGCTACACGCAATATTATCAATGCCAATGCATTTGAAAAAATGAAGCCGGGTATGCGCATAATCAATTGCGCGCGTGGAGGATTGATTGATGAAGCGGCGCTAAAAATCGCTCTGGAAAGCGGCAAGGTAAAAGGGGCGGCGCTGGACGTTTATGAAAGCGAGCCTGCTATTAACAATCCTTTGTTTGAGGTGCCAAATGTTATCTGCACTCCCCATCTAGGTGCCTCGACCAGCGAAGCGCAAGAGAATGTGGCTATTCAGGTTGCCGAGCAGATATGCGCTTATCTCAACGATGGCGAGATAACCAATGCGTTGAATTTCCCCTCAATATCCGCCGAAGAAGCACCGCGTTTAACTCCGTTTGTAAAACTGGCTGATGTGCTTGGCTCGTTTGCCGGGCAATTAACCCAGTCTGGCATTACCGGTGTGCGCATAGAATATGAAGGTGAGTTAAGCGAGTTAAATACCAAACCCATGACTGCTGCTGCCCTTACCGGCCTGTTACGGCCTTTGCTGGGTGACGTGAACATGGTTTCAGCACCGGTGCTGGCTAAAAGCCGGGGCATCAAGGTTGAGACTATCAATCGGGAGCAGCAGGGGGCATATGAAAATTATATTCGCGTCACCGTGATTACCGAAAGACAGCAACGCTCGGTTGCCGGTACTGTATTTTCCAATGGTGACCCGCGCCTTATTCAGGTTAAGGGAATAAATATGGATGCGGGTATTTCTGACAATATGTTGTATATCACCAATGAGGATCAGCCCGGATTTATCGGGCGGCTTGGCACTCTTTTGGGTGACCTTGATATAAATATTGCCAACTTCAATCTTGGCCGAAAATCCAAGGGAGAAGAGGCTATTGCATTGCTTAGCATTGATAGTGGCGTTAGTGATGAGCAATTGAACAAGGTGGGTGCGCTGGTAGGTGTAAAACAGGCCAAAGCGCTTAAGTTTTAGGGGTGGGGTGGCTGTAAGGTCTGGCCCCAAAACCTATGGGGATTAATCCCAAGGAGAAATGAAATTGGCAGAAGACAATAT
>CAZMVQ010000040.1:9356-13716 GCA_964569865.1 uncultured Devosia sp.
CAAGATTCTGCCACTCCATGGACTGGGCTAAAAGGTGTTAAATCCATCAGACTTGACCCCGCCAAGGCTGCAATAATTGCCGATATTGCGGTTTCCGGCTCCAAAAGCGTATCCAACAGGGCTTTGATTCTGGCTGGAATGGCAACAGGCCAAACTAAGCTTGGCGGATTGTTGCGCTCGGATGATACCTGGTGGTGCGCCGATGTTTTGCGCCGCCTTGGTTGTTCAGTTGAATTTGATGGCACCAGTGCCACCATTAAGGGCGTTGGTGATGTGGGGCCCAAATCTTCAAATCTGCATGTGGGTTCTGCCGGCACCATATCGCGCTTTTTGCCGCCGGTTCTTGCCGCAGGGAATGCGGGAGAGTGGAAAATTACCGCCTCTAAACAGATGAGTAGCCGTCCTGTGGGTGCATTGTTTGATGCTTTAAGGGCAGGGGAAGGCAAAATTGAATGTCTTGAAGGGGAAAATACCTATCCCGCAATCGTGCATGGGAACAGCTTTAAGGGTGGCGCCATTACCATGTCTGGCGCAGTTTCTTCGCAGTTTATTTCCGGCATTCTGATGGGTGGCGGAATGGCAGAAAATGGTCTTGATCTCACAGTCGAAGGGGGGATTGTGCAGAGCGAATATGTGCGGATCACCCAGGATGTAATGGCCCATTTTGGTGCAAAAATTAAAAATCAAAAAGATTTTACCCGGTTTTTTGTCGAGCCGGGAAGCTATAGGGCCAAAGATTTAATGGTGGAGGCAGACGCTTCGACCGCCACATATTTTGCTGCCCTTGCAGCCGTTACCAGAGGAAATATCAAGCTGACAAATATCGGTAAAAATACCCGTCAGCCCGATTATGGCTTTTTGGATATTCTGGAGCGCATGGGCTGTGAAATATCTAAAGGTGAAACCGCCTCGGTTATAAAAATGGATGGTCAGCTAAGGGGAGGTTTTTCAGTGGATATGCGCCCCTTGTCGGATGCAACATTGACCCTTGCAGCAATTGCACCCTTTGCTGACGGGCCAATTCATATGCATGGGGTTGCCCATATTCGCCAGCATGAGTGCGACCGGATTTCAGCCATGTGTGCCTCGTTGACCAAGCTTGGCATCAGGGTTGAAGAACATAAGGATGGTATGACTGTTCATCCCGGCGTGCCCAAATTTGGTATTATGGATACGTTTGAAGATCACCGCATGGCCATGGCGCTGGCGGTGCTTGGGGTGGCGGGCAATGGCATTGAATTGCTTGATCCGGGCTGTGTTTCAAAAACCTGCCCCAGCTTTTTTGAACAATTGGAACAAATCGGCATTGGTAATACAAAAGCGGTTTGACCCGTTTAATAACGGGGCGGTAGCTCTTTAGTAGTGGGGCGGTGGCTCATTACCATCAAAACCATCCTTTGAGCTTTGCATCTCCAGCACCTGACCACTAAGGCGGGAAATTTCGCGCCGCAGTTTATTAAATTCATCCCACTGGTCGGTGATGGTTTTGTTTAGGTCTTCGATAGTTTGATCCTGAAAGGCCATTTTGCTTTCAAGGGAAGCGATTTTTTTGGATAGTTCGTCGATTTCAGACATTGTTTGATACCGTTATTTGATGGACAGGTTTTTTAATTGGTTCTGGCCCTGGTGCTGAATTCTGAAAGTATGATGCCAAAAACCACCAGAACCGCAGCCACGAAATGAAAAAACTGAAACTTTTCTCCAACGATCAACACTGAAATAACAGTGCCGAACACCGGCAGCAGGTTTATAAATACAGAGGCACGATTGGAGCCGATTATTTCTACCCCCCTAGCATAAAACAGTTGTGCAAGGATTGAGGGGAAGATCATCACATATATAATAAGCAGCCAGCCACGGGTTGTGGTTTGGGGAAGCAATCTGGTTAACTCACCTAAACCCCCGGCGATGAACGCCTGCGCAAAAAATGCAGCGACAAGCGCAAAAAAAGCGGTGACTGCTAAAAAACTCAACCAGTGGGTTTTTGGCTTATACCTAAGGGCAAGAGAATAGGCGGCGTATAAAAAACAGGCTAAAATCACCATGGCATCGCCAATGTTGAGTTGCAGCGAGAACAATGTGGCGGGAAGCCCTCTGGTGGCCACCCAGACCACACCGGCAATGGTCAGGATCAGTCCTAAAACCTGTAATGGCTTTGGCCTTATTCCGAACAGGATGAGATTTCCAATCAGCACAAAAACCGGGATCGAGGCCTGCTCGATGGAGCCGTTGATTGCTGATGTATAAAGGGAAGAATTATATAGCAGGATATTAAAGCCGGTAAATCCAAAAAATCCGAACATGGCCAACAGGAGCAATTTTGGTTTTATCAGTTTCCAGTCGGCAATTACGTGGGGCAATGCAAGGGGAAGCAGAATCAGCAGAGCACCGGTCCAGCGCCCGATCGTCAGTAAATAGGGATCGACATTGCCAACGGCCAATTTGCCGGCACTGATATTGCCGCCCCAGAAAATCGGGGCCAGCACCAATAATAAATAGGGCTTTGACATAATGGAGGTAAGCAATCCGGTGCCTGGGTTTTTGTTCAATGGATCATTCATTGGGCAACCTAGGGAAAAATGCATGTAAAGGGCCTGTTTTGAACATGAAATTGATCCGGTTTTTGTTATCTGCTATTGCAGTTATGTTGTTTGAGAACTATCAGCATTGCTGGCGTAGATAAACTAATTGTTGGGAATTGAACAAATGGGCAATGTGGTGGTCGTTGGCTCGCAATGGGGCGACGAGGGCAAGGGCAAGATTGTTGATTGGCTTTCTGATCGGGCCGATGTGGTGGTGCGTTATCAGGGGGGGCATAATGCCGGTCATACTCTGGTAATTGATGGCAAAGTTTATAAATTGTCGCTGTTGCCTTCCGGCCTTGTGCAGGGAAAAAAGTCCATAATCGGCAACGGGGTTGTTGTTGATCCCCATCATTTTGTAGCCGAGGTGAAAAAACTTCAGGATCAGGGAGTTGAGATCAACCCTGAGATTTTAACCGTTGCTGAAAATGCGCCGCTGATATTATCGGTACATAGAGAGCTTGATGCCATTCGCGAGGGGCAAAATGCGGGCTTAAGAATTGGTACCACCAAGCGCGGTATCGGCCCGGCCTATGAAGATAAGGTGGGCCGTCGCGCCATTCGGGTAATGGACCTTGGTGAGCCGGATACTCTGATGGAAAAGATCGAGCGCCTGCTATTGCATCACAATGCCTTGAGGCGGGGTATGGGAATTGAGGAAATTAAAGCGCAGGCAATTGTTGATGAACTAAATGAGGTTTCTGCATCAATTTTGCCCTTTATGGGTAAAAGCTGGGCTATTCTGGCGGAGCAAATTCGGGAAGGCAAAAAAATTCTGTTTGAAGGGGCGCAAGGGGCGCTGCTTGATAATGACCATGGCACCTTTCCCTTTGTTACCTCTTCAAATACAGTTTCGGGTCAGGCGGCAACCGGCTCGGGCGTTGGTCCGGGGGCAATAGGTTTTGTGCTTGGAATTACCAAAGCCTATACAACCAGAGTTGGCGAGGGGCCTTTTCCCACCGAGCAGGAAAATGAAATCGGGCAGTTTTTAGGGGAAAAGGGCCATGAATTTGGGGTAGTAACCGGTCGCAAGCGTCGTTGTGGCTGGTTTGATGCGGTTTTAGTACGTCAAATGGTCAAAATTTCGGGCATTAACGGTATTGCACTGACTAAACTTGACGTGCTTGATGGTCTGGACGAAATTAAGGTGTGCGTGGCCTATGAATATGAAGGACAACGTATTGACTATCTGCCCGCCTCAATGGCCGGGCAGGCTGGCGTTAAGCCGGTATATGAAACATATGAGGGGTGGAAAGAAATTTCGGCAGGGGCAAGGCGATGGGCAGACCTTCCGGCACAGGCAATCAAATATGTTCGTCGTATCGAAGAGTTAATTGGTTCTCCTGTAGCCTTATTATCAACAAGTCCAGAGCGTTTGGATACTATAATGGTAACAGACCCTTTCCAAGCATAGGTTTTTTTGGCAAAAATGAATTTTAAAAATTGAGCGTTGAGTAACGAATGGCGAACTACCAGGAATTATTAAGTAAGGCTGTGGGGGCACTCCCCCAAAGTAATGGTGCCTCTCGGCGTGAGGTTTATGAAAAAGCGCGCAAAGCGCTGGTCGCTCAATTGCGTGCGATTTCTCCGCCATTGCCCGCGAGGGAAATTACTCAGCACAGGCTGGAGCTGGAAGATTGCATTCGACAGGTAGAGCATGAAGCAACCGAGGCATTGCTTGGCGGCTTAAAGAATGTGGAGGAGACTTCCATTCCTCTGGCACCAGTTGAGCCAGTTGCAGAGCCGCCGGTTATTGAAGAACCGGTAGTTGAAGAACC
>CAZMVQ010000040.1:13816-20780 GCA_964569865.1 uncultured Devosia sp.
CCGGTTATTGAAGAACCGGTAGTTGAAGAACCAGCTGTTGAAGAGCCGCCGGTTGTTAAAGATAATACACCAACGAATGAAGAAAATTCTGAAATTAAAAATGGTGAACCTGCAACAGATAGCGGGGATGAGTTAAGCGCTGCCCTTAATCAGGCCAGTATGAAGAATAGCGCAACACATGCTGCTGAAAATATAGATAAAACCGGTTCAGGCGACGTCAAAGAGAAAAATAATGATGTAAAACTGCAGCCCAGTGAACGTCAGGCAGACACAAAAACCAATGGTGGCGAGAGCAAAAGCGTAGGAAACGCTGCCCTTGATGCTATTATTGCCAGAGCTGAACAGGCCAAATCCAGTTCTGTTGGTTTTGGGCAGGAAAAATCAAAGCAGGCCGCCGGTGCTACTTCACCGGTAGTAGCTGCAAGTAATCCTGCCTTGGCGGGTCCTGAAGTTAATCCTTCAAATGCGCAGTCAGCAAATTCATCTGTCTCCCAATCTGACATTGGTGTCGGGGCTGCCATGTCTCAGGTTCGCGAAGTTGAAAACGGGACGCTAAAGGTAGAGCCGGCGCCAACAGTTGCACGAATTGATGCACCTGATCCGACAGTTATTCGATCTCCATCTGTGGTGAGTGATGATTCACAACTGGTTGTGGACCGGGCCATAGAGACGCTGGATCGTGAAGCGCGTGGTGAGCTGGGTTTTGAAGACGAACTGGAAAATCAATCCGCATTTGGTGACGATAATTTTTCAAATAACGAAGGCAATGTGGGGGACGATTTTTCTTTTGGGGATGATGAAGAAAAAGGTGGCAATGGCCTGACCATTTTTCTGGTGCTGGTTATCTTGCTGTTGGGAGCCGTCGGTGGCGGGGCCTATTATGCATGGAGAGAAGGTTATATTGATTTGGAGGCGTTGTTTGCCTCTGATGGAGTTGTCGAAGAGCAGCAAGCGGATACTGGCGCGGGGACTGCTCCAGATTCGGGCCAAAATTCGGGTAACACAAATCCGGTGCGTGTGATAGATAATGGTTCGCAAAACTCAAGTGCCGGTAGCAATCCAAATGTCGGCAATACGGCAACTCAGGTTGAAACCAATGATGTAAGCGATGCCAATGTGGCGCTTGAAGATGTCAATAAAACTGAAGACAGATTATCTTCAAATGCCAATGACAGGGCTACGCAACCTGAAAATGGCGGCGAGAAGGTTGAAGATCGCTTGGGTGCCAGCACAGAAGCACCTGATACCGCTTTGGCTCAAGAGGGCGATGCCAATGGGGCGATTGCCGGTTCTGCCCAGTCTTTATTGCTCGAAGCATCAACCGATGGGGCAAGTGGTGCGGTGCCGTTTTCGGGCACGGTACAATGGCGGCGTGGAGTTGATGAATTGGGTGAGCCGACAATCATTGGTCAGGCCAATATTCCAGCAAAAAATCTTGGGGTAAGAATTCTTATCAGGCGCAATGGTGATCGCAGTTTGCCTGCCAGTCATTTGATGGAAATTGATTTTGAAGTCAGTTCGGCATTTTCCGGCGGCTCAATCGCTGGACTGCCCGGTATCCTGCTGAAAAACGAAGAACTTGTGCAGGGGGCAGCATTGGTTGGCGCTTCGGCACGGGTTGTGGGCAATTCATTCTTGTTTGCGCTTAGCGCAGCTGATGCGGATATTCGAACCAATCTGGACCTGTTGCAAAATCGCAAATGGATGGATCTGGCGTTGATCTATTCATCAGGGCGCAGGGCCATCATTACCCTTGAAAAAGATGAAACCGCCCAAACTCTGTTCAATGATGTTATGGCCATATGGGCCAATGCGGATGCTGAAGCAGCATCAGCTGCTGCAAATAGTGGTTAAAAATAGTGGCTATGAGAGCGAATTTGCTTTTTTCTTATCCTCTGAGAGGTGAGAAACTATCAGCGTGTGCCAATCATTGGCTATGGTCAGTTTCTTGACAAGAAGGCGCATTTTGTCAGCGTTGATTTTATCAAGGCTGGAATAGGGTTCATCAAGCAGCAGAATGGGTTGATTTGCCAGCAGGGTACGTGCCAGAGCCACCCTTTGTTTTTGACCTCCTGAAAGCGAAAAGGCACGCCGATCAATAAAATCGGCCAGACCAACCTGTTCCAGAGCATTTTGAATAGTTGCAGTTTTGGCCGTGGGGTTTTTTGCAAGGCCAAGTTCAAGGTTTTTTCTAACGCTCAAATGATCAAATAAATTATCATTTTGAAACAGAATAGAAACGGGCCTTTGCTCTGGTGCCAGATTAACAATATCATTTTCATTGAGCAGGATTTTGCCACAAGCGGGCCGTAAAAATCCGGCGATCAGATCAAGCAGAGTGGATTTTCCGCAGCCTGATGGTCCATTAAAACTTGTAATTTTGCCGGGATGCAGCACCAGATTATAGATCAGGGGAATTTTTTGTCGGGGGTAGGAAAATTTCAGGTTTTCAATTTTTAGCAATTTTATCACTCCGGTTAAAAAGTGTCGGCAATATCAAAAATACCGCCATGGAGATTAATAACATGATAGCGGCGATTGCAGAGGCATCATTATTGCGATAGGCACCCATGGCGCGAAACATCTGCCATGGAAGGGTGGAAAATTCAGCGGTGCCAAACAGGGAAATTACCCCCAGATCACCAAGGGAAAAACTAAAGGCCAATGCTAGACCCAGCCCGATTTCGCGCCCTAAAAGCGGCCTCTCAATTAGTTGCCAACGCTTAAAACCGCCTAAATTCAGGGCGCGGGCCTGTTTATCATAGCGGGAATGGATGGATTTTATGGCCGGAGCAATCATTGCATAGACAAAGGGCAGGGCCAGCAGCACATTGGCAATAATCAACACAATCGGAGCCGCCGCAGAATTGCTAATTCCAAGATTTCTCGAGCCGATAAAAAATCCTAACGAAAGCACTACTGAGGGCATTACCAGATAGGCAAATATGGGCGCTAAAAATACGGCACTGGCAAATTTTGAACTGGTCATGGCCATAGTCATGGCCATGGTCATGGCGATGCGAATGGCAATAAACAGGGTAATTGCGGCGCTGATCGTGCCAAGTATCAGTGAGTTTTGCGCTGCTTTGATGAAAGACGGGCGTGTTATAGTTTCAAAAAATCCCGGCCCCAGCCCTTTTTGCAGAACTGCTAATAATGGAGATGCAAAGCCAAATATCGCAATGAATAATATTGCAATCTGGATGAATTTTACAATTCCCTTATCGGGCCAGTGATGGGAGTTGGTATTTCCGGCAGCGGAAAAATTTTGCGTTGCACCAAGGGTTGGCACAATTATTGCCGCACAAATGCCAAGCTGTATCAGAGCAAGCATAACGGCGGCTTTGAGGTCAAAATCCAGGCGAACGGCGCTGTAAATCGCCACTTCAAGGGTCTGATTGGCCGGGCCGCCACCCAGCAGCAACACAATGGGAAAGCTGGTGAAAGTCAGCAGGAAAATAATCGAGGCAAGGGAGGGCAGGGCGCTGGAAATTGCCGGCCAGTCAAGTATGGCAAAGCGCTGTAAGCTTGTTGGTGCAAGGCTTTGGGCAAGTTTTAACTTTTGGGCAGGGATGGCGCTGAGGCGGGCCAAAAGTAGGTGAGCTGCAAAGGCACCATTTAACACCGTGTGGGCCAGAACAATGCCAAACAGGCCAAAGATGGTGCCGGGCCAATTAATTGCAAACAGGGCAGCAAAATCCCCAATCCATCCGGCACGGCCCCAAACACTGATCAGGCCAAGGGCAATCACCAGACCGGGGGCAACAATAGCGGTGGCAAGTAGCGATATAATTATCGAGCGCCCCCAAAACCTCAAGCGATTAAGGCTCCATGCCAGAGCAATGCCCACAATAAGCGAGATGAAAGTGCTTAATGCGGCTTGTATCAGGCTCATTCTGAGAAGATGGGCAATGTCTGGTGCCACAGCATTGCTGTTTGCTGGTTGTTGGGAAAAAATCAGCACAGCAAAAATTGCAATCATTAGCCCACCGACCAGCAGGGCAAAAAATCCTCCCAAATATTTGCGGGTTAAGCGCTGATTGATAATTTTTCTCCTATTGAAAAGCTGCGAGCATTTGCGCAATCCATGTGCTGGAATTTTCATTCACCTGTTCATCATCAAGCAATAATTTGGTTTGCGGGACGGGCAATTGAGCAAATTTTGGCGGCAATTCCACATCAGCCACCGGATACATCCAGTTAGTAGTGGGGATGATTTTTTGTGCTTCCGGCGAGATCAAATACGATAAAAAATCCTGCGCTAATTGTTTGTTTGGGGAGGATTGCAAAATTCCGGCCACTTCAATCTGGGTATATTGGCCCTCGTCAAACAGGGCGGCGGCGAAACGCTCATCGTTTTCAACAATTTTGTGATAGGCGGGGGAGGTGGTGTAGGAAAGCACCATATCGGCCTCACCATCCAAAAACAGGGCGTAGGCCTCGGACCAGCCTCTGGTCATGGTTATGACGCGGGGGGCAATTTTGGTCCAAAGATCATTGGCTTTTTCCCCATAGGCGGCCTGCAACCAAAGCACCAGACCAAGGCCGGGAGTTGAGGAGCGCGGGTCCTGAATTACGATTTTCAGGTCAGATGAATTCTCAGCCAGTTCTATAAATGATGCCGGGGGATCTGGCAGTAATTCCCTGTTATAAATCATGGCCAGATAACCATAATCAAAGGGGATAAAATTGTCCGAGGTCCAGTTGTTGGGAACGTTCAGGGCCGAAACATCCACATTGTGGGGGGTGAACAGATTAAGGGCATTGGCTTGCCCCACCAGTGAAGTATCAAGGCCCAGAACAACGTCGGCATTAGTAGTGGTGCCCTCTAATTGTACCTTGCGCAAAGCACCGATGGAGCTATCGGCGGCAACGAATTTCACTGTGCAGCCGCATTGCTTTTCAAAACCGGATTTAAGCTGTGGGGCCGGTCCCCATTCGGCGGCAAACGCATCATAGGTATAAATTGTCAGGGTCGGGTTTTGTGAATTATCGGATCCGGCAAGGGACATGGTGGCAAACAGCAAAGAACTGAGCAGAGTTATAAAAAATGCGCGCAAAAGCATAAAATAGTTCCAACAAAATGGTTTTGCGGCAAAGAAAAACGGCATGAGAAAATTTAACTCCCTTGCCATCTCGATCTTCCTCCGCCAGCATAACCTGGTTCAGGTTCAATGGGTTTTTCTCAGCCTTAAAATTTAAGGCACCCCAGCGAGATATGGGCAAGTGATAACGCAAGGATCAACTTTTATGCAAGCGAATAAAACACCCGATATTTTTAGCTATGATCGGCCATTGGTAATTGTGGGGGGTGGGGAAGTTGATACGGCCCTGTTGTGGCGCTTTCGCCGGGAAGGGGCGGCAATCATTGCCGCTGACGGGGGAGCCAATATCTGCGCCGAGAAAAGAATTATGCCAGACGCAATAATTGGTGACATGGATTCAATTGCGGACGCGAAATATTGGCAGGAAAAATCCAAGCTGATTAAAGTTGAAGATCAGGAAACAACCGACTTTGAAAAATGCCTGAAACTAAGTGAAGCGCCGGTGACAATCGCCATTGGAATGGCGGGTGAGAGGGTGGATCACACGCTGGCAAATCTTGATATTTTGCTGCGATACGGGAGCAAACGCCGCTTGGCAATCGCCACGAAAGAAGATCTGATTATTCGGGTCAGCGGTGCAATTGAATTTGATGTTTTGCCCGGTTCAAGAATTTCTGTTTTGCCGGTGGAGCCAATAAAATTTTTGCGTTCATCAGGGTTAAAATATCCGCTGGACGGGGTGGAATTGGCACCGGGTAAAAAGATAGGAATTTCCAATAGTACAGAAACAGGCAGGTTTTTAATCGAGCCAGAAGAAGGTGCGAACAGCGCTTATTTGCTGGTTTTAGATCGGGTTAATCTGGAAATATGGACCCGCAACATTGATCTGACCCCAGATATTTAAAGTATGCCGAGGGCTATCTAAATGCGTAAAAAGATAATTGATAGGTTGTTATTTTTTTAAACCACGGTCTGTTCCAGGCTTCTGGCCCATCGTGGTGTAAACCAGACTTACTCTCGCGATGATCTGGACCAACCGGGTTGAGGTTTTGGGCGGTTTGTTATGGCGATAGAGAGACATTGCAGCCCCAGATGCGCGGTGCTAGGCTTCCAAACACTTAACACAAGGGGGAAACATGTCTGAGTTATCTGAAAATCAGGAAGAGTTGCGCCAGTCCATTCAAAAAAGTTCTATGATCTGGGCGCTGGTACTTGGCGGAATTGTAGCAGCAATTGCCTACTGGCTGTTGGGCGGGCAGGGGCAAATCATTCGCATGGTTGGCACATTGCTTATCGGTGGTGGCGTTGGTTTGTTGTTGTTTCGCCAGATGTTCAATTCCCGTTCCAAGTCTTCAAAATGCCCTAAATGTTCAGCCGCTTTTAGTATTTCACGCAGCAATCGTGAAGAAATCATGGTTTCAAGCGAAGAAAAAAGCGAGAAAGAAAAGCTTGAAGAGGGCGGCACAAGGCTCACTGTCTGGACTGAAGAAAAGTTTGATGTGGTTGAGACTTATACCTGCTCATCGTGCCAAGAGGTATCGACCAAAGAGTTCCAGATAACAAGGACAAAGGACAAGGTGGTCAAGGAAAATGGCGCGCCAAAAAACAAAGGCGCCAAGAAGGGTTTTTAGTAAGGGCTGTTCGGGGAATAAATTCCTATTTAAGCAAAAATTCCAGACGGGGATCAGCCTTTGCCGCGTCAATTTGTAAAATTTGTGCCGTGACAATGTTTTCTTTGACAAACGGGTCCGCATTCACGCGAGTTTGTAAGTCGTCCAAAGAGCAATTATGAGCGACAACCACACCGCTAAAAGCGTTTCAAGTTTAAATAGAAACGCTTTTAAAATGTTCTCGCTCGCGGCCAATTCGCCTTTGGCGGGCCTGCGCGGACGCGGCGCATTGGCGCCGGGCCGCTCTTC
>CAZMVQ010000040.1:20880-22393 GCA_964569865.1 uncultured Devosia sp.
ATTCGCCTTTGGCGGGCCTGCGCGGACGCGGCGCATTGGCGCCGGGCCGCTCTTCGCAGCCTGGCTGTTTAAGTTAAAAACTCAAACAGCCATAATTGGCTGCAAGCTGCCGCTCAATAAAAATATTCCATCGTCAAAGCCGGATTTGATCCATTGTTTGTGGGCATCCATAAACTGGGAAGCGCTGCTTTTATTGTCAGAGAATTTTAATGTGATAATAAAAATAGCAATATTCTCCAGTGGATTAATTCAGTTACGGGTCAAAAATTATAAAGATCAAACCGATTGCAGGTTTTGATCTTCAAGTGCTTTGTTTTGGGATTGCGCCGAAATTTGCACAGCTTCCTGCACTTTTTCAAAAGCCCTGACTTCGATCTGGCGAATGCGCTCGCGGCTAATGCTATATTCCTGTGCCAATTGCTCAAGGGTCTGGTGAGGTTCTTTGAGGCGGCGTGCCGTAAAAATTGCCCGTTCGCGATCGTTCAAAGAATCCATTGCTGAATTGACCATGTTCATGCGCTCAGAAAATTCTTCATTTTCTCCAAGCACAGTTTCTTGATCCGGGCTTTCATCAATCAGCCAATCCTGCCATTCAGATGTTCCCTCGTCTGAACGCATGGGAGCATTTAGCGAGGCATCGCCGGTCAGGCGCTCGTTCATGGAGACCACTTCTTTTTCGGTGACCTTTAATCTGGTGGCGATTAGTTTTACCTGATCGGGATGCAGGGCATTGTCATCTATGGCGGCGATCTGGCTTTTAACCTTGCGCAGGTTGAAGAACAGGCGTTTTTGCGCTGCCGTTGTGCCAATTTTTACCAATGACCATGAGCGCAGCACATATTCTTGAATAGAGGCGCGGATCCACCACATGGCATAGGTTGCAAGGCGAAAGCCCTTATCGGGGTCAAACCGCTTTACCGCATGCATCAGGCCCACATTTCCCTCAGAAATCACCTCGGAAACGGGAAGCCCATAGCCGCGATAGCCCATGGCAATTTTTGCCACCAGCCGCAAATGCGAAGTGATCATTTTTTGCGCTGAAGTGGCATCCCCATGCTCCGCATAGCTTTTTGCCAGCATGAACTCTTCATTTGGCTCAAGCATCGGGTATTTGCGAATATCCTGCAGATAGCGGGTAAGGCCACTATCTGAATTGAGTTTCGGCAGATTTGACTGGGCCATTTTGCCCCCCTTCGTTTGATCTTAGGCTCCCTTAAAAGCGGAGCGCCAAAGCCCAAAATAACTTCTCATGGAAGTATTATATGGGCATCACAAAGAACTATATAGGTAGTCTTTACGCCTATATCACCCCCCGGTGAAGGGGTATCACGTTTCTTTTATCGTTATTTTACGATAAAGGCAGAATTGCGGTGATTTTTGCTAGGTATTTACCGGTAAACCGGTGGATTTTGGATGATTGCAGGTAATCTTTTGAAGATCCAAAAAATTTATTTATAGGCAAATGGAGCCAATTGATCCTGAATTTCTTGTAAATCAGGTGGCAGGGGTGCGC
>CAZMVQ010000041.1:0-7156 GCA_964569865.1 uncultured Devosia sp.
ATGGCTCGGCCTCTGCTGGTGGAGATGCTGCCGGAGATACACTTACTTCGATTGAAACTGTGCTGGGATCTTCATTCAACGACACATTTAACGGGACCGTTGCTGCGGAAACCTTAAACGGTGGTGTCGGAAACGACATTATTGCCGGGGGTGGAGGGGCTGATATTCTTAGTGGTGGTGCGGGGAATGATAGCTTTTTGGTTGATGGACCGGCGTTAAATCTGGGTGGATTTAGCCTTGATGGCGGCGATGATATAGATACGGTTACAATTTCTGGTGCAGGTACAATTGATAATGAAGTAAATCTTGATGCGGTGCTCAGTGACGTTGAAATTATAGATTTCACAGGAGCCGGAGTGGATGCGGATTTGAATTTAAGCGCAGCTGATATTCAAGGCATGACCGATGGCAGCAATGTTTTGGAATTTGATTTCGATGCCGGTGATAGCGTGTCGATTATTGATCCTGTGGCAAATTGGACTTCCACAACCATTGGCAGCACGACAACCTATGATATTTATACGGACGCAACGCAAACGGTACAAATGGCGCAGTTGATCGTTAATTCCTAAGCTGGCCAATTGTTATTGGCGAAATGCATTTTCTTTCAGGCGACGTACTGGTTTAAGCAAAAAATCCAGTACGGTGTTGGACCCTGTCAGCACGTTGACTTCTGCCAGCATGCCGGGAACCACAGGTTCGTTGGGACCAAAAGCCTGAGCATCGGCCTCAATGCGAACCCGAAAATAGGGTTGGCCAAATTCGTCCTGCAATGCATCAGGAGAAATTTCGATAATTTTTCCTTCCAGACCACCGTAAATAGAATAGTCGTAGGCGCTGATTTTTATAACGCTCGAAAGGCCCGGATAAATGTCGGCCCGGTCTCTTGGGGAAATACGTGCTTCCACTGCGATCGACATATTGGCAGGCACGATCTGGACTAAAGTCTGCCCGGGTTGAACTACCCCTCCAACAGTCGAAACCAGTAGCCGGTTTATGCGGCCGTCAATCGGGGCAACTACATTTGTGCGTCGGGATCGATCGTTCATGGCAGAAATGGATTCTTTGAGTTTTGCAATTGCGATCTGCGCCTGAGAGCGTTCGTTTTCAGCAGTGGAGCGAAAATTCAACTCGATTTCAGTTCGCCGTCTGATCAATTCTGACAGGCCGGTTTGAAATTGTGGAATTTGGAAATCAAGATCATCAAGCTGGGTTTGAATCCTTTGTAGCTGGCTTTCTCGATCAAGCAGATTGTTTCGCGATGCAGCACCTGCTTCAACCAGACCACGCATGCTTTGGACGGTTTCATCAGATAATTCATATTCACGCTGCTTGTTTATCAGTCTGGTTTCAAGTTCTGAAAGGCCAAGGCTTTGTTGCCGAGCCTGGTCGGTAACAATTAGTAATTGCTCATTGAGATTGGCTTGACGCCGGGTAAAAATTTGAATTTCCGAGCTTACAATTTCTGAATTTGTTGGGAACTTTTGCGGGTCAACGACAAACTCCAAAAGTCCGCTTGCTTCAGCATCCAGACGGGCCATTCGCAGTTCTTGAGCGAAAAGCTCGAGTTTTATTTGTTCCAGTTCTGCCAGATTGAAGCTGTTTTCAACTTTGACCAAAACATCGCCCGCAGAAACCTGCTGGCCTTCAAAAACCAAAATCTGGGAAATAATTCCACCTTCCATGTGTTGAATGTTTTGATTTTGTTCGGTGGGAATAACCTTGCCGCTGGCGCGGGTGACCTTGTCAATTGAAGTTGTTGAGGACCAGGCAAAAAAAGCAATAAAGCCAATTGCAACAACAGAAACAAACATTCCGTTGGCCGATTTGCCGATCTGATCAATCCGGCGAGGAAAAATACCAATTCCTGCCGGCAGGGTGGTTTGATCGTTCGCGGGGCTGGGCTTTTGTAAACCAGATGCTGAAAAAGCGCTTTGCATATTAATTGCCGTTCAAAGGGATATGTTGAGGAAAGGCACGTTAATAATTCACTACCAGTTAAGGTTAACCAAATGTTTAAGGGAGTTGCTTAATCAGATTAAGTGAATTTGCTTAAATAGGGGGCCACATTTTTTAATGAATGATGGGCAAAACATCAGGCACGACAATATTAGGGATTTAGAGCCTGCTGTGGCTTTGGATGCGCGTGATCTCGATAAGAGGTTGCGCGGTGCGTTTGTTGATCCTCAAAAGGATGATAAAAAATCCGAGCCTGATTTGAAGTTGTCCGGATTGCCGCTCGTTGTTTCACTTAAGAAAATATCTGCTCTGCTCAAAAATCCTTCTTCGGCTTCACAGGAAATATTGTTGGCTAACTATGGTGAAAATCCCAGCGCCGGCAATCTTGAGCTTTTAGGTCAGGAATTGGGACTAAAGCTTTCAATAAACCATGTACGGGCAAAAAAAATTCTAAAAGCCCCAACGCCATTTGTTGTTTTGCTAGCGGACAATACATCTATTGCAATATTGGGCAAAAACGCGACAGGTCAGTGGATTTGCGAAACGGCAAACGGACGCTGCGCTATCAAGTCAAAGCAATTGCTGACTTTAAGCAATGAAGTTTATGTTGGAGTTTTGCCGCTAGATGTAAAAAGGGAAAATGAGAGGGGAAGCGCTGACAAAAATTCTGGTCATGCTACGTCTGGCTCATTGCTTGGACGATTTAGCAAACTGGTGTTTGAAAACAAAAGAGCAAAATTGGCGCAATTGTGGTTTGCTGCGGTTTTGAGCAATTTAATTTTGATTGCGTTACCACTGTTTATCACCATTGTTTATGATCGGGTGATACCCCATGGCGCGTTTGAAACGCTCACTGCCTTAAGCATTGGGATTATATTGATATTTGCCATCGATATTGGTCTGCGTTCAACAAGAATAAATTTACAAGAGGCCATTGGGGTTGGGACAGGCCTGAAATTGCAAACTCTTTATTATCGCAAGCTTTTGTGCGCGCCCTTGGCAAAAAGTCAAAAATCGTCTTCAGGTGTTTCTGTTTTGTTGGGGGAAATAGAACATGTGGCACTTGCAATGCCAGCCTTGTTTGCCGGATTAATGGCAGATCTTCCATTCGTATTGATCATGCTTACTCTTGTCGGGTTTTTGACCGGGCCGGTTGTGCTGGTGCCGATTGTTGGAATTTTTATCATCGCCATTGTTAATGTAGTTGGCAGCTTTAAAGCACGAAGGGCAGCAGGTGAGGCCCATGGATTGCGTTTGAAACTTCAAGATGAAACCGTTGCAACAGGTATGATGTTGCCAACTATCAAGGCGGTTGGCGCGGAGCAAAAACTGTTGGGAAGTTGGGAAAAGGCCGCAGACGAAACTGCATTCAAAATGCATCTGGCGCGTCAGGCGGCGGTGATTTCGGGGCAAATTTCTCTGGTTGTCACTCAATTGGTCATTGCCATGACCATTGTGGCGGGGGCAATTCAGATAAATTCAGGAGCAATGACACTGGGAAACCTTGCAGCTTCGGTATTGCTGGTTGGCAGAATTCTAGCACCTGTTTCTCAAGTTATTTCTCAATTGGGCCAGTTAGGTAATATGGGAGCCGCTCTTAAAACCTTTTTCTCGGTGATTGATCAGGAAGACGAAAAAGGCGGAGACGAGCCGGGCGCTGCGGGTTTGAATTTTAAGGGGCGGATAAAGTTGCACAATGTTTCTTTTACGTATGAAGGGGCGGCTGCAAAAAGCCTTGATGGGGTGAGCCTTGAAATCAAGGCTGGCGAAAGAGTGGGGATTATTGGGCGAAATGGTTGTGGCAAGTCGACTTTGCTTAAAATAATCCCACGGTTTTTTGATCCTGATGAGGGAAGCTTTCTGCTGGATGGCTATGACGCCAGACAGGTTTCACCGCAATTTTTAAGACGCTCGATTGGTCTGATGTCTCAGGAAACGGTGTTGATGCATGATAATTTAAGGGCAAATATTTGCTTGGGACTTGATAGGGTTGATCCTAAAGCGTTTGAACAGGCTACAAAAATTTCCGGTGTGGCGGCTTTGGCCCATGCGCACCCTAAAGGTTATAGTCTGGATGTGGGACCACGCGGAGAAGCCCTTTCGGGTGGGGAGCGCCAGCAGGTTGGTTTGGCGCGGGCCATATTGAGAAACCCTTCCATGTTGATTTTGGATGAACCGACCTCGGCGATGGATAATAGCAGTGAGGGACGTCTGATCAATGCTTTACCGTCGTTTTTGGAGGGGCGCACACTGATATTGGCAACCCATAGAACACAAATGCTGGCTTTGGTGGATCGGGTTATCTTTATGGATCGGGGCAGAATAGTTTCTGACGGCCCCAAAGAGCAAGTGCTGGCAAACCTGCAAAAGGTGGGTTGAGTTATGGTGAGGGATTATGGCAAGGCGCGCTGAAGAAGAAGAGAATCATTGGCCAGGATTTGTTGATGCCTTATCGACAATTGTTATGGTTGTGACGTTTTTGCTGATTATTCTTGGAATTGTGATTTTTGTAATTTCGCTACAAATAAACGATCCTACTGACCGGGAGGATGAGCGCGCATCAGGAATTCAGATTGCCGAGCTTGAACAGGAGTTGTCCGAGGTAATCGAAGTGGTTACTCAACAAACTGAAGTAATCGAAGAGAGAGAACAAGAAATTCTTGAATTAACAGAATCTGCTGCCCAGACCAGTGTTGTTGATGCAGGTGATTCTGCTCAGGTACAGGCTTTAACTCCAATTGAAGAAGTTGAAATTGTTGTAACCAGAGCTGATGACAATGCAACGACCAGCACCTTCCGTTCAGAAATTGAAACTGCTCAAGCTGTTATGACGGTGTTGTTTGAAGATAATGCAGTTGAAATGGATCAAATTTCCAACGAGAAGGCTGCGGAGTTTTTGGAAGAAAATGATGTGATTGCCAGCGAACAAAAAGTTAGAGCTATCTCCTATTATGATGGGGATTCGCTTTCGGTCAGTCAGGCAAAACGCATCGCCTATTACAGACTTTTGTCCGTACGCAATGCATTGTTGAGCAGTGGTGTGGATGGGGAAAGAATTAGCGTTAGCGTTCGTCCCGGCTCTGATCAAGGTGAAAACAAGCAGAATATCAATCGGGTGAAGGTGTTTCTTCAGTAGTGATAAAACAGCAATCAAATTTGAAGTTTTACTTTAGTTTGCAGCATTGGATTGTTGGTTAAAGTTTCCTTTCGTTAACGAAGTTTTTTAAGGTTTGAATGGATAATGGGTGAAATTTTTTCACTAAGTCAGGTCGAGCGGCATGTCAGGTAATTTACGTCAAGCACTGATAAGGATTGTCCTTACTTTTGGTGTGCTAATGGTTTTGGGGGTTTGGCAATTCGGATTTGTCATGCAGTCCATTCAGGCCAATATTATGTTGAACGGCACAATTATTGGCACCTTTGCCTTTGGTTGTTTTTTGACATTTCGCAATGTTATTCGCCTGAAAAATGAAGAGCTTGCATTTGCCGCCCTCAAGGAAATGCATCAGGATGTCAAAAATCAGCAAAGCGGAAATATTACCGATCCGCTTTGGCGTCATTATAGATGTAATGAGCTGGCAATTGTTTTCAAAAAACCTGAAGTTTTAAGTCAGGCGTTTCAGTTATTGTCTGAAAAACTTTCTCAGGGTCACCAGCTAAATGTTGATTCTGCCACCATGCAAACGCTGGTTGAATCAATTCAAATTCGCTTGGATGACAGAAAATCGCTTACCCAGTATGTATCTGGAATTCTGGTATTGCTGGGCTTGATTGGTACATTTATCGGCTTGATGGTAACATTGTCATCAGTCGGACAAATTCTTGGTCAAATCGATTTGAGTGGTGATGACCCCACGGCGGCGGTATCCTCTTTGATGGCAAATTTGCAAATACCTTTGCAGGGTATGGCAACCGGTTTCAGCTCGTCGCTTTTTGGTTTGGTAACTTCGCTGACCTTAAGTCTTATGGTTAGATTTTCTGGAGTGACCTTTTCCGAATTTACCAATGAGTTCGAGAGCTGGCTTGGCAATATTGTTGAAATCGGATCGGAAACAGGCGATCTGGATGAAGAAAACATCAACATGAGCTCCTTAAGTGAAGAAAGACAATTGGCATTAATGTTGCGCACTGCACGCGTGAGTGTTTCTTCAAATGCGCGGCTCAATGACAAAATGTCAGGATTAATCGAGGCAATTGACAAATTGAGCGTAAATTCTCTCAAGCATACTCATGCGTTAGAAAACCTGTTGAGTGGCACTAGTGAATTGCAGCAAAATGGTCGAATTCTTGCCCATGCATCTCGTAAAACTCTAGAGGGAGTTTATGCGGCAACGGCCAATTTATCAGCCAAAGAGGAAATTGTAGAGGCGACGGTTGCTCTGTCCAATCAACTGGAAACAAGAGATAGCCATCTGGTGGGATCAATTCAGGCCCTTGATCAGCAATTGCAGATATTGCGACAGCGCGATCACGAATTTGAAAATCGCCCCTCTGGTGAACAAGAAGATATATATGCTCTGTTGCGGGAAATAAAAACCAGCCTGAAAGAGGGAGATATGGTGGGAATTAATGATCGGCTTTGGGGCAATGAAGATGCACCTGATATTGCAACACCGGATGAGCCATTAACTGCGCCACATCAAACCCAACAGTCCCGGACGGCGCAAGGTTCGGGCAACACTTAAGACAGATAGACAATTGAAGCAATCGGACTATCTAGCCGATCGAATATAAATCAGAATTGATATAATTTAGCCCGGAAGTACATCAGATTATGGAACAGCAGGTACATCAAGAAAAACCACAATATGATACAAAAACCTTGCAACGCCGGATCAAGGCTGACGAAAGCAAAAACTCTCACAAGAGAAAATTTGAGCGCCATAAAATTTTTGCAGTGGGTGAAATGACGTTGATGAACAATTCTCAGCGCATGGATGGAGTGGTTGATGAAATTTCAACCGGAGGATTGCGGTTTCGTCCTGCCTCAGCCTTCATCATGGAGCGCAATGGAGATGCGGTTTCCATGACGCTTGGAGATTTGCAGGTTTCGGGCCGAATAAGAGCAACAAGGGCAGATGGCTACGGGGTGCAATTGCTTGATCAATTGAACGAAGGTCAATTGAAAATAATCATAGAGCAATATCGAGTTTGAGCAAAATGTTGGTTGTCAGTAAAACGGCAATTATCAGATCAA
>CAZMVQ010000041.1:7256-20096 GCA_964569865.1 uncultured Devosia sp.
TCAACACGTTTTGAGAATTCGGTTTCTTGTCCCTTGGCGAGTTTTGCTGCCTGCTCAATCCATTTTTCGCGCTGAATCCGATCTTTAAAAGAGATAAAGCCATTTATCCAGTCTACCGATTTGGGAGACCATTGAGCGATCTGGTCAAAATGATAGATACCCAACCCATTCAGGGTTTTTTCAATCTTAGGCCCAACCCCTTTAATGCGTTTTAAATCGTCTTTCTTCCCATCTCTTGGTTCGGACAATGGCTTGGGTTTGCCATCAGGAGCTGCTGAAGTTTCCGATTTGACCTGAGGTTTGGGCGCTGGAGCAGCTGCAGCCGGTTTTTTTGGCGCGGCCGGAGTTGCCGGTTTCACGGGTGAAGGGGATGCAGTTGCAGTAGATGCTTTGGCGCCGGTCGGTTTTGGCCGAAAGAAAACATGGCGAACCAAATATCCAAGAATTGCACCGATCAGAAAAATAATCAGCAAGAACAGGGCTGTTTCGATAATATGGGCAATGTTCATATTTTTACTCCTTACGCGTAGCTATCAGGAAGCTGATGCGTAGCTTTTCCATCCAACAACAAACCCGATCAGCAAAGCCAAAAGGAGAATAAACCAATAATTTTCATATAGATAAGTGACCGAATCGATAAACATGGGTTCTACCTCTTGTCTTTGTTGTCTAATCAATAATTTTAATTTCGATGCGCCGGTTTTGCTGGCGACCCTCTTCGGTATCGTTACCGGCTACGGGGCGATCTTCACCAAAGCCAACTGCAAATAGCCGATCAGAGACGACACCAAAATTTGTCAGAGCGTCGACAACTGAATCAGCCCGGTCACTGGATAGTTTTAGGTTGCTGACAAAGCTTCCCTGATTGTCCGTATGACCTTCAACATTAACCCGTGCTGTCGGGCATCTGTTTACCAGCGATGCCAACTCCTGCAATGCGCTCATGGAATTAGAGGCAATTCTTGCGCTGGCGGTTTCGAATTCAATGGTATTATTGGCCAAAAACTCTTTAATTTGCTGGTTACAGGCTTTCGCTGATGTGATGAGTGAAATATCAGTTTTCCAGCTATCACCGTCCACAAGGGAAGCAATTATCGCCAGCGCCTTTTCCCGTAACTCTTCAGATGCAATTTGTCCGGAAAGGGACCAAATATTATCACCATATGAAAGTTCCCCTTCATTCAGGCGCCGCAAAGCGCGAATGCCAGCTCTGGAATTGGTTGAAAAATTATCCGGTGCGCCGTCTTCGTTCGTCGCAAGATCGCCAACAGCGGTTGCACCGGAAATCAGCCCCAAATAAGTTGCCATCCTTTCATTGGGCACCTGCCCGGAAAGTTGAACTTCGCCCGATGCTTCAAGTTTGGCACTGAATGTGAAATCCCCCATTGCTTCAGCTGCTTCCTGAACAGGCTCAGGTTTCATTTCCGGCTGGGGAATGTCGGCAAATTCAACCCGCCATTCATTTGCTGGAGTGCTGGCTGCATCCAGAGCATTATTGGCATTTTCGATGGCCTGATCGTCTTCAGGCTGTCCAAACAAAAACCAGCTGCTGGCAGAAAGTCCTGCTCGGCCAACCTGCAATTCTTCAACAGCTGAAATTGCTGACAGACTATCCACTAAAAAGTTTTCCGGCGCGCCAAAAGAAATTTTCATATTATCAACGGCGCTGGCTCCGGCCTGCTGTAAAATTGCTGTTTTGGTTTCTTCATCAGGAACATTGCCATTAAGGAATATAGTTCCGTTGGAAAATTTATCTGCCGACCAGATGTATGGCACCACCGGAACCGGAGGAGCGTCTGCAATCGAAACTCTCCATTGTTCAATGTTGGTGCGAGCGCCAAGCAAGGCGTTTTGTGCGTCACTCACGGCCTGTTCACTGCCCGGTTGCCCGGTAAGATACCAAGTGCTGCCAGCAAATCCTGATCTGCCAGAATCAAGATTTGACAATGAGGAAATACCGGCAAGGGCGTCTGCGTAAAATGTTTCCGGAGCGCCGCCAGAAATTTGCATGCGGTCAACAGCATTTTCGCCGGCGCGACGCATTATTGCTGCACGGGTTGTCTGATTTGGTACATTTCCGTTTACACTCAAAATACCATCATCTCCCTTTTGAACAAACCAGAAATAGGGACTAGTAATTTGAGGGTCTATGTTGAAAACCTTGAGTTCAACGCCCATTGGAGTGGGGGAGGAGGCAAGGGAATTTGCCATCTCAAATTTTTCAGCAGAGGCGGCGGTTCCGGTTATTGTCAATTCAGAATTTACAAATGACATTTCACCAATATTAGTGGTTCCAAGCAATTCCAGACCAAAATCAAGTGATGACATGAAGTTTTGTGGCGCTCCACTGGCTAAATTCAAATTTTGTGTTGATGCGCCGGTCATTTCGGCAACTCTGGTACGGGTGGCTTCGTCGGGAACAAAGCCAGATACGGTAGCACCGTCATTGTTTTTGCTGGCATTAAATGTGTAGTTTTCTACCATCGCGGGGGAAATTGCGGCAGTTGCAAGGGTTAGTCCGTCTGGAAGACTGGCGCTCAAAGTGCTATTAATTTGTTTGTAACTGTCAACGGATTTGGCCAATCCGGTAACCGAAAGCGAGAGGTCGGCAAGCGTCGCCTGTCCGCTTTCAAGTCCATCAAGCTGAGAAACAGCAAAAGTGGTTGCGGCAAGCCAGTCACCATCGGGAACCCCGGAAATGAGATCAAGCCCGGCATCCTTTGCCCCTGTTTGTTCCAGAAGGGCATCGCGAACAAATGCACTCGGAACGCCTCCACTAAGCGAGACAATACCTTCATTAAGGACAGCACTAAAGGGGTAGGGTGAAATGGTCGGGGCAATTTCAATATCAGAGCTTAAAGAGCGGACACCGGGGATGGCGCCGACTTTTTGGACAATTTCTCTGGCGGTTTTTTCGTCAGTGGTAAGGCCGGAAATGTTGCCGTCTCTGGCGTCAAAAGAGATTTTGGCCCAATCCCCGCCGTTGGGACCGGCAATTTCTGCAATTGTTGCCATGGATTTTTGCGTAAGATCGTCTTCAATGGTTGATTGGGTAAAAAACAGGGCTGCAAATGTCCCGATAATTACTGTTACAATTCCTGGAAAAATCCACTTTGAAATTACTGATCCCATATTGATACGCCTCTACAATCATCAAAAATTGCAACAAAAATTCAATTATCGCAACAAAACCACTATTGATGGCAGATATCCACCCGCCTCCGATGCAAACTGAATAACTATCCCATCCGGAATTATAATTATTCGCCGCTATCCTTGCAAATGCTGGTACGTATTTCCAGTAGTTTTTGAAAACTTGATTTGCAAACACCCAAAACCAAGGAATGTTTTCAAGCTGATGATAATTTTTTATTGAGCGAATGCATAAAATTCTTCTGAACTTATTGCTCAGGTGGTGGCTATATAGTCCCGTATTTCCTGAGCTTCGCGTTCAACTTCTGCCATGCGGTATTTTACGACATCTCCGATTGAAACTATTCCCAGCAATTCGTCATTTTCTACAATTGGAATATGGCGGAACCGGCCGGTTGTCATGCGCTCCATGACCATGGATACGGTATCGGTTCGGGTGCAGGTTACCAGTTTTTTTGTCATACAATCGTCAGCGGTGCTGTTAAGTGCTTTATTTCCGGAAGCGGCCAGAATCCGCACCACATCACGTTCAGAAACGATGCCGCATAATTTCCCATCATCAACAATGAGCACGGTGCCAATGCGGTTTTTGGCAAGAGTATTGCATATATCGGTCAAAGTGGAGGAAGATGGAAGCGTAATGGTTTTTGCTGGCTTGTTATTTAATAGTGCATTCACTGTCATCATAGGTCTCCCAATGGATTGGCAACATGGATAAATTGATATTATCCGATTTCGGGTGCTTTTGGAATAGGGGAAAACTACAGGTGAATTTTTAGTTGAGTATTTTGAGGGATAATGGCGAGATTGAACGCGAAGGCGTTTATGATTTTATCGTTGTTGGAGCAGGTTCTGCGGGTTGTGTTCTGGCCAATAGACTATCTCAAAACCCCAATAATTCCGTTTTGCTGCTGGAGGCCGGGGGGCGGGACAACTGGATCTGGTATCATATACCGGTGGGGTATTTGTTTGCCATTGGTAATCCGCGTTCAGACTGGATGTTTAAAACAGTTCCTGAGGCCGGGCTGAACGGGAGAGCGTTAAACTATCCCCGAGGAAAGGTATTAGGTGGCTGCTCGGCGATAAATGCCATGGTATCCATGCGCGGTCAGGCGCTGGATTATGAACACTGGAGGCAATTGGGCTTGAATGGTTGGGGTTGGGATGATGTGCTTAAAAACTTCATTGAAATTGATGATCATTTTGCCGGAGAGAGTGAATTTCACGGGACAGAAGGTGAATGGCATGTGGAGGAGCCGCGAGTAAAATGGGAAATTCTTGATGCCATTGGGGATGCTGCCGCGCAAATGGGTGTGCCCTGGATTGAGGATTTCAACTGCGGGAACAATGAAGGGGTAAGCTATTTTCAGGTTAATCAACGGCGTGGGCGTCGGGTTTCCAGCGCTCATGCGTTTTTAAATCCGATAAAGTCACGCCCTAATCTGCGAGTTTTAACCGGAGTTGATGTTGATAAGCTCGTCTTTGAGGGGCAAAAAATCACCGGGGTTGAATTTGAACGGGATGGGGGGCGATATGTAGCAGAGGCCCAAGGAGAGGTAATTCTTAGCGCTGGCTCAATTGGTTCTGTGCAGATTTTGCAGCGATCAGGAATTGGCCCCAAAGAATGGCTTGAGCCGTTAGGTATCAACACAAATCTTGAATTGGCAGGAGTGGGACGCAACCTTCAGGACCATCTTCAGCAACGGGCGATTTTCAAGGTTAGCGGGGTTCGTACTCTAAACACTGATTATCATTCGCTTTTTCGCCGGGCAAAAATGGGGCTGGAATACGCCATCAAACGCACCGGGCCGTTGAGCATGGCGCCTTCACAACTTGGACTGTTCACTCGATCATCTGCTAATCATGAGCGGGCAAATATTCAGTTTCACGCCCAACCATTATCACTGGATAAATTCGGCGATCCTCTGCATCGCTTCGATGGAATTACCATTAGCGCCTGCAATCTTGCTCCCACATCAAGGGGGACGGTTAGGCTAAAGTCCAAAGCATTACATGAGCACCCCATTATTGCCCCTAATTATTTATCGACCCCTGAGGATCAAAAAGTGGCCGCTGACGCCATAAGGGTGACCCGAAAGCTGATGGCCCAAGATGCGCTTGTTAAATTTAGGCCTGAGGAATTTCTTCCCGGTTTAAATGTTGATGACAGCGATGACGCCCTGATCAGGGCGGCTGGAGATATTGGCACAACGATTTTTCATCCGGTGGGTACTGCAAAAATGGGATTGGCAAGTGATAAAATGGCGGTGGTGGATGAGCGGTTGCGGGTGTTTGGCTTGAGTGGCTTAAGGGTGGTTGATGCTTCGGTTATGCCGACAATAACTTCAGGCAATACAAATACGCCAACCATAATGATTGCCCAAAAAGGAGCCAAAATGATATTGCAGGATATGAAATGTCGTTGACATGAAATATCGGTGACTTGAAAAATCGTTAATTTGAAAAACTGTTAATTTGAAAACTGTCAGGTTTTGTTTTTGGTGCTGTTTTTATTCTGACCGTCACCAAGAATGGCCTTTAACAGCAATTCGCCTTCGATGGCGGCAAGAATTGTTTTTGCCTGCTGTTTTGCATTTTTATCAGGGGATTTGGATTTGGCAATTGAGCGGGCCAGAGCCTTGATTGTTTTTTTATATATTTTTGAGATTTTTTTGTCAAAGCCGGGCAGTTGCGCAAAACTGTCAAACATAAACGCTTTAGTGAGCAAAATATTGAAACCGGGCAATTCAGAACTGTTTGAGTGCTGGCTGGCAAAGAAGTTGTGCAATGTTGCACTGGCTTTTTTTGGTGATAATTTGGCCAGTGCCTTTAGATCCAATTTTGCAAATGGGTCAAGGAAATAATTTTCTGTGACTTCTCTATGAACCTGAGCCTTGGATGAATAATAGTGATAAAATGCACCCTTGGACACAGAGCTTGCCTCCACAATCTGAACAATGCTCGTTCCCTCATAACCATAGCGCAAAAAAAGCGCTAAAGCCGAGTTGGCAATGCGTTGCTTTGGCGAAATGGTTGTAGTTTTAGCCGTGCTGGTCATGGGTTTTGACCCTTATTTAAAAGATCCATAATCCGGGAATATTCTCCCGAACTCTCTAAATACCGGTTTGATATTAATAGGAGCTGTAAGTTTATCTGCAATTTGAGCAATTGTATGAAACGCTATGGTAAAAATCTGACGGAGTGCACTTCAGGATTTTGGACGCGAAACATATTCCAATATTGAGACAAGTGAAACGAAGGGGATTTTTAAGTGCTTTGTCAGTCCAATGGCGCAGGTGGAAACGGTTGAAGCTCCAATTTCGCAGTTTTCAGGAAGGTCATTTGCAGCAAATCTTAAGGCGTGGGCGTTTAGTTCAGGCTGAAAAATGCCCTTGTCACCGGCATAGCCGCAGCAGGTGACAGAATTTAAGATAGCGATATTCTTTGCGCAAACCTGTGCCAAGGATTTTGTAAAGGAACTTTTATTTGTGGTTTTGCTGGCGCAATTTAGATGCACCACCAGATTTTCTATCTGGTTTATATGCTCTAAGCGCGGCACCACTTGCTTGAGAAGAAATTCAACACTGTCTTCAACTTGCATGCCATTTTGGTTTATTTGTTTGGCGCAGGTGGAGGCATCGGTTATTATTTTGATCTGTCGGTTGTTGTTGGTTTTATTCAAAGCAACGTTAAGTTTTTTTTCCACCTGTTTTGCCTCATGGGGAAATCCCTTGCTGGCAAAGGGCTGCCCGCAGCAAAACCCTCGGGTTTTGTTTGGAAGTATTGGGTTAAATCCGGCTCTTTTCAGTAAGACCGGCATGGCCTTTGTTAAAGGCAACAGGTCTAGAGAAGTTTTTGAAGCTCCAAAAATTCTGGACGGGCAGGCCGGGAAATAGATTACATCTTCGGACTGTGTTTTATTATTGATTTCTTCTTGTTTTGGTTTTGTGGGCTTTGGGGGAGGCGCGGGCAGATTTTTGCCCATATCACCCGGCAGCAGGCTAAGGGAAGAAAGGGCGATCTTGCTTAGAGTTTCTACTGCTGAAGTATTCTTGGCAGCGAGAGCGGCGATATTTTTGCTCAAGGAAGAAGTTTGCTGACTTCGTTTGTTTAGCACCATGGCCCCGGTATCAATACCAATGGGGCAAAGGGTTGCGCACAAAGAGCATCCGGCGCATGTGTCCATTACGGCTCTGGAAAAACCAGTATTTAATTCAGCTAGAAGCGGGTTGTTTTCGCCGCTGTTTTCCAAACGCGCCTGCTCTCGGTTGACCGCGATGCGTTGGCGCGGGGTCAGGGTAAATCCGGCAGACGGGCAGATCGGTTCACAAACCCCGCATTCAACACAAAGATCAACCAGATCATCACTGGTCACCATATGTTTGGTATTTTCAATGTGGGCATTTTTATTATCGTTTAACAAAACACCGGGGTTTAATATGTTTTGCGGGTCAAGCAATTGCTTGATCCGGTGCATTATTTCATAGGCTTTTTTGCCCCATTCTGCTTCGACAAACGGGGCGATTGCCCGTCCGGTGCCATGCTCCGCTTTCAAAGACCCCTTATATTTGATTGAAATCAGATCGGACAGATCGGCACCAAGATCTGCAAAGCGGCGCAATTCACTTTCTTTGGTGAAATCTCCATGCATTTGAAAATGAAGGTTGCCGGACAGGGCATGACCAAAAATCACCCCTTCATGATATTGATGCTTATCCAACAAAAACCGCAGATCATCCACCACATCAGCCAGCCGATCGATGGGCACCGCCAGATCTTCTGTCAGCATTAAGGAACCTTTTGGCCTGATAGCACCAACCGAAGCAAACATGCCTTTTCTGATATCCCAGAGCCCGGACTGAATTTTTGGGTCTTTGGTGAAATCGGGCGTAGAAAGAGTGCCAATTTTTTGCATGGCTTTGATGGCGGCATCTATTTCCTTATCGAGCTTAAGATCGCTATCAGCCATGATTTCGATAAGTACAGCAGGAGAATTTTCGTTCAATACGTGTTTGAATGCGGCCATGGCAGGCAGGTGTTCAACCTTTGCCAGCGCTTTTCGCTCCATAAATTCGGCCGCCGACACTCCAACCTTATGTAGGGCCTGCACGCCTTTGGCAGCGATATGGTTGGAAGCAAAGGGGACCAGAGCGGTTGCTTTATGGGGGTGATCATCAACACTGTTATAGGTGATGCTTGTGACAAAGCCCAAAGTGCCCTCGGAGCCGACCAAAAGGTGGGTGAGCATATCTATGGGGTCATTGAAATCAATCAGGGCGTTTAGTGAATACCCGACAGTGTTCTTGATTTCATATTTGCGGATAATCAGATCGAGCAATTGTTTATCAGAGCGGATTTTTGCTGAAAGCTCTCTCAATCCGTCGATAATATCCGGTCTTTTATTTATAAAATCTTTTTTTGACTGCAAGCTAGAGCTATCGAGGCAAGTTCCATCGGCCAGAATAATAGAAATATCGCTCATGGTTTGATAGGTGTTCTGGGCAGTTCCGCAACACATGCCCGATGCATTATTGGCAACAACTCCACCGATTTTGCAGGTGGCAACACTGGCCGGATCCGGGCCGATTTTTTTATTATAGGGTTTCAGGGAAGCATTGGCGTTGGCGACAATGGTGCCGGGGCCAAGGGTGATTTTGTTGCCCTTCTCAAGGATTTCAATATTGTTCCATCCGTCCCCAAGAACCAAAAGCACCCCATCACCAACGGCCTGACCGGATAAAGATGTGCCGGCGGCCCGAAAAGTTATGCCGATATTTTCACGCTGGCAGGCATCAAGCAATATTTGCACTTCTGAGGCAGAATTTACAATTGCAACCAATGCGGGAACCAGACGAAAATAGCTTGCGTCACCGGAATAGGCGTAAGTATAAAGCGCGTCGGTTTTCAGGCGTTCAGGCGGGATAATGGTCGCCAGACTTTTTGCAATCCTGATACCTGCGGCTTTTTTATTAGTCATGGCTTTTTGCTCACATCACTCTTGGGAAATTTTTTGCATCACTTGTCAGCAATTGTCTAGCGTTCAAAACGCTGGCTTGAATTTGATGATTAAGGTTTTGGAAAGCACTTTAATGGCAAAATGGAAGTAGTGATTTGATTTTTTGGGTGTTTTGGAAGCTGGGCCCTTTTGCCTGGTTTTACTCTGATGCCATGGAGCTGTCTAAATGACACATATTCCAGCCTCGGCTGTCTTTGGAGACGTGTCAATCGGCTCATTATTTGGTGCGGGGCAAACCAGAGCGATTACTCCCGAGCAGCAGTCAGCGCGGGTGATCATTGATTCTCAAAAACAAGAAATCAATCGTTTGCGCGGATATAAGCCGGTATTGAACAATGCGGAAAAAGCAAAACTTTCCGAAATTCAGGCCCAAGTCGTAGCTATTCAGCAAAAGTCCGCTAATGGCACTGTGCGGCCTGACGAGCTTGAAGACCGCACCGAACTGCTGGCTCGGGCCGATGAGATAATTGGCAAGCCGACTTCTGAAGTTGATGGCGAAGATGAAAAGCTGGCCGAATATGCAAGTATTTTACAAACCCTCTTGGATCCGAAATTAAATCCCATTGAACAAAAACGACTGGACCGGCTGGAACGGGTTAAGGACAATATTGAAGAAAACCTGAACAGAAATCCGGGCAGTGCAACAATAAGAGCGCAGTTTCAAAGCATTGTTCGCCAGATTGAGCAGGTTAATCCGCCGCGTGCCATATCTCAACTTTCTGTGGCAGAGCGCAAGGCTTATGATGATCTGGCAGACCTGATCAATGAACGATCCGGGGCAAAAATACAATTATCTGCTCGCGATACCATGCGGGTAGCAGAGCTTGAAAGTTCAATTTTGAATTTACAAGGCTCGCTTCCCCCCAATGCGAGCAATCAACCAACATCGCAGCAGGTCTCGCGGGCCTATGCAAGGTTGCTATAGGAGTTGGGTTTGCCTCGCCTCACAAAAAGTCTAACAAAAAACCCGACGGGAAGCCGCCGGGTTTTTGTATATAATTGATAATTCAAATAAAAACTATTCGCTTTTATTTTCCTGCTCGGCAGCAGCAGCAGCTTTTTCTTCTTCAGCGCGCTGTGTCGCCAAGGCAATCGCTGCCTCTTCGCGCTCTTTTTCTCTTAGGGCGCGGGCTTCGGCTGCCAAGGCGCGCTCACCATCGCGAATGCGCTTGGTGCGGGCGTTAGTGGCTTCAAAAATCCTTGCAGATTTACCACGGCGATCGCGAAGATAATAAAGTTTGGCGCGTTTGACCTTGCCACGGCGTAAAACTTCAATGCGATCAATATTGGGAGAATAAAGGGGAAATACCCTTTCAACACCCTCGCCATAGGAAATTTTGCGAACGGTGAAGTTCTGGTTCAGGCCAGCTCCGGCGCGGGCAATAACCACACCTTCATAGGCCTGAAGACGTTGTTTTTCGCCCTCGCGCACTTTAACCCATACCTTTACGGTATCACCGTGGGAAAAATCAGCAATTTCGCGTGTTTTGGCGAGTGCTTCTGTTTGCTCTTTATCGAGCTGTTCAATAATGTTCATTTGTTCTTTTCCGTATCTAATCTTTTCTTGAGGAGCGTTTTAAAAACTTTTTCGAAAAATTATGGATCAAGTTTTTCGCCCGGTCTTTGTTGGACGGAAGTGTCGTCGAAGCGGCCTATACATGGGAATATTAAAAGAGTCCAATATAAATCGTTTTTTTAGAAATTTTGGCAGCTCAATCCTGTTTTTTTAGCGCCATGTCTGGTCGAATTTTTGCGGTAAGGAGTTCGCTTTGGTTTTGACGCCATTGTTTAATTTTTTTGTGGTCGCCGGAGATCAAAACCTTTGGGACTTCTAAGTCTTCGAAGATTTGCGGTCTGGTATATTGGGGATATTCCAGCAGATTGTTTTCATGGCTTTCTTCATGGGAGCTGGCGCTGGAGCCTAAAACTCCCGGAATTAGCCGAACAGTTGCTTCAAGCAGGGTCATTGCCGCGACTTCTCCCCCCGCCAGCACATAATCTCCGATGGAGATTTCCGTTAAGTTACGGGCCTCAATAATTCTTTGATCGACCCCTTCAAAACGACCGCAAATCAAAACAACACCCGGACCAGATGCCAGTTGATGAGCTTTTTCCTGAGTAAAGGGTTTGCCACGTGGACTCATTAACAGCCGAGGGCGGGCATCATCGTGTGGTGAGATTGCATCAATGGCACGGCCCAATATATCAGGGCGCAAAACCATACCCGGTCCACCACCTGATGGGGTATCGTCAACATCTTTGTGTTTTGAGGTGGAAAAATCGCGCAGATTTGTTGCCGATAGCGACCATAGGCTCTTATCCAATCCGCGCCCGATAACAGAGGCACCAAGAGGTCCGGGAAACAGATCGGGAAACAATGTGATAATATCAGCCTTGAAGCTCATTATCGTTTTTCTCCATCTATTTCCTCAGGTGGGATAATGGTTAAAAATCCTTCGCTAATAGAAATATCAGGCACAATTGCGCGGGTAAATGGAAATAAATCAGTTTTGCCGGAAGGCTGTTTGATTTCGATAAGGTCAGCAGCGCCAAAATTGGGCAGGGCCACTACCTCTCCAAGTAAAGTGCCATTTTCAAGACGTGCCTCAAGTCCGATTAGATCAACGTGTAAAAACTCGTCTTCGTTTTCATCCCCATCGTATTCTTTAAGTTTTTCGCGAGGCACATAAAGTTCTACGCCGTTCAGCTCATCGGCCTTTTCCCGCGAATCAATGCCCTTCAAGGTGGCGATGATCACTGATTGCTGGGAGGAGGATTTTTTGTTCTTTGCCGGGCGGGTTTTGGAAATTTTTAATGTCAGGCCGGGAATGGATGTTAAAAGCTCTCCATATTGGCCAATGGCCAACGGGTCTTGTGCATAGGAGTTTATTCGCACCTGACCCTTTAGGCCATGGGCCGCACCAATGCGGCCCATGAGGACAGATGATTTGTCTGGGCTGGATGGTTGCCCTGACATGATTATTGAGCCACAGTTTCTTCTTTGGCGCCATCAGAGGCGGCTTCTTCTTTTGCATCAGCTTCGGCCTGAGATTTTTCTTCGGCGCGTTCGAGAGCTTTTTTGCCCGGCTTGGCTTTGTTGGGATTGTTGCGCACTTCGCGTTTCAAAATATCTGCGGCATCCAGAAAACGCGCTACCCGATCGGTGGGAATTGCACCAACGGAAAGCCAGTGTTTTGCGCGCTCTGCATCAAGTTTAATCCGCTCATCGTTATCTTTGGGCAGCATGGGATTATAGGCACCAATGCGCTCGATAAAACGACCATCACGCGGGGCGCGTACATCAGCAATTACGATGTGGTAATAGGGGCGTTTTTTTGAGCCTGCACGGGCCAGACGAATTTTAAGTGCCATTAGTTTAGTTCCTTAGGTTTTGAAGTTTGTTTTTAGAAAGGTTAGGAGGTTAGATTTTATATCGGTCTATTTCTTTTTTAGTGGCCCGGAGCCTAATCCCGGAAGGCCGGGGAACTGAGGTTTGCCCAATTCAGGCAGGCCGGAAGATTTTGCCAGTTTGGAAAAATCTGCGGGAAGTTTTTCAGTGATATTTTTTGGGGCCTCCTGAGGCATAGAGGCGGGATCAATGCCCAATTCTGCGGCCATTCTTTCAAGCTCTGCCGGGTCCATATTGGAGAGATCGGGCATGCCTGCGCCAC
>CAZMVQ010000041.1:20196-22036 GCA_964569865.1 uncultured Devosia sp.
CCAAACATCGAGCCCATTGCCGCGCCCATGCCACCGCCCTTGGCCATTTTTTTCATCATCGAGGCCATCTGGCGGTGCTGTTTTATCAATCTGTTGATCTGGGATACTTCGGTGCCGGAACCTGCGGCGATGCGCTTGCGCCGTGAGGCATTTAAAAGCTCTGGGCGCTCGCGCTCTTTTTTAGTCATGGAAGAAATTATTGCGACCTGATGGTCAAAGGTTTTTTCATCAACATTGGCCGAGGAAATGGCTTTTTTCATTTGGCCCATGCCAGGCATCAGACCCATCAATGCACCCATGCCGCCCATTTTTTTCATTTGCAGCAATTGCGCGCGCAGATCATTGAGATCAAAGATGCCTTTTTTGACCTTTTTGGCCATTTTGGCCGCATCGGCCATGGAAACGGTTTCGGCGGCTTTTTCCACCAGAGAGACAATGTCTCCCATGCCAAGAATTCTATCGGCAACCCGTTTGGGATGAAATTCTTCCAGCCCGTCCATTTTTTCGGATGTGCCAATAAGTTTAATGGGTTTGCCAGTGGCAGCGCGCATGGAAAGGGCAGCCCCGCCGCGTCCATCACCATCCATACGGGTGAGAACGATGCCGGTAATTGCCACGCGTTCATCAAACGAGCGGGCCAGATTTACCGCGTCCTGCCCGGTCAGGGCATCAACAACCAGCAAAACCTCATGGGGATTGGTTGCTTCTTTGATCTGAGTGGTTTCGGCCATCAGTTCTTCGTCAATATGGGTGCGACCGGCGGTATCAAGAATATAAATATCATAGCCGCCGCGTTTGGCGGTATCGGCAGCGCGATTGGCTATTTGCAACGGTGTCTGATCTGCAACAATCTCCAACGTATCTACTTCGATCTGCTCCCCAAGAATTTTTAGCTGCTCCATGGCGGCGGGGCGTCTTGTATCAAGGGAGGCAAGCAGGATTTTTTTGTTCTCGCGCTTTTTCAAGCGGCGGGCGAGTTTGGCAGTGGTGGTGGTTTTACCCGAACCCTGCAAACCAACCATCAGGATTGGCACCGGGGGAGTGGCGCGCAAATCTATGGGCACAGCCTCTTTGCCCAAAACCCGCACCAGCTCATCATTGACGATTTTGATGACCTGTTGGCCCGGAGTAATGGAGCGGGTGACTTCTGAGCCGGTGGCACGGGTGCGCACCTGTTCAACAAAAGCGCGCACAACCTCAAGGGATACGTCAGCTTCAATCAAGGCGCGGCGAATTTCACGCAAGGTTGCGTTGACGTCCGCTTCGCTAAGTGCGCCACGGCCGGTGATATTCTTAAATATTTTGCCCAGACGGTCGCTGAGATTATCAAACATTCATATACCTCGCGGGTCGCGCTACACGAAAAAAACCCGTGTGACAGTTTATTCGTTTCATCCCTTTCGGGATAAAAACTCTTTTTCTATGCCCAACACATATGGGTATGAAAGCCTAAAAAGCCAAAAACATCAGCCAAAAGACACCCGAGGGCGCAACGCGCTGGCGGGTGGGGACCGTGTGTATCAAAGTACACACTAGTGGCTCATATTTGTAACATTCAAGACAGAGTTGAGGGCTTATAGGGGGATGGAGGGTAAAGAGTCAACGGGAAGGAGGGGGGCAGTACTCGGATGGTCGATTTGCTATAATTTGTTTGGTCTTTGGGTCTATAACTTCTTTTGACAATAATGAGCGTTCAAGATGGATGAGCTTGATTGATGCAAGTTTGTTTTTACCAACAATCTTCGCCATTTCTTTGCTGTGACCGGCGTTAGGCGGGGAAATTACCTTAAGGGTTTTTTTGGGAAATATCACGAGTTTATTGTACTCTTCACGATCCATG
>CAZMVQ010000042.1:0-8171 GCA_964569865.1 uncultured Devosia sp.
CCAAAGATATTACTGGAACGATTGGACCAATATGAAATTGTTGAGGGAAGGGTGATAAATGCCGATAGGGTCAGGCAAAGAGTATATCTTAATTTTGGTGAAAACTGGAATGAGGATTTTACCATCGTTATAGAGCGTGCAGGATTGCGCAGATTTGAAGAGGCGGGAATTGATCCGCTGATGTTTGAGAATTCTTTGATCAGGGTAAGAGGGTGGATTGAGCAACGGGATGGTCCGCGAATCGAAATAACCCACCCGGAGCAAATAGAATTGTTGGCGAGGCCTTGATGAATATTAGGGCTTTTCAGAAAAAAATCAGGCGAATGCCGGGTGATGTAAGGCACGTCATTTCCCTTAAGCGCAGCAGCGGTTTGGCATTTTCAATGGCGATGATTATGGTGCTTTCGGCTTGCACCCAGTTTTTGGGCGGGCCGGGAATTAACACTGCCCAGACCGGAGCCGGGCAAGCGGTTCCAGCCGGCACGTCTCCAGAAGATGCGGTAATCGGACGGCGTGAAAATCCGGCAATTTTGAATAATTACGGGGGGATTTACTCCTCCCGCAGAGCAGAAATTATGCTGGCGCAGGTTGTTTCGCGTTTGTTGGTGGCGGCAAGGCAACCGGAAACCTCGTTTAAAATAACCATTCTTAATTCTCCCGAAGTCAACGCTTTTGCTTTGCCGGGGGGATATATTTATGTGACCAGGGGCATATTGGCTCTGGCTAACGATACCAGCGAAATTGCTGCTGTGCTGGCCCATGAAATTGCTCATGTTACCCTGCGTCATGCTCGCGCCCGCACCAACAGGGTTGCAACCAGCCAATTGGTAGACCGGGTAATTGAAGGGTTGTTTGGCACCAACGCAGACAATGATCAGGGGGTTTCACGCTCCAGAGTTTCGCTTGCCGCCTTTTCTCAGGCGCAGGAATTATCAGCGGATAGTGAAGGGGTAAAAATTGCTGCAAGAGCCGGGTTTGATTCTACTGCGGCGGCCCGTTTTCTTGGAGCAATGAGCCGATTCTCCAGTTTTCGTTCCGGTGAAGAAGATCAGGGGGATGATTTTCTTGCCACGCACCCTTCGGCACCCGATAGAATTCAAAGAGCTTTGGAAACCGCTCAAAGCATCAACGGACCAGAAGTTGTGCAAAATGACAGGGATGGGTATTTGCTGGCCATCAGGGGGTTGGCATTTGGTGATAGTCCTGAACAGGGGGCAATTGTGGGGGCTCAGTTTATTCACCCGCAATTGAAATTCACCTTTTCGGTGCCAGCGCGATATACTTTGCAGAACTCCAGGGATGCGGTGGTTGGCGTTGCCGGAGACGGAGAAGCTGTGCGTTTTGATAGTGCCAGCGTTCCAGCGGATATGGATTTGCAAGAATATTTGAAATCGGGATGGATTGCAGGCTTGCAGCCTGAAACCGTCAGGGCCGAGAGTTATAATGGTGTGGAAATGGCTTCCGGATCAGCTAAAACCGATGATTGGGTATTTCGGGTAACCGCATTGAGGTTTGAAGGAGAAGTGTACCGGTTTATTTTTGCTTCTCGCAACCAAACCGAGGCGTTTTCTTCAGCCGCATTGCAAACCATTAAAAGTTTCAGGGCCAGCAATGGCAATGACTTGGGCAAAATTCGCGAGGTGAAAGTTGATCTGGTGCGGGCGCGTGCCGGGGATAATGCGGATGCACTTGCGGCTCGCATGCGAATGTTGCCGGATGGAGAGACGTTGTTTTTTCTGATCAACAATCTGTTTGCGGGTGATGATGTGCAAGCGGGGCAGTTTTATAAAATTGTTACGGTTAGATAGACCGGGGTTTTTTCGTATCCCATTAAAAAAATGCCCCGTTTTGAGGATTTCAAAACAGGGCATTTGATTGTTTTAAGCCAAGCTATAAGCAGCGTTAGTTTAAGCGGCGGCTTCTGAGCTTTTGGTGCTGGCTTCTTTGTTTTCTGTAGTTTCTTTAGTTTCTTCTGTAGTTGAGGCAGCTGCTTCAGCATTGGCACCCCGGCGTGGGCTTTTTGCCAATTCCTTAAGAATTACCTGTTCGCCTTCGGTCAGGGTGATTTTTCTAACTACAGAAATTTCGCGGGACATGCGGTCCATGGCTTGTTCAAACAATTGCCGTTCTGAATATGATTGCTCGGGCTGATCCTCGGATCGATAAAGATCGCGCACGACTTCTGAGATATAATCCAGATCGCCGGAGTTGATTTTGGCTTCATATTCCTGAGCGCGACGGCTCCACATGGTGCGTTTGACCCGTGCCCGGCCGGTTACGGTTTTTAAGGCGCGTGCAACATGATCGTCGCTGGCCAGTTTGCGCATGTTAACGCTTTTCACCTTGTTGACCGGTACACGCAGAGTGAGTTTGTCCTGTTCAAAATTTATGACAAACAATTCCATTAAATGGTCGGCAATTTCCTGCTCTTCAATGGATGTAATCTGGCCAACGCCATGGGCTGGATAGACCACAAATTCATTGGTCTTAAAGCCTGCGCGTTGCATAATTTTTTTAGCTGCCATCTGGCATACTCCTGTTTGACGCTGTTTAAAGTCACTATCAAAACGGATAGGACTTTTTATTTCGAACCCGGTTTTAAAGAAAGGTCGAAATGATTTTTGCCGCAAGCAGTTTCACTGGTTGGCCAAGATCAGCCTTGCAGGTTCTTCATGCTTTTTCGGGGTTTTTCAAAAAGTGCAACTTTTGTGGCACCGGGGTTAAAAATACAGTTTAAAATTGTTACCTATTGCCATCTATTGTTTGGGTTAATTGCTGGGCTTGATTTATGCAGCATAACACAATTGCGACAAAAAATCAAAAACCGTGGTTTTTTGGCAACAATGAGCAATTTTTTTGATTTGAAAGCGCTCGTAACAGGGGGCTGTTGAAACTAAAACTTAGAATAGGCTCTAGTCGCCTTCGCCGGGCTTTTCTGAGAAGTATTTTTCAAATTTGCCTTTTTCACCGTCAAATTTTTCCGCATCAGGCATTGGTTTTGCCTGTTGGGTGATGTTGGGCCAGATCGAGGCGTATTTGGCGTTAATCTCCAGCCATTTTTCGACCCCTGCTTCCGTATCAGCGCTAATAGCTTCTATCGGGCATTCAGGTTCGCAAACACCACAGTCAATACATTCATCCGGGTGAATGACCAGCATGTTTTCGCCCTCATAAAAACAATCCACCGGGCAGACTTCAACGCAGTCTGTATATTTGCACTTTATGCAATTGTCCGAAACGATATAGGTCATAAAACTGCCTGAGAAAAAGAGGGTTTTGTAGTTGTATAAAAAAATAAGTTGCTGCTAGCTAACTTTTTTCTGGATTAAACTCAACCCGTTTGCGCTTAAGAGAAAAAACAATCTCCTTCGGCTTGGGCTGATGATATTTTTTGCCAAACATTGCCGGATATTTAGGGCTGGTCTTTCAAGCTACTCCGGCTTTAGGCGATCGGTTTGCCTGCGTTGTTTTTTGGTTGGACGCCCGCTGCCCGGTTCGCGTACCGCCGTGGCATTCATATCGTTTTTTTTGGTTTTGCCGGAGATTTTGGGAGGTGAAAGATCCTCATATAGCAGCTGGGCTTCAATCGCCGGGCCTCGCTTGATCCCCGGTAATATAAAGCGCAGGATTTTTATCTGGTCTGCATAGGCAATGGTCAAGACATTTGAGGCAGAAATCAAAGCGCTGGTTTTAACTACTCGCGCCCCATCAATTCTTACGCCACCACCTTTGATCAATGTTTGAGCCAAAGAGCGGGATTTGACTATCCGACAAAAATACAACCATTTGTCCAGCCGCTGGTTTTGGATGGCTTGTGCTGATTCTATCGTTGGATTTTTGGGCGTTGATTTTGCTATTTTTTGGGGTCTTTCAGTTTAAGGACAGCAAGGGCTGCAAAGGGTGAATCCGGGTCTATGGGTTTTTCTTTTCTTTTTGGAGCAGGGCGCTTGTTTGCAGATGACTTGTGTGCAGAGGACTTGTGTAAATGGGATTTGTTGCCGGAGTTGGTGAAATTGTTTCCGGGTTTTTTATTGTTAGCTTTTCCGCCGGGCCGGGCATTGCCCGAATTTTTTGCAGATTGTGAGCCGGATTTATTCTGGTTGAAATTTTGCGGTCGCCTTGAAACGGGAAACCAGATTTCAAGAAATTCAGGTTCTGCTGGCGTTTTAGCCTCTTGTTCTGAAGTGGCCGCTTGTTCTGTTTTTGGTTCTTGCTCGTTGGCAGTTTTAACACCATCGAGTTTTGCAAGTTGCTCTAGATCTTCCTCTGGTTTTTCCTTAGTCGGGGGAACATCAACTCCATCAAGTTTTGCAAGATCAGCATTGTCGTCACTTTTGGCATCTTCTTCTTTTTCGGCTTCGGCTTTGTCGTCTGCTGGATGATCTGAACCATTGTCGGTACTTTTGGCATCGTCAGATTTCTCAGGCTCGATTTTGGTTCTCTCAATCCGATAACCCAGGGATTTTAGAATGGAAGCAAAATCCTCGCCAGCGCAACCAAGCAGGGAAGTCATTTGCACGGTAACCTGAAATCCGTTGCGTTTTGCTGCTCCTTCCGGCGGGGTGCCGTGATGGCGGGCAGGGTCAAAACTTATCAGGGGACGAATTAAATCGGCAAGCCTTTCAAGAATATCCACCCGAACAGCGCGCCGGTCAGCAACTTTGAAACCGGCAATTTCATAAAGGGCCTTGTTTACTTGCCGGTCGATGGCAAACGAGGTGCGTCCGGAAAGAGTAATGGCGGGAATATCGGATACTCCCGGCTGGCGCAAACCGCCGTTTTTCAGCGCAAACAAAATCAGCGCCAGTTCACGGGGGGCGGGTTTTAGGGTTAGTGGCAGATAGATGTGATAGGCACCAAAACGCACACCATATTTGCGCAATTTTGCCCGCTCTTCTTGCTCCAGGGCTTTAATTTCTGCTGCAACTTTTGCGCGGGGTAAAATCCCCAAATTTTCTGAAAGCTGAAAAGCAATGCCCCTTGCACCGCCCTCAAGGTCTAAAGGATCGCGCAGGGCTAGAATTTGTTCAAGCTGGGTATTGATGGTGTGGCGCATCCAAAGATTTAGCCGGTCCTCCACTTGTTCCAGCTCTTTACCGTTGAGACTTTCGTCGGCCAACACTAATATTCTGGGTGAAAATATTTCATCTCCCTCGGCCAGTTCGGCGACAATTTCCCCTTTCCAGCGCAAAAATCCATCCGAAGTAAGAACGATTTTATCATTGGGGGTGGCAATCAGGGTTCTTGCCCTATGCAAAATTTGCGGCGCGATAGCGCTGGCGGCGGCAGAGCGCGCGCTTTTGTTATCGTTTTCAGTATCGGATTTTGCCAGTTTGAAACGAAAACCTTCGATCGAGCCAATTAAATGCCCCTCAATAAGAATTTCGCCTTTGGAGTTGATTTCAGGTTCGCTCATTTGCTTGTCTTTTAAGTGACGGATTAAAATGGAAGTGCGTTTGTCCACAAAGCGCCGCATCAGGCGTTCGTGCAGAGCATCGCTTAGACGATTTTCTATATCACGGGTTTTATGTTGCCAATATTCTTGTTCGTTAAGCCAGTCTTTTTTGTTGGCGATGAATGTCCAGGTTCTGATCTGCTTGATCCGATTGGACAATGCGTCGATATCGCCGGTTATGTTATCGCAAAAATTTACCTGCTCAGCAAACCAGCGCTTAGAGATTGTTGCACAGCTTATCATATCGGTAAATACGCTGGTTACCATCTGAGCATGCTGATTGGGCGAAATATTGGGAAAATCAGGAATTTGGCAACATTCCCACAATAATTCCACCTGTTTTTGGCCCTTGGCCAGATCGCTCACCCCGTTATGCCTTAAATTCTCGAGAGCTTTTTGATCGGTATTTGTGGGGACACGGGTAAGTTTTTTATTATCGGGGGTCATATCAAGGGAGTTGAGCAAAGCTGCAACAGATGAAAAATCGAGTTTTGGATTGCGCCATTGCAAAATTTTTACCGCATCAAAATCATGATTGTGCAGACGCTCGACCATTTCATTTTCCAGAGGTGCGGCGTGGCCGGTTACTCCAAAGGTGCCATCATTAAGATGCCGCCCGGCTCTACCGGCAATCTGGCCCATTTCTGCCGGTGTTAACGGGCGGGTCTGGCGACCGTCAAATTTATGATCAGAAGAAAAGGCCACATGCTCGATATCGAGGTTTAAGCCCATGCCAATGGCATCGGTGGCAACCAGAATATCCACATCACCGTTCTGATACATTTCAACCTGAGCGTTTCTGGTACGGGGCGAGAGGGCACCCATAACAATTGCCGCGCCCCCCCTTTGACGGCGAACCAGTTCGGCAATTGCATAAACCTCACTGGCGGAAAAGGCGATGATTGCGGTTCTGGGTGGTACGCGGGTGATTTTTTTAGAACCGGCATATTGCAGTTGCGAAAGCCGGGGCCTCTCAATTATTTCAATCGGTCCCAGCAGGGATTTTAGAATCGGGCCCATAGTGGCAGCACCAAGCAGCAGGGTTTCGCTTCTGCCGCGCATTGAAAGAATTCTCTGGGTAAAAATATGGCCGCGATCGAAATCCGAAGCCATCTGGATTTCATCAATGGCAATAAATTCGCTGGGGATATCCTGTGGCATGGCCTCAACGGTTGCGATCCAATAGCGGGCTTTTTTGGGGATTATGCGCTCTTCTCCGGTGATCAGAGCAACTGAATGGGAGCCGACGCGCTGGCAAATTTTTTCATATACCTCTCGTGCCAGCAAACGCAGGGGAAGGCCGATAATACCGTTCGAATAGGCCAACATGCGCTCAATCGCATAATGGGTCTTGCCGGTGTTGGTTGGTCCCAGCACCGCTTTGACATTCTGGTTGGGGCTGATCAATCCCTGACCAGAAAAATTTGGGCCAACAGAAGATTTTGAGGAAAAATTTTGCATCTGCGAAAAATCGCTGAACCTTATCATTCGAACATGCATCAAAGTGATACAAAAAAGAGAAATATCCCAGAGTTTTTTAATTAACAGTACGAACTAGGAACAAATAAGGTCCGAATCGCCACTTTGGCGTTGTTCCTAGTCTGTTCTATACCTTATCTGGTGGCGAAACCAAGAAAACCCTCTAAATTGAATTTTTTCCGGTTGAAAGAGAGAAAAATCGGTGTTTTGCGTTTACCTTTATTAAAAAAGAGTAAATTTGAGCCAAATGCGCCGAAATGTAAATGCAACATTAATTTGATGTTGCCAAATTTACTTTTGAATTAACCATAGCTTTGAAGGGGATATGGGGTTTAAGGGAGGTGATTTTTTTACACAAATTGCTTGACGTTTCAATCAGGGACAAACAATTTTATGATTTGTGAAACGGCTATCATTCTGACAGCTGGCAAAAAACCATTTCAAATGGCTTTATTTATTCAGTCCGGTCAAAACCATAGACAGGTCGCCAAAGGTGGTGCCGATCAAAACCCGGTAGGGAATAAAAATATCAGAACCTGTAACCGGTGCATACCAGATCAATATGCGCTCAGACCCTTGCAGGTAATTGGTGATTTCTGAACTGGCATAATGGCCGGATATGGGAAGGTAATTGAGCTGGCACAATATAACCGGCCCCTGATAGCCGGTGCGCGCCGAGGTGGCATTTTCGGCAGCAGCATAGCTCAGCTTCAGATCAAAACGCTCCACGCCGGTAAATATATTGAGGGTGCGATCGCAGATTTGTGCACTAAGGTGAGAAGACTTTATAATAAAGGCGCTGAGCATATCGTTGACATTTCTCAGTTGAGAGCGCTGCAAAGGTATCTGGTCCAGGCGGGGAGGTTGTGGGGGTTCTGAAAAAAAAGCTGCCACATTGCGTCCAATAAAATTAACGGTTACTTTTGCGCTACCTTGGGGAGAATCGGTTTGCAGAGTGAACTCATCGCCAAAAAGAGTGGTGTTTGTTGAAGTTCCAGAGATATTTATGGCAGCGGATCCGCTGGCTACCAGATTTCCCAAGCCGGAAATTTTTGCACTCATATCCATTGTGTAGGAGCTGCCATTATCCCTCAGGTCAATATCGGCACGGGCAATAATGGTGCCACCAACGCTGATTACATATTGTGCGACAACAGAAACCGGGGCCGCAAGTGCACCAAAAGTCCAAATGCATGAAAACAGAATAGTAAAATACCTCATGGATGATAAAAACCTG